>NZ_JBGFCD010000001.1:0-425905 GCF_041205405.1 Falsihalocynthiibacter sp. S25ZX9
GGTTCATTCGCAAGCCAAACTCAGCGCTATTGCCAGACAGTTGAACGAACGACCCCGCAAGACCTTGCAATATCAAACCCCAGCTGAGAAGTTCGCCCAGTGTGTTGCGTCGATCAGTTGATCCCGCCGCGCATAGTGACCAATGCTGCACCTGAACATGCAATCTGCTTCCGTCCCATATACGCTTGATTGGATTGAAACTCGGGATGATCAGTTGAGGCATTGGAAGCTGCATATGTCATCCTCAGCCATGGTCATCCAGAAAACATGGATCAAGTGCAACGTTTCATCCACGATTATCTCGTGTATCTTCGCACCAAAATCGGAGAGCATATAGACGAAAGCGGCGATTTGACCTACGCTTTTTATATTGACCAATCGCCCTACACGCGCCTTGATACATTTGAAGAACCCGCGACCAAGAACGCGGGTTGAGTTTATGAGAAGATGGAGTTTGAGTAATCGAGCAACAAGTTTAGCAAAGGAAAAATACTATGGAACTTACAAAAAACGTTGGATCAACAGATCGCATGATAAGACTAGCCGTCGGCGCAATTCTCGTAGTCCTCACGCTCATGGGGACGATTGGTGTCTGGGGCTGGTTGGGTCTAATTTTAATTGGAACGGCATTTCTTAACTTCTGCCCACTTTACAGAATTCTTGGCAAGAGTACCTGTAAGATGAAATAAGCTTATCAAGCTGAGATCGTGGGACTGTCGGCGAATTTAGAAAAAAGAAGATTTGCCGACATCGGCCCAGCCACATACAAAGCACTGCGCTCCTGACAGCAGCCGAACTGAGGCTAAGAGACCCCCCTTACGACAATCTGGTGATCTGTCGGGATTTTTTCGGAGATATTCATCTTGATTCATACTTTCTATATAGGGAGAAAGCCGATAAGATTGATCTGTCAGGATCATCGTCTCTTTGCTTTCTCGTATGAGTTCGCTTTGATGCGATATTTTTGAAGCCATCATGTTATCTTTTAACGAAATTAGCGCTTGAGCATTGTCTGGGTTCAGGATGTAATTTCTGTTGTAATACGACTTACCCACAACTTCTGATATCACGCAAGCCATTATTATTATTGAATAAAAGTAAAACATGTGTGGTTTACTTTATCAAAATATCAACTTGTAGAAAAAGCGTTTACTTACAAATAGTAAAATAGTCATTTCTGAGAAGTGACCTACGAGAGTTTTACTTTTAGCCGGTTCAGAAAACTAATTATTCGAAAGCCGCTAGCACCAAGCCAAAAAAAGAAAAGTATGTATTTCCAAAGTTTGAGGCAAATTGAAGCGAATCACTGACAGCGGTGTCGCCGAACTGGGGAAGAGAAAATCCTCAACGGAATTCAAACGAAAGTTGTACCGCCCACAAAGGCGTTTCAGTATCGTCGACTCAATTGTTACGAAGTAACGACAACAGAAACGGAAGCAGGACGGATGGCTTTTCTGATTAAAAGACTAAGAAAGTCCGGAAAATGCTGGAAGATGCACTGGGGCGTCAAAGACCAAAAGACAGGCAAGACGAAGATAAAAACCAAGATGTTCGACGGCACTGATAAGAAAGCCGCACTCCTAGAGGCTCGGCGCATCGAAGCCGAAATGTCCCAAGCTGGGGATTATGGTGACGGGGCACAACCGCTGGCGGCATTCCTCAAGGTTTGGATGCCTTACGCCTCCGAAGGCCTGAGCAATTCCACTCTTATGCAATACGCTTGGCAGGAACGCGTCTTAATCGAATGGTTTGGGGACTTACCCCTCAATAAAATAAACGCCCTGACCTTCGTATCCTTGGGCCGTAAGGCGAAGGAAAGAGGCTTTCAGCCCTACACCATTCAACTCTTCACGAAAATTCTAAAGCGAATCGTGCGGGATGCCATGGCATGGGATATTTTACCTCCGACGCTAGGGCCGATGTTGTCGACCGTAAAAATGGTGAAGAACCCACGAAAGCAACCGCCCATCCGTTCGATAGAGGAAACAGAACTTCTAGCAAGCAGGGTACGGGCCGCTAACCCAACCGCAGCGGACATGCTGTTGGTCACGGCCTTTACAGGCGTTCGTTGGGGCGAAATAGCGGCTCTAACGCCAGCCGATATCGACCTCGATACAAAGCGCCTCCATATTGCTAAAACGGTTGCTTACGAGAAAGGGGGCGTGACAGTTCAAAACGCCCCCAAATCGAAAACGGGCAACCGATACCTGCCCTTAAGCGAAGAACTGATCCGCGTTTTTACACCACGTGTTAATACCACAGCAGAACACAATCTTCTCTTTCCTGCATTTAGAGGCGGCCCATTATCGCACAGCGTTTGTAGTAAGGTGATTAGCGGTCCAGCCGAGGAGTTGGGAGTGGCGACGGGTTGGCATGCGTCGCGTCACTATTTCGGGTCGCATCTTTTGCGAAATGGCGTTCCCCTTCCGGCGGTATCAAAGATGATGGGGCATTTCTCCCCCCAAATTACAGCGTCGCTCTATAGCTGGGTTCTCGATAATTTCGAAGCGGAGGCACAGGTGTTGGACGCCTTGCGGTATAGGGTGGCGAAGCCGAAGCTGCGGGTGGCTAAGTAGTTTTTAATTAGACAAAAATGGCAGAGATGAGACCAGAGGCGACATCGGTCAGGAGTGCAGTGTTTGGTGCTATGGGCGGACAGCTGACATTCGCTGCAAGTGCGAACCGGGTGTGCCGGAACGTTTGAAGCCGACATTGGGGAATCCTAGAAACGGGAGTTTTCTCAGCGCTGTCGCAAGTCGGCTTCGAGCCCAGACCTGCCGCACCCGTAAAACTAATTTTCAGGGGCCGCCAATTTGAATGCCAACGACACAAAAACTATGCCAGAAACTCTGTTGAGCAAAATTTGGGCGCTTGGAGAATCTTTGGTCCGAGCGCCAAGTGAGCAGGCAGCAATCACCACGACACCAAATACAACAAGAGTCACGCAAACCATCAAAGCTCCGAGTAGGTAAAACTGTGCGATAATCGGCCCGTTCTCTGCAACGAAAAATTGAGGTAAGAATGCCAAGAAAAAGATCGTGATCTTCGTCTTGATGTGGCGGGTGATGTCTTACAAGACCGCCTTGTGCAGCGCTGGTTGGCGCAAGGCTTTTCGCCTGAAGCGGCACTGGTCCGCGCGCCAGAAATCGATTTGGCGAATGCCGTGCTTATTTCACAACACGCGTTGCCAGCGAACATTCTTCTAAGCGATTTAGACACATCGCAAGGCCGCCAAACCTAAAAAACCATCGAGACATTGAGCCACAAGGTATCACTCTCAAATCGTCGTTTTGCTCCGAACTCTTTATAGTATTTTAACTTAAGGCTGACGTCTTTTCCAAACACAGAGGTGCCGCTGTAGGTGATCGCGGGGCCCAAGCCAAACACTTGTCCACTTAGACTTTCAGCGCCCAGAAACGCTTTCGTGCTTTGCGCGCCTGTGCCGCTGTCATCGCCGATTTGTCGATAGGCATAGCCCGAAGCCCCAAAGGCCCATCCGGATTTCACATGTTGCATTACTGTGGCCTCAAGATTCAAAGCCGGAGCGTTTTGATAATCCGTGGCTTTGTTGCGGGTGCTAAACAAAAGGCTAGCAGCCCCAGAGACCTCCAGCCCCGTGGTCGGATTGAAATGGGTTGCGGAAAAAACGGGTTGAAAGGACCAAATATTTTTGCCGGTATTGAGGGCATTTATCGTTCTGTTCGGAACGTCTAGGGTGGCCGTGCTGTAGCTCCCTGTGGGCACAAATACAGAAAAAGCTGCGCTATAATGTAGCATGCCGCTGTGCCATCCCACCAATGTTGTCGCGGTAATATCGCCAACGCCGGAGGCCGTATCCGAAATTGGCAGGCCTGTGAGGGGGGGCGTTTGGCCGATAAACGTCAGGTTGGCATCGATGACGAAGGGGATGTTGATGTTAACAGCAGGCGTTCCCCCCCAAAGCTCGCCGTCAAAAACTTCCGTCACGCTGAGTTTGGCGAAGGACAGCTTCAAATCGCTATCCGCCCTGATTGGCAAGCCCGCGAGCGACAATCCTTGAACTGACCCTTCCGACTGAACAAAATCAATGCCCGCATAGGTGCCAGGCCCCGGCACAATGCCCGAAAAGCTGTCTCGAGACCCAAGGAGATAGGCGCCAAGCCCGCCTTCAACTGCATAAGTCGGGCCTGCGATACCTATCGCGAAAAGGGCGGCCACTACGTGGCGGTGGGTCAGCGACATTTTGATTTCCAATCAAACGAGTTAAACAAGCGCGACATCCGCAAAATCGTTAACCGGATGTCGTTTTCGGTTACTTGGCAGGGGTGTACCAGATTGGTGATCCCCAAGCGCGCTCTTGAATGGTGGCCGCTACCTCGGGCAACAACGGTAGATCATTGCGAACCGCATCATAAGTTGACCACCTTGGCGTTGGAATTTCGATGGCCCGCGCGTAGTAAAACGCGTGTTGGCTTGGATCAAAACTCTCGTCGGTCCAGCTCCCCATGAGTGTCGTTGCGCCGATATCATTCGTGTATAGGGCGGTGGTTAGATCGACGGTATTCCCAACTGCGGGCAGGAGACCCTCGGCACTTGCGACGCGATCATCCGACCATACTACATCCACAATCTGTTCATGGGTTTCGCCGCGGCTGTCCACCCACCCCTTGATGACTTGAATGCGATCGAGATTTGCACCCATTGGATCTTTAAGCGCATATACCGTGAAGGTTGGCGCGGTCTCGCTCGAGGCCAAATCTCCTCCCATCGGCACTCCGTTGGCAAAGCCATCCTCAACCATTGCAACTGGATCGCTGAGGTTTGCCGTGAGGTCTGCCCCGCCAAACATGCGTACTTGAATGCGCGGACCTGAAGTTGCGAATGTTTCGCGCCGTTTCATGCCATCGTAAATTGAGGCACGTGTATTTTCCTCAGCCCAAACACCTGCAAGTGAGCCGATAGAGAGATCAATGCCGTCAATCCAGCCGCCGACTCCTGCCGTGCGGCGGCGCTCCACGCTGCCATCTTCCGGACCGTGGCCCCCGATGAAATCATCTTCCGCTACGTCCGAAGTAAGTCCGTTGTGGCTATCTGTGCCTCCGATGAACCCAAGTTTGAAAGGGTTCTCGCCAAGGTCTTGTTCATAGGCCACACCCAGCTTCAGCCCCTCACGCACGAAATCGCGTTTGGAGAAATACCGGTTGGAGTTCTTTTGGATCGAATTGGCGTTCTCAAAATCGGCAAACTCGTCTGCAGTCCAGAATGACTGGTGAACTTCGGAATTGCCCTTAATCTGCATCATTTCTATGAGCGGCTCCCACTTAGCACGAGTGCGGGCATAATCGGCATCGACCGGATCGCCAAAATTATCCACCTTCGGGAACATTTGGCCCTTGGATGCGTTTGAGTTGTGCGGGATTGCCAAGAGCGTTGAACCCGCGTCTTGTGTGGCTTGTAACCACTCCCACAACTCTTCCACTTTATTGGTATCATAGCTCGAAAGCGGTAATTCGGGCACTATGTTGTCGCGGAAAATCACGTTGCGATGCATGTTGCCGCCTTTAGGTGCGGACGACCATTCAAACGCTATGAGCGCTGTGAAAACCCCTGGATCATTATGTTCTTCAGCGGCATCAATAATAAGTTGCCAACCGGATTTTGTGGTCTCGGGCCCTTGGTAAAAAGGCGGGTGGCTTGGATTGTCTCCGCGATTATTGGACACCACGTATTTATAGAACCACGCTTGTTTGTCCTCAAGACTTTCGAGCGTGCGTAGTTCTTGAAGATCATCCTGAAGATACCCCGGGGCGTCAGGGAAGATCGTCGAATACATCTCACCCAGATATTCAACGTGGTCGCTTACGGCCGCGAAATCGAGAGGGCGTTCAAGCTGTTTATGACGCCCGTTTACCAACACGGGTGCGCCTTTGGCAAAACGCAGGCTGTCCGATGGCATCAATCGCGCGCCCCCAATATAGGCGTCCAAAGACAATGCTGTGTGCATGTGTGTTTCGCCAAAATAGGCGTTTCGCAGTGGGTTTGGTTCCGCAAAAGCGGTGGTTGCCAAAAGGCCGGCCGCAAGGGAGGGAAGTACACGTTTCATAAAATTATCCTTCAGGGCTATACCAAATTGGCGAAGAGTAGGCGCGTTCCTGAACTGTCATTGGGATGTTTTCAGGAAGGTCCAAATTGAACTTTATAGCGTCATATGCTGTCCACCGTGGTGTTGGAATTTGAAGCACACGGCCATAATAAAATGCTTTAAGGGTGGAATCAAAATCAGGATCTTGCCACACGGCCCCCAATTCAGATGCGCCAATTGTGTTGGTCCAGCTGGGGATCGAAAGATCGACGGTATTCCCCACGGCAGGAATTTTTCCGTTCGCATCAGCAACGCGATCATCAGACCATGCAACATCATATACTTTCTCTTGCGGCACACCGTCAGAGTCCAACCAGCCCTTAACGATTTGAACGCGGTCCAGATTTGCGTCCATAGGATCACGCAAGGCGAAAATTAGGAAGGAAGGCGACCCTTCACCGGGGTGCATGTCTGCCCCCATCGGAACGCCCTTAGAATAGCCAACCTGTGCAAGGTCGCGACGATGCGTATCGGCCTCCTCAAAATCCCAACCGCCAAAGAACCGAACCCGAATACGGGTGCCCGTTGTGGAATAGGCTTCACGGCGCTCCATGGCGTCAAAGATTGGGCCACGGGCGTTTGAGGTAGCCCAAACGGCGGTCAAACCACTCGTGATATAGCGCCACGAATGATACTCAATATCGAGATCATCGTTTCTCTTGGATAGATGATTGGCGCGGTGTTCGCTCGGTTCGTAGGCCGTAAATTTTCCATAAAAATTGTCATTGTCAGGCGTAGAAAGGCCAGTATGGGCGTCCCCAGCTCCCACAAGACCGAATTTAAAGGGGTTCGTGCCCAACTCATTTTCCAGCTGAAGCCCACGCTGTAATCCTGACCGAACGTATTCTCCGGGAAGCATTTCTGGCGTTTTCTTTTCCGAAATATCTAGATTGCCCCAGTCCCAAGTTTCAAAATCCGCAAATTCATCGTCTGGAGACAAAAGAGGATGTGCTTCGCCATCGCCTTTGATCTGGGTCGCCTCATACAGACGCTCCCACTTGTTGCGTTGCTGTGCATATTCCGCATCATAGGGTGCACCGTCCGCGAAATCGTCCTGTAACGCGAACATCATGCCGTTTGAAAGGTTGCCGTTGTGCGGAATAGCCGTCACATCGCCACCGGTCTTAGCTTCATAGTTTTCAAGCCATTTCCACAGATCTTTCGGGTCGCGGCTGCCCAAAGGAGGGGTTGTCGTGTACGGAACAATTTGCCCCGCACGTTCGGGACCATCCCGAAAAATCACATTGCGGTGGAGGTTATTCCCCGCCTCTAGAGAGGTCCACTCATAGGCGATGAACGTCGTGAATGTACCCGGATCATTGAACTCCTCAGCGGCTTGAATAATGTCGTCCCAGACGCGTTTGTACGCCGGATTTCCGGGCTGATAATTCAACGCCGGTGAGAGTACGCCCTGAGAAAACTGCCGCACAAGTTCCGTCGCGGCCGCTTGCGCCTCTTGCCCGCCCTTCGCGAAGGCTTCGTGGAATTTCTTGCCATCGGGATCTGCAACAATATTTGGAGTCCCCGCGATCATATCCGTAATCGCTCCCATACCGTCGGAGTGGTCGGTGATCATAAAAAAATCGAAAGGGGTGCGCAGCTTTACAGGTTGGCCAGTGTTAGAGTTCACTTGTTCGCCGCGAGCAAATCGATAGGCGTCGCGCGGTAGGAGTCTGGTCCCTCCGCCGCCAGCGTCGCCCGATAAGCCCGTGTGTACGTGGGTGTCCCCAAAATAGACGTTTTCGGGAAACGCTCGGTCTGCATAGGGGGAATAAGGCCGTTCGGCAAAGACCGGATCAAGTCCGGTCATATCAATTGCGTCTTGTGCCGCAGCGGTGGTTGCAAAAGCCGCTGCAACCGCCATTACCGATACTGAACTATTACAAATTCGCACTAATATTCCTCCCAGAATGTGGAACACTGACCACGTGAATTTAGCGTACTGAACACGAGGGAGCCGTCACCGCCCAACCGTGCCATTACCCCAATAATGGGCAGTCTTACCCGATTTAACGCGTGGAGCTGCACCCTCGAATTTAGGCAAATCAGCAGCAAAATATGGTCGATGGCGCGTTGTTTTTTGAAGGCCAACGCGATCCACAGTTAAAATCAATAGCAGACACATAAGCATGGCTTCTACAAAAAGATTGTGTATTCTCATACAATCTTAGCATTATCGGAGATTTCATGCCAGATTATTCCAAATTGCGCGCTGGTTGGCTTGGTGATCCACCACGAGAATTCGCCGATGCATTCCTTAAAACTGGCCGTTGGATCCAGATAGATTCTGGGCAAATTATTTACGGAGTTGGAGCAAATGATAGCAATCTTTATGGGATTGCTTCCGGTACGGCGCGGATGCAAATGGCAATGAATGAACACGAACAAAGACTGTCTCATGTCATTGGGCCCGGATTCTGGTTCGGGGAAAACGAATTCGTTTCTGGCTCTCCTCGCATGCTGGGGTTTGAGGCCGCAACCGACATGCTCCTCTTAAAGATCAACCGGTACGATTTTCTGCAACTTTCCAGAGAATTCCCCGAAGCTTGGAAATGGATCGCCTTACTAGCCGGGCAACACCTGATCACCGCAATCGGAGCGGCAGACGACTTGATGCTTTCCGCACCGCAAAAAAGAATGGCCTCCGTTTTGTTGCGCCTGTCGGGAAACCGTTTAGGGCACCCACGATCCCCCCCAATCAAAGCCATTCCGGCCACGCAGCAGGAGTTGGCCGTCGCCGCAAATCTATCAAGAGCATCCGCAGGGAGTATTCTGCGGGAGATGGAAAGAAACGGAGAAATCTCGATTGGCTACGGTAGTTTAGTGATATGCAATGCAGGCGCGCTGACAGCGCGGGTTCTGTGAGCTTATGACTTCGCATCCAACACCGCACGAATCTTTGAGCATCCAGCCCAAGCAAAAGAATCTATTCGTAGTAATTCTGAAAGCGGCCACGTGAATTTTTCAGCTAGACCCAATTAAAAACGAGGGTTTCCACCCTTCGTGTCGAATGCTGTGCAAGTCAACAAAGCTTGATAAAAACTGCGTGGCCTCCAATTATAATTTGGGTAGACCCAAATGATCGTAAGCGTCCATTCACCCCTTATAATTCCACGGCAGAAGCTGATCCATTTTAATGATCTTGTACCTGTGATGTGGCTCAGGGTGTCTTTAAGGCAAGCCTGTGGATCACCAAGCACCAAGGTCAACTTCGGGCTGGTGCGCGCGTATGACTGCTAAGTCCGCACACTGTGAGTTCAGTTAGGTGCGTATTTCGCAGATGCAGCGAACGGCAGGTTCGACGGGCCGCATTGCAGCATACAACATGTCCGGCGAGAGGCAGCTAAGGGCCGTTCGCGTCAATTCGGCTAATCGACGCGAATGCCCAGAAAATCGCGCATCACCACCCTCAAAAGCCTCCGCCACAAGCGTTCCTTTTTCGCCCAAGGCTCATTTCTAGGGAGAGTGGGTAGCGTAATGGGTAGCCACTTATAGAGAAAAACTGCGAAATAGCCCAAAATAGCGAATATACCCCTGAACGGCCAAATACCCCCAAAATGACAGAGGCCGTTGTCATATGTCCGTAACACCCTGAATATACATATTATACAAACGCAGCCTTTGACTCTGATGCTGCATTTGGTCAATCTATCGCTCTAGAACAATAATAGGGAGTATTAATATGTTCGCCCGTCTTTTCACAACCGCGGCCGTTTTGGCCCTTACGGCTGGCGCTGCTACCGCCGACTACTCACTCACCGTTTTACACACAAACGATTTCCACGCACGGTTTGAGCCCATCAGCAAATATGACGCTGGCTGTAGCGCCGAAGACAACGCCGCTGGCGAATGCTTTGGTGGCTCTGCACGTTTGGTGACGGCCGTTGCCGACGCCCGTGCGCGTTCAAATAACTCAATTTTGGTGGATGGCGGAGACCAGTTCCAAGGCACGCTGTTTTATACTTACTACAAGGGTAAACTCGCCGCCGAAATGATGAACAAGCTCGGCTACGACGGCATGACCGTTGGCAATCACGAGTTTGACGACGGCCCAGAAGTTCTCGCAGGCTTCATGGATACGATCAACTTTCCTATTCTGATGTCCAACGCGGACGTGTCCCAAGAGCCTGCTTTGGCTGGTAAACTTGCTAAATCCGCGATCATCGAACGGGGTGGCGAGAAAATCGGCCTAATCGGATTGACGCCACAAGATACCGATGAATTGGCCAGCCCCGGTGACTTGGTGATTTTTACCGATCCTGTTGGTGCCGTGCAAGGTGAGGTCGACAAACTGACCGCCGAGGGCGTGAATAAAATTATCGTTTTGTCGCACTCGGGCTATAGCGTTGACCAAAAAGTTGCCGCCGAAACCACGGGTGTAGACGTGATCGTTGGTGGCCATACCAACACATTGTTGTCCAACACCAACGAGCGTGCCGAAGGCCCATACCCAACAATGGTTGGCTCAACGGCCATCGTTTCGGCCTATGCTTATGGTAAATTCCTTGGCGAATTGAACGTCACGTTTAACGACGCTGGCGAAGTCATCTCTGCCACTGGCGAGCCTATCATTACGGACGCCTCGGTTGCTGAGGATGCCGCGACGGTTGCACGTATTGCAGAAGCCGCAGCCCCCCTCGAAGAAATTCGCAGCAAAATTGTGGCGACCACTGGGGCAGCGATTGATGGATCGCGTGACAATTGCCGCGCCAAAGAATGCGAAATGGGGAACCTTGTTGCCGATGCGATGCTTGCGCGCGTCAAAGATCAAGGCATCCAAGTCGCGTTGGCAAATGGCGGCGGACTTCGTGCAGGTTTAGAAGCTGGCGAAGTTACGATGGGTGATGTTTACACGGTTCTTCCGTTCCAAAACACGCTGGCAACGTTCCAAGTGAATGGGGCAACGCTTAAGGACGCGCTCGAAAACGCGGTGCTGCAATATGACGATGAGACCAAAAACGGTCGCTTCGCGCAGGTTGCGGGGATGACGTTCACCATCACGGGTTCCGAGGCCTTTGGCAATCGTATTTCCGAGGTTATGATTGATACGGGCGCGGGCTATGAAGCGCTTGATCCAGCCAAAGTTTACGGCGTTGTTTCGAACAACTACGTGCGTGGCGGCGGCGATGGCTACAGCATGTTCCGCGACGCGATGAATGCCTATGATTTCGGCCCTGATCTTGCGGATGTTGTCTCTGAATACCTTGCGGCAGCAGGCAGCTACGAGCCCTACCTTGATGGCCGCATCACCGTGAAATAAGTTTGGTTTACGCTGACTGAACCTAAGGCGCGCCAGCCACGGCGCGCCTTTTTTGTAACAAGGTGTTGGCGAGGAGCGAGAGAATGTGCGGACGATTTGCGATCACTTTGCCCGTGGAGGCCATGGCCCAGCTTTTTGCGGCGGCCCCCGCCAATGATTTACCGAACGTTCCGAATTATAACGTTTGTCCGACGACCCAAATCCACGCAATTATGGCCACAGATCATGGCCGCCAATTACGGGCCATGCGGTGGGGTTTTATTCCCAATTGGTACAAAAAGCCCAATGACGGCCCGCTTTTGATCAACGCGCGGGCGGAAACGATTGCGCAGAAACCCGCGTTTGCTAAAGCGTGTCGGGAACGGCGGTGCCTCATCCCTGTGTGTGGCTTCTATGAATGGACCAAAACGCCTGAGGGCGTGCGCCTACCGTGGTATATCACGCCGCGCCATGAAGAGGTCGGGGTGCTCGCAGGTATTTGGCAGGATTGGGAGTACGACGGGGTGCGCACGAGAACAGCCGCTATTGTGACAGTTGCGGCAAACAAAACGATGTCGAAAATCCACAAACGGATGCCCGTTTCCCTTGCGCCGGATCAATGGGCTAGTTGGCTTGGGGAGCAGGGGAAGGGGGCTGCACGATTGATGCAACCCGCGCCCGAAGATCGCTTTGCCGCGTGGCGTGTTTCCCCCGAGGTCAATTCCAATCGGGCCTCAGGGGAGCAGCTTATCCGTTCCTTGGATGCTGATAATTCTGGGTACTAACCGCCTAAGAAGGCTGTTCGGGAAGCCATTCCCATGGGATTGTGAAGGCCCCAAGAACTTGAGTGATTTCAATCGTGCTTACGACTTCGGACATCTCAATTTGCGCAACGAGTCCGCGTCGTCTGCTTTCGATCACCGAACACACGCTCACCTGCAAGCCCGCTTTTTCCAAGGCCGCATTGTACACCCGCGTAATGGCGCGTTTGCGCAAGTCGGGTTTGAAGACTTTGCCCACTGCTGTTTTCGGCAATTCATCCAAAATTTCGATGTATTTGGGATGGGCCGCGCGCTCTGGGATTCCCTTTTTACAAAACTCCATAAGCTCATTTACCGTCACTTCGGCATCTTGTACTAGCTCGACATAGGCGCAGGGAATTTCGCCTGAGTGTGCATCCGGTTGGCCAATCGCACCCGCAAATCCAACTGCGGGATGCCCCGCCAAAACTTCTTCGATTTCCGCGGGGTCGATGTTGTGACCGCCACGGATAATCAAGTCCTTGGCGCGCCCTGTAATCCAAAGATATCCGTCCGTGTCGACGCGCCCTAAGTCGCCCGTGCGAAGGTAGATGTCGTGGTGGAAAAGATCGTGGTTTTTGTCGACCTCGGTATAGGTTGATCCGGGAATGACTCCCGGATTATCGATACAGATTTCTCCGACTTCATCGACGGGGGCCTCGACAGGGCCATCAGGTGTTTGGCGCAGGATTTTTACGTCGGTATGGGGAAAGGGCACACCAACGGAGCCCTTTTTTTTCTTGCCGCTCGTGGGATTGCACGACACGAGGCACGTCGCCTCGGTTAGGCCGTAGCCCTCGGTAATCGTGACGCCCGTGGCTTCTTCGAAGCGACGGAAAAGCTCAATCGGAAGGGGGGCGGATCCAGACATCGCCGTGCGAAGCGACGATACATCTGCGTCAACTGGCCGCTGCATCAGCGCAGAAATGGCGGTCGGAACGGTGATCATAAACGTCACGTTCCAACGCTCGATAAGTTTCCAGAAGTTATCCAGGACACCTTCGCCACGGTAACCCGCAGGCGTCGGAAAGACGACATGCGCACCCGAAGCAATCATCGACATCATTATCGGGTGACAGGCGAACACGTGGAACAGGGGCAGGGGGCAAATCACCACGTCATCGTGGCTAAAAAGCAAGCGATGCCCAAGCCAGCCGTTGTAAATCATGCCGGAGTATTTGTGCTGGGCCACCTTGGGCATACCCGTTGTTCCGCCGGTGTGAAAATATGCCCCAACTCGGTCGCCAGCAGAATCTGAAAAGTCGAGTTTTTCGCTCGAATGCTTGGCGATTTCGGTATTGAAGCTTAGCACGCGCGCCTTGTGGGTGACGGGGTTTTTCGGACGGATAAGCGGAACAATCCAACTCTTTGGCGGGGAAAGATACCGCAGCAAATCGACCTCAACAACCGTCTCGATACTAGGCACCATCGCAACCGCTTCGGCAGCTTTTTGTGCGACATCCGACTTGGGGAAGGCGCGCAAAGTCACGAGGACTTTGGCTCCTGTTTCGCGCAGGATCGACGCGATTTGGCTCGCTTCAAGGAGGGGGTTGATCGGGCTGACGATCCCCGCAATTGACCCACCAAGAAGTGTTAGGACCGTTTCGTTTGCATTGGGCAGAAGGTAGGCAACAACGTCGGCCTCCCCAATGCCCAGAGAGCGGAAAAAATTGGCGGTTTGCGTTGTTTTTCCGAACAACTCATTCCAAGTGAGAGTTTCGGCGCGATCTTTGGGGCCGGACGTGATCTGAAACGAAATGGCGGGGCGTTCCCCGTATTTTTCCGCAGTGGCGGCGACAAATTCATACATAGTTTTGGGAAGATCACGATCCTCCCATCGCGCTTCTGCTTCAATAGCATTGCGGTCGTCAATTGATGAAAATTTGTTCATCACACTCTCTCCCATTGGGCACGTCCCCACGTGCTCTTCTCCCCAAGGAGGATGATTGCAAACGACTATTTTCGCAAGGGAAAGTCCAAACGACGGAACGTAAGGAGAAAGTTACGCTACGCCATTTCCGTCCGTAAACTGCAACCGCGCCAGACGCGCATAGAGGCCGTCCTCGGCGACAAGGGATTCATGCGTGCCGTCGGCAATGATTTTTCCGCCATCAAACACAAGGATGCGATCGGCTTTTTTCACGGTTGCCAAACGGTGGGCCACAATCAGGGTCGTGCGCCCTTGGGCCATTTCATCGACCGCGTTTTGAACCGCACGTTCGCTTTCGGCGTCTAAAGCACTTGTCGCTTCATCGAGCAAAAGGATAGGCGCGTCGCGCAAAATGGCACGGGCAATGGCGATACGTTGCTTTTGCCCACCTGAGAGCATAACACCGCGCTCGCCAACTTGGCTTTCGTATTTCTCGGGTAACGCCATGAGGAAATCATGTGCGGCAGCAGCTTTTGCGGCCTCAAAGACCTCGGCATCCGTGGCGTCGGGGCGGCCGAAACGAATGTTCTCAAGAGCGGTGGTCGCAAAAATAATCGGGTCTTGGGGCACAAGCGCGATCTGTTCGCGAAAATCTGTTCGGGTCAAGTCGCGCAGGTTGAGCCCATCAATGGAAACGACGCCGCTGGTGGGATCGTAAAAACGCTGGAGTAACTGAATGACGGTCGATTTTCCTGCGCCAGATGGCCCCACAAGCGCAACCGTTTCGCCCGGTTTGATCGAAAGATTGGTGCCAGAAAGCGCAGCAATTTCAGGCCGCGCAGGATAGTGGAAGGTGACGTTGTCAAATACGATTTCGCCGCGCACGGGTTTCGCGAGCGTTTTCGGATTCGCAGGGTTTTTGATGGCATCTTCGGTGTTGAGCAGTTCAACAAGGCGCTCGGTTGCGCCTGCTGCGCGTTGAAGTTCGCCCCAAATCTCGGAGAGGGCGGCAACCGACCCCGCGACCATAACCGCATAAATCACGAATTGAACGAGGGCACCGATGCTCAGACTGCCTTGGTTGACGTCATGTGCGCCCATCCAAAGAACACCGACGACACCCGAGAAAATAAGGAAAATAACAACCACAGTCATCAGGGCGCGTGTGGTTATCCGCTTCATTGCGACGACATAGGATTGCTCCGTTACATCGGCGAAATTCTTGGAGGAAAGGGCTTCGTGTGTGAAGGCTTGAACGGTTTGCACCGAGGAAAGGTCTTCGCTTGCGCTGCCGGAGGATTTTGCGATCCAGTCTTGGTTTTCGCGACTCAAAATCCGCAAACGACGACCAAGAACAATAATGGGAACGATAACGGCAGGAACGATAAACAACACCATCGCGGCCAGTTTTGCGCTGGTCAAAAGCATGAGAGCCATGCCGCCAACGAAAATCAGCGCATTGCGCAAAGCGATTGAAACGGAGGAGCCGATGACCGACAGGATAAGCGTCGTATCGGTGGTGATCCGACTTAGAACTTCTCCGGTCATGATCTTCTCATAAAACGCGGGGCTCATGCGAATAACGCGGTCAAAAACAGCTTTGCGAATGTCGGTGACAATACGTTCGCCAAGGCGGGTCACGAGGTAGTACCGCAAGCCCGTGCCAAGTGCGAGAATCGCTGCAATTGCGAGGGCTGCGCCAAAGTAGCTGTCGATGAGTGCTCCGTTGGAGGCCGTAAAGCCGTCCACAACACGGCGCACCGCAATAGGCAGAATGAGCGAGGTTGCCGCCGTTAGAACCAGCGCGAGACAGGCGGCGAGGACAAGCCCGCCATAGGGACGCACAAAAGGAACAAGTCCGCGCAAAGCGCCCATTTGTTTGGATTTTTCGCGGTCTTCATCTAATTGGGCCATGGAGCCCCCCGTTTGTTTGCGTCCCAACCCACATAATGGCCTGTATCGGAAGCAACAAGCGCTCAAACGCCGCAGAATGGTTTTTGGAAGCTATTTCGGCAAATTGGGGGAATGTGGAGCGGGTAGAGGGAATCGAACCCTCGCCTTAAGTTTGGAAAACTCGTATGATACCATTTCACCATACCCGCGTCGTTTGAGAGTAGTATTTCAGCTGTATTGGAGCGTCAAGACGTGAAATCCGCAAAGCGCGGAATTTGACAGGAAAATTTGCCTGTGTGAAGGCACGCCTGTTTGCGCTAATTCCCGAGTCTTCGTGTGCATGCCCAACTCAGAAGGATCATTCCCGCGGCCGTTCCAAGGCAGAGAGCGAGCCCTCCGATTTGATAGGATACCCCCGAGAGGAGCGTCCCAGTCAAGCGCCCAACTGCATTCGCCATGTAGTAAAATCCCACGTCCATGGTGACCCGTTTTTCATCCGTCATCGCCAAGATGAGGTAGGAGTGGAGCGACGAGTTTACCGCAAACATTGTCCCGAATATAAGGAGGCCGGCGACGATGGTTCCAGTGAGCATCGGAGATGTGCCGGGTGCCAGAAGGAGGATTGCGGTTAGGACAACAGGAACCACTGCGAGACCGAGTGCCCATTTCTGTGCCAAAACAGCGTATTCATGTTCGCCGCGTTGGTGCGCGCGCAAGAGCTTTGGCGCGCTGGCTTGCACCATCCCATAGAGAATCGTCCAGACCGCCATAAAACTCCCGATCAAAAAGAACGCGGCGCGGTTGGACTCCTCCGAGCCATCCGAGAGGACGGCGTAAAAATAAATGGGAATCCCCACAACAAACCAAACATCTCGCCCCCCGAATAGAAAAACACGCGCAGCGCTGAGCCAGTTGATGTTACGGTTTTTAGAGAAAACCTCTTTGAACTTGGCGTCTTTTCGCCCTGTGGGAAGGCCTGAGGGCATTCCCACAAGCACGGCAATCAGAACAAGTCCCAACACGCCCGCCATCGCCAAGACTGCAGGCACAAAACCAAGGGTCGCCAAAAGCGCGGCGCCAAGGAGAAAGCCCAAGCCTTTGACCGCATTCTTGGAGCCAGTCAAAATCGCGACCCACTTAAACAGGCCGCCTTTGGCCTTGGGTGCCAAGATTTTGACCGCACTTTTTGAGCTCATTTTTGCGAGGTCTTTGGCAACGCCAGATGCGCCTTGCACGAGCATGACGAACACGACCGAGGCCCCGATGCTCCAGTTTGGATCAAGTAGGGATAGCGCGAGTAGGGCCAAAACTTGGAGCGCCAATCCCGCATAAAGCGTCGAGGTCAGCCCAAAGCGTGCGGCAATCCAACCTGCTGAAAGATTGGTCACAATCCCCGCAACTTCATAAAGCACAAAGAGATATGCGAGCTGAACCGGTGAAAATCCGAGGGTATGGAAGTGCAAAAGCACCAACATGCGCAGCGCGCCGTCCGTCAGCATGAAGGCCCAATAGGCGGCCGTTACAGCGATATAGGCCGAGAATCCCCGCGTTTGTGTCACAGGGAATCGCCAACCATAAAGGCCACGTCGACCAGTCGGTTTGTATAGCCCCATTCGTTGTCGTACCACGCGTAAACCTTGAGTTGGGTACCGTTCACGACCATGGTTGAAAGCGCGTCTATGATGCAACTGCGAGGGTCATTTGTGTAATCCGAGGACACCAGCGGCCGTGTTTCATAACCCAAGATGCCCTTGAGGGAACCAACGGATGCCAGGCGGAAAAGCTCATTCACTTCTTCGACACTCGTCTCGCGTTCCATTTCAAAAACGCAATCCGTGAGCGAGCCGTTGAGCAAGGGAACGCGCACGGCGTGGCCGTTCAGTTTGCCTTTTAGCTCTGGATAGATGAGCGTGATTGCCGTGGCCGACCCCGTTGTCGTGGGAATCAAATTGGTCAGGGCCGAGCGCGCGCGACGCAAATCAGACGCGGGGCGATCAACGATCGTTTGGGTGTTGGTGACATCGTGGATTGTGGTGATTGAGCCGTGTCGAATGCCGATCCCTTCGAGCAGAACTTTGACCACCGGCGCGAGGCAATTGGTCGTGCAACTTGCGGCGGTGATGATTCTGTGGGTTTCGGGATCATAAATATCGTCGTTGACGCCATAGACAATATTGGCGGTTGGGCCGTCCTTTACGGGGGCCGATACGACGACTTTTTTGACGCCTGCTGCAAAATAGGGCGCCAGTTTAGTTTCGGTTTTGAACGCTCCTGTACAGTCGATCACAACGTCGACCCCTTCTAGCGGCAACTCATCGAGATTGCGCGTGGAGGTCACAGGAATATGCGTTCCGTCGATTGTGATGCTGTTGTTGTCGGCCTCGAAGTTCGCGGGCCAACGCCCGTGAATCGAGTCAAACTCCAGCAAATGCGCGTGCATTTTGGGGTCTCCCACAGCATCATTAATAAAGGCGATTTTTGCGCCGCGCTCTAGGAGGGGACGCAGGGCGAGTTTTCCGATGCGGCCAAGGCCATTGATGGCAAATGTTGTCATGTCAAAAGGCTTTCTGATTAATTACGCGCGATATCGTCGACCGATTTTTGGAGGTCGGCACGGCTGGCTGTTTCAAAAGGGAGGGTGGCAAAACGCGAGATGCGTGTGTTTAGCATTTCATAGGTGTTTTCAAAGCGGTCTCGGGATGCTTTGTCCAAGGAGTTGGCTGCTGGGACGGGGTCTTCGATGCCCCAATGGCTGGCGATGGGGGTACCATGAAGCGCGCCGCTGTCTTGGTTTGCTGCGTTGTCACAAACGGTGAATACGAAATCGAAGTCGGATGTCGTTTCGCCCAAAACGGTGGTGATGTTTTTGGAGTGCAGGTTTTGAATGTTGTGGCCTTTGGATAGCAAAACATCGCGGGCTATGGCGTGGACGCCTGCGCGCGGTTCTGTCCCTGCGGACGCCACAGTGAAAGTGCGACCTTGCCAATCGCGCAGGATCGTTTCGGCCATAATGGAGCGCGCCGAGTTTCCAGTACATAGGAACAATACGCTGGGTTGTGTCGCTGGTTTTAACGGGTCGGTTGGAAGGCATAAATCGGCGCGCCCGCCACAACAGTCGCTAAATAATCCCGAAACGATTTCCTGTGAGGCCGCAATATTCGCACTATAAAGGAGGCTTGTGCCAAGGCGGCGCTGGTGTACAAGTCCAGCCGATTTTAATGCTGAGAGATAGACAGACGTCGTGCTTGGTTTGAGATCTAGAACCGTAAGGATTTCAGCAACAGGCAGCGCGTCCGGATACCGCCGGATCAGCAGTCGGAAAATGGCCATCCGCTGTGGGTGACTGAGAGTGGCGAGGCGGTCTAGAAGTTTAAATTCCATAATTCGTGAATTAAGGAATTATAGCGCAAGGCGCAACTGTTTTCTGCCGGAATTAAAAGTAATCACATTTGCACCTTTCGTATTTTTTTGCAAAATGTACAATAACGCCTAACCCCCCTCGTTTCGCAATGGAAATCCTATGTCAAAAACCGTCCGCCTTGCCCCGAATGATAATGTCGTTAGCGCGATTGAAACCCTCAATCCCGATGAGGACGTCAATGGAATATCGCCAAAACAGCAAATTCCGCGCGGGCATAAAATGGCTACGCAAGCGATTGAGAAGGGGGCGGCGGTATTGAAATACGCGCAGGTCATCGGCTATGCGAAGGAAGATATTGCCGCGGGGGATCATGTGCACACGCACAATCTTGAGTTTCGGGCTGTCGATCAAACCTATGAATTCTCAACCGATATTCGGCCCGTTGCCCCCGCCACGACTGTGGATACCTTTATGGGGTACCGGCGTGAAAACGGCAAAGTCGGCACACGCAATTATGTTGCGGTTTTGACGTCAGTGAATTGCTCGGCAACGGCGGCGCGGATGATTGCAAACCACTTTACGCCAGAGGTTATGGCGAAATATGAAAACGTCGATGGAGTTGTTGCTTTCGTGCATGGCACGGGCTGTGGCATGGCGGGGGATGGCGACGGTTTTGAGGCGCTTCAACGGGTAATGTGGGGCTATGCGGCGCACCCAAATGTTGCCGCCGTTTTGATGGTGGGCTTGGGCTGCGAGATCAATCAGATTGATTGGTTGGTCGAGGCATGGGGTCTTAAGCCGGGGCCAAAGTTTCAGGCGATGAATATTCAAGACGTGGCTGGCCTGCGGAAAACGATCGAGATTGGCATTCAAAAGGTCGAAGCCATGCTGCCATTGGCCAATGAAGCACGCCGCGAAGCTTGTCCCGCCTCGGAGTTGATGGTCGGTTTGCAATGTGGTGGATCGGATGCGTGGTCTGGTGTGACGGCCAATCCCGCGTTGGGTTTCGCCTGTGATTTGTTGGTCGCGCAAGGAGGCACGGGCGTATTGGCCGAGACGCCAGAAATTTATGGTGCGGAGCATTTGTTGACGCGCCGCGCAGCAACGCCAGAGGTGGGTGAAAAACTCATCGGCCTCATCAAATGGTGGGAAGAATACGCCGCCCGCAACAAGGGGTCGATGGACAATAACCCGTCTCCGGGGAACAAAAAAGGCGGGCTTACAACCATCCTTGAAAAATCACTCGGGGCTGCGGCCAAAGGGGGAACTTCGCCCCTAACGGGCGTTTTCAAATACGGTGAAACAATCCGCAGCAAAGGGTTCGTCTTCATGGACAGCCCCGGATATGACCCCGCGTCTGTGACAGGGCAAATCGCCAGTGGATGCAATTTGATCGCCTTTACCACGGGGCGCGGGTCCGCCTTTGGGGCCAAGCCAACGCCGTCGATAAAAATTGCGACGAACACCCAGATGTTCACGCGGATGGAAGAAGATATGGATTTGAACGCGGGGTCGATTCTCACAGATGGCGAAACGATTGAGGCGGCGGGGCAGCGGATTTACCAGATGTTCTTGGACGTGGCCTCTGGAACCCCTTCGAAATCCGAAGCGCAAGGGCTTGGCGATTATGAATTTGTTCCATGGCAAATCGGCGCGGTAATGTAACTCTGGGGTCGTTGAATGTTAGAAAATCCAGTGCTGGGGGATTAACCCACAGGGGAAACCAATGGGCGGCCCTCTTTGGCGCGAAGCAAGTTTTGCACCACTAGGTCGCCCATCGCGATGCGTGTTTTCTCGGTGGCGCTTCCTTGGTGTGGCGACAGCACAACGTTCGGCAGTTTCCAAAGATCCGGTGACATTTTCGGCTCTTGATCAAACACATCGAGCGCCGCGCCGCCCAAGGCTCCAGACTGCAACATTTCGACCATAACAGGTTCATCAATGAGTGTTCCTCGCCCCAAATTCACGATCGCTCCCTTTGGGCCCAATGCCGTAAGAACTTTGCGATCCACCAACTTTCGCGTGGCTGCATTGTCGGGAACAACGGCCACAATCCAATCGGATGCCGCCGCCATTTCCTCAAGCGAGGCATAGTACGGAAAGGGTTCATAGGCCTGTGGGTTGCGGCCATGATAAACCACCTGCATTTTGAAGGCTTGTGCGCGGCGGGCAATTTCCTTGCCGATCCGTCCTAGCCCCAAAATCCCGACCGTTGCCCCCGTAAGTTCGCCCGTCAGGGGATACCCGCCTTCGAGCCATTTTCCCTGCCGCGTAAAGGCATCCGCATCGACGATTCTGCGGCAAAGAGACAGCATCAATCCAAGCGCAAGTTCCGCGACGGCATCGCTTAAAACGTCGGGTGTGTTGGTGACGGAAATACCCCGTTTGCGCGCGGCAGTGACGTCGATACCATCATAGCCAACGCCAAAACTTGAGATGACTTTTAGGCCGGGAAGGGCGCCCATCATTGCGTCGTCACAGCCAACATGACCGTTCGTCGCCATGAATTTCACATGCGCGCAGTTGCTCAGAAACGTTTTTTTATCAACGGCTTCCCAGTATTTCAGGATGGTGAAGGACTCCGAGAGGTCCGCCATGACTTTTGGGGGCATGGGGGCGATCATGATTAGGTCATTCACTTGGAGTCTCCTTGGGCGCTTTGTTTTTTTGCAAGTGTACCCTATTTCACGGCGCGGCCAAGAGGCCACGAATTGGCCGGTGGTTATTCATACACTTGGGGGCAGACTTTAGGGCACTTTCTTTCCAGAAAGAGGGAGCCGGTGAAGTGCGTGAAAACGTCCGTCCCCCGCTTCGCCAGCCAGAATTAGCGAACAAAATCGCATCGGGCGGCCCAAGTCATGGGCGAAGTGTGTACGGGCCAAAGTTTCTAAATGTTCCAAGTCTTTGGGCGGCAAATGACCACTCAAAGTGATGTGAAATTTGAACGCGTCCAAAACATACGGATACCCCCAATTTTTCAAGTTGGTTTCCTGCAGGGGCGTTAGGTTGGCTTTGCGGCGTCCGGCCAATTCCGTCTCACTGAGAGGGGCGCGAAAACGGTCCAGTTTTTGCAGAACGGCGGCGGCGAGACTGGCAAGATGGTCGATTTTCCCTTCCGGAGTAAGCGCCAAAGTCGACTTATCTATTGTGAGGCTTAGGGCTTCAATTTCAACAGGAGCATGGACAGCACAAAGCGCCTTGGTTTGAGACAAAAGACTCTCATATGTTGTGCCTTTTGCAAGGTGAAAGGGAGGTTTGATTGTTCCATGAAAGCCGTATTTTCTTGGGGCTTGGGTTGCAATACGCAGGGCGGTTTCGGAGGCTTTTGGGTGTGGCACGGCGCAACCCTTTTCCAAATCCCACCCAAGCCAAGCAGCGCCAGAATCGGCAAACATACCCGCCTCAGGTGTCATGAAAATGCTGTATCGATTAAACAACAATGGGGAGGCTCCTTTGGGATTTTTCAAATATGACACCTCCATTGATACGCGAACTTGTGCAGATTATCCTGCCTAAATGAGCGGATTTGCCGCCTTTTTGCAAAAAAATATGCGATTATATTGCCCACAATGTCGCCCGTTGCGCGCTGCGGTCGGGTATTCCCATTGTGCGTGGGGTGTGGTTTGAGGGGCGCAAAGGTTTCAAGCGGGCGGGCAGGTCTAGGTCGGTCATAAAATGGGATATAACATGAGTTTACGCGGCGCGATTTTCGATATGGACGGCCTCCTTTTGGACACGGAGCGCCTCACCATCCTGTGCTATCAACGCGCTGCCGATGACGTTGGCTTGATTGATTTCGAGCCGGTTCTGTTGGGTCTCATCGGGGTTCGGCGCAAGGAATCAGAAGACATTTTGCGCGCAAGAATCGACGATTTGGCGATCTTTGAGGCGTTTCTAGAGAAAAGTACCGCCAATTCCGCGGCGATTAAAATTGAGGACATTCCCATTAAGGCGGGAGTCGTCGAATTGCTCAAGGCCCTGAAAGCAAAGGGACTTCCTTGTGCTGTTGCCACCTCAACCCAAACGGAAAAAGCGCGTCACCATCTTGAAGTCTCTGGCCTTCTTGGTTTTTTTGAAACAGTGACGGGCGGAGATCAGGTGGTTTCCCCTAAACCTGCACCCGACATCTATGTGCGTGCTGCAAAATCGCTTGGTCTGAAGGCGACGGATTGCGCTGCCTTTGAGGATTCCGATCCCGGAACCCGCGCGGCAGTTGCCTCTGGAGCACGGGTGGTGCAGGTTCCAGATATTTTGCAACCATCCCCAGAAGTTCGCGCTCTTGGCCACGTAATCGCGCCGACTCTCCTACTTGGGGCAACGCAAATCGGGTTGATTTAGGAGGCGGACAACCAAAGCTTTTCGCGGATATAAAACTACGGGAGAAGTGAAGCGCCTAACGAGAGAGAACTCGAACTCTCTTTTCAAAGCGCTAGAGCAATGGGAGCGATCATGGCGAAACTAATGATTAATTTCAATTTGTTAGCAAAAGACGCGCTCTGAGAAGCTGAAGCCTTTCTCGCGGCGGCGCAGCTTTGATGAGCGGGGAAGTCTCGTACACGGTGCTTATACCCGTGATCGCCGGTTCGGTGATGACGGCACACCCCGCGCGAAAAATTTCCAGTTAAGACTAGTCTGATCGTTCGGAAACTGATGAGCGGTAAGTTCTGCAATACGACATTCGAGAACAGTGGCGGCGGTAACAAGCCTAAAATAGAGGGAAGTGTCCCAAAAATTGGTACGCATAGCCGATAATTTGACAATTGCGCGTCCCAAGAATTGGTACTTATATACATCTAGACATAGGCTGTAGGTTTTAGAGTGCAAGAGAAACACTCCAAGCCTAGGCAGTTGCTAGAAACATTCACCAACTAAACCCGAAGTCTACCCTATGCAAAGTTGGTCCAGCAACTTTAGCTGTGGCGCTTTATGGGTAATTCCTATGCTTGGTGGAGGTGGTTCTTGGAAAAGACGTAGCCCGCCCAAAAAAGGACGGGCCATATTTTATTTCAAGAAAAGGATTTGAGTTACCTTAGTTTCAGTCGTTGCCGCTGCCATTATCATTGTCAGGGTTCGGTGCGCCGCCGAAAGCTTCCTTAAGGGACTGTACCTGTTCTCCAACTTTGTAATCCGGATCAACGTTTTCTCTGTACTCCTTGATCACTTGTCCGAGGTTAGTTCCGTTAGCCTTGTGGGTCTTGGGTGCTTCGGAGACAATTCCGCCGTGCGCACCAGGATCGTCAGGCTGCCCAGCAAGTGCTGCTGACCCAACTAAAAGTGCGGATACCGCGGAAAGTGAAATTATACGGTTCATCATTTTTAACTCCCTACTCCAAAAAACGCAAAAGAGCCTGACTAGAGGTTGAAGCTTCAAGAAGACAGGCATTCAAAGCATAACTTGAGGAAGCTATCCAAAATTGATCTATGTCATTTGATGCGGGATACACGGAGTTGCAATTTACCGACGTGCGTTTCGATCGATGAGCACACACGCTCTTTTCCGCAATTTGCATCGCCACAATTGTCATCATCTGGTTTAATCAATGTGTCCTGCCCCTAGCACACCTAGTTTGGGACCGGAGTGGGTAAACATTTTGTTAAGCGGTCCAAACGAAAAAAATGCATCCAGCGCACTCACTCGCTTCGTCAAAAATATTTTAACCACAGGGAGCAAATTCGGACCATAAGCAACGTACAACCAACCGCTATACAGTGCATTTTCCAGCGGGCCAGCTTCCTCCGGTTAACTCATTTTGGTCACTGACCATGTATGACCTACCCGCAAGCTTGCTCGTCGAAAATCCAATCAATCGCTACCTTCTGAAACCACCGATGCTACCGCAGTCAGTTAAGGAAGCCGATAGTGGAATAATTTTCTACATTCAGAACGAGTCGCCAGAGAAGGACAAGGAAGCTAACTGGCGGCTTGTGCCAAGGGTCTTTTCTGGTCAATCTTACGTGTTTATTGCCCCATTTGTTATCTATAAAAAGAATGACTTAAGCCCCGAATGAGGCTTCATTGCGGGTTACTCAATGCGATCCCATCAAACGTCGTCACGATTGAAGTGGCGTTTCCAGATTTCAGTTCGGATTCTATCTCGCGCTTCATAGTCGTCAATTGCTTTTTCAAGGTCGCCGACTTCGTCTGTCTCTTTGTCGGTAGCGATTTCGGTTAGGCGCATGGTGTACCAGGCCGTTATCCCGCCTTCCGGTGCATCTGTGAACCTTGGGAAAATTGGTTCAGGCATTTGGCCTGCCGACCAAAGATTGGGGAGGGTTGGTTCAAGGACCAACGCACGGGCTAGGCCAATTACATCGACTGCACCGCTCAAAACGGCTTCTTCCGCTTGCGCTCGCGTTTTGAAGCCGCCTGTTAACATCAAGGGCTTGGATGTCACCGTTCGGGCGCGTTTGGCAAATGCAATGAAGTAGGGCCCACGTCCCGCGCCGTCAGAAGCGGACTTAGCGCCTGGGAAATACGTCCCTCCGCTAATGTCGATAATGTCCACGGATGACTTGTCCAAAGCAGCCACAACCTGAAGTGCGTCGTCTTCGTTAAATCCACCTTCTAGCTGATCTGAGGAATTGAGTTTCACAGCAATAGGGAAGTTGGAACCGACGGTCGCGCGTGTAGCCTTAATGGATTCAAGTAATAATTTCATACGGTTGGCGATAGGCCCACCATACGCATCGCTGCGCTTGTTGAACAACGGTGACAGAAACTGACTCAGCAAAAATCCGTGTGCTGCATGTATCTGTACCCCGCCAAAACCAGCCTGCTGTGCCAACTTAGCCGTCTTTGCGAACTCCAAGGGGACCTGCTGGATTTCATCGAGGGTCATTCCCTCACAACGAAGGCCGGGCAAATCAAGCGCGCTTGGCCCCTTGGGTGTGCTAATGGGCGCATAGGCAAGCGCACCCGCGTTACCGAGTTGCAACCAGAGCTGGGTCCCGTTTTCCCCACCATGTGCGGCAAGATCACGAAACTTATCCACGTCAGAACTTCTATTGAGCACCAGATTGCCCGGCTTTTCAGCATAATTAGGCATGGATTGCACTTCGCCGATAATCGATACGGCCAACCCACCTTCTGCCCAGCGCTGATACAGCCTGTTTTGCGCGGGCGTTGGATGGCCCGCGCCATCACCCAATGAGTCCGACATTGCCGATTTTGCGATGCGGTTTTTCAAGACCGCGCCACAGGGCAATTCAAGCGGTTGAAACAGAACCTCATGGTGTTGCATATGAAAATCTCCTGTTAAATTCCCGCGTTAGATAACTTGTTTGTAAAAAAAATCGACGCAACAACCCTAATATAGTTGAAGGCCCGTTTCAGACTTTACGAAAGGGGTGAGCTTGGTGACGGTCGAAGTCAAGGTAGGTAGCCGAGGGAGAAAAGACAAACGTAAGAGTGTTACGTTCATTTCTTCGGCTTAGCTCAAAGCAATTAACCGCTGCCATAGGTTCTCTAGAATTAAGCTAGGCTGGCTGTCTGTTTTTGCCGAGATAGCGCACATGTATAAAACATGGTGCTGCTGGGGAGAATTGAACTCCCGACCTCGTCATTACCAATGTGTTTTCCGAACTCTTGGACTGGGTTGGATACAAGCCGATTAGTTTGTCTCAGGTAGCATAACCGATTGCTAAATTTTGACTTTTTGCCCAACCGGTTTTGTATGGGACAGCATCCGGTTGGCTTCGGTTGTACTCCGCTCCCCTACTAAACCCCTACTAGTGACCCCGCCCCATCGACGGGTCTCGAAAGAGGCCGCCCAAGTGAGTGTCCCGCTCCGAAGGAGTTGGAGAGTAAGTACCAACTTTCAGGGAATGTCTTGATTTTTGGGGCTTTCGTTTCAGGCAAGATCAAAATCCAAGCGCGCTTCACCCATTTCTATTGCCTTTTGCGATCTTGATTTCCTGTCTTTGGGATTATCTTCTTTCTAGAACAGTCTGGGTATGGCGTTCGATTGGCTGTGTTGACGCAGGCCCCGCTGTCGTTTATTCTCGAAGCATTGAAGACGATTTGATCGTCTTGATCAGACCAAAAGGTTGATCAGATCTGAAGTTTTGAATCTTCAGGTCTCTTTGTCCGGATTGCGAAACTACGAAAAATCGGGTCTCGCGCGAGCAATAGCTTCCCACCGGGGAGCGCCCCTTCTGGGCGTCGCGCATTCGCTTCTCACGAAGTTGAATGGAGTACCCGTGCAATGAAAAAAGCACTAAAGAAAATCCGTCGAACCAAGATGCTCGAACAGAGTGGACGCTGCTACTACTGTGAGCTGCCAATGTGGGACGCAGCCCTCGATCATCGGTTACCCACAATTTGTAGATCGAACGGACTGCCAAAGTTCCTCCGATGCACTGCCGAGCATCTTCTCCCTCGTTCAGAAGGTGGAGGCAATGCCGCCGAGAACATTGTTGCTGCTTGCTGGTACTGCAACACCGCGCGGCATAGGAGGAAATACCCTCCGTCTCCGGAGGCGCATCGCACGCGAGTGCGAAGGCGCATGGCGGCGGGCCGTTGGTTGACGGCGGAAGTCTCGACCTGTGTCAGCAAGGTATAGGAAGACATCCCGGTCGAAGCGCGGAGTGGTGCCCAAATGTTGTGCTTTAAGGTGTGTCTGACCCCACCCCATCGACGGGTCTCGAACAAGTTGACCCGCTAGCCTATTGCATTTCGACGGAATTGGAGACCTTCGATGGCTATTCAAAACTTCCTGTGTGTCAACTGATCTCCCCACCGATATCAAGCTGTCAGATTGTTAGCCGGTAGTATTGGCTGTACTCGCGCGTTACTATGGTGCCGCTGCTTTAGGGAAAGTTGTATATAGGTAGGGTGGTCGCGGGTTTCGACGAACTGAAGCGCGAGACTGGCACAACGGTTTTGGTTCTTCACCACTCAGGAAAGAATAGTCCAAACGAGCGTGGTTCCAGTGCGTTACGAGGTGCCGCGGACGTGATGATTTATTGCGAAAGCCACGAACGTTCTGGCTCAATGGGAGTTTCCCTCCAGTTTACAAAAATGAAGGATGAAAAATCTTTCCAAGATTTGGGCGCAGCGTTTGAAAAAGTGGGACTGTCCGGCGGGAAAAGCTCGCTCGTTCTTGCGGGAAAATTTGACTTCCTTGCCGCTTGCAATGGCCATACTGACACAACTGTTGACATCCTCAGGGACAAGTTTTCTGAAGTTGGTGCAACACATAAGGAGCTGAAAACGGAGTTTGTGAGTAGTACGAGAACGTCGGAGTCATCCTTCAATCGTGCTTGGAAAGAACTTAAAAAATCTGACAGGGTGGTGATCGAAAAGGATGGTGTACGGCAGAGATTACATGCCGCTGAACAGGCTGACAGGACTGCTGTTCCAGCGGTTATTGACGCACCTGGTGGCTCTCGAAGACGGTCTTAGACAACCTCGTCGAAAGGCTGGGGTGTGGATATCTGGAAGGTGCAGTGCCAAAATCGGGTCACAAAATGAAGGCTGGTGTCGTGGTGTCATTGTGGTGTCAGGCACCAGTGTAATGTTAGTGTCATGTCACCCCCTAGAGAGGGGGGTGACATGACACTAACACCAATAATATTTATGAATGAATAGATCCATCGACGGCCACCGACATCCGATCGGGTTGGGCGACCGACAATGCCGTTTTCCGGGGCCACACAACGCCGTGTGGTGCGTCAATCGGGGACGACCGACGTAGGGGGTCGCCCCGACCATGCGGCCCGCGTATGGCCCCATTTTCAATGATTACCATACACCCTACAAATCCATCGATGTTTTAGAAATTGCAGCAAACAGAACGCCGGTTCTCAACAAAATATGCAATCCATAACACATCAGTACCGGTCTAAGGAACGCAGTGCATATTCGCGCGATCCAATAACACATCATATCATCCTCAGATACTAAGTTTGCTCGGCACACCGTGGCATCCGCAACTGGGAAAGTTGTGGAACAAAGGTACTGACCGGTTGTATTAATTCCAACTTTGTAAGTGATGTATATCTGCGCCGGCACTCCGCCAAGAGAGTGTGTCAGCAATCGAAATAACAGAAAGAGATCACTCTCGAAAAATCTTTTTCAGACAGGGAGTTACGCAGGTCGCGGGACCAAAACAAAAAGAGCGATAGATGGTACTTCAACGAAATCTAGGCTGCAAATCGCATCCCGCCAATAAGTTTCAGGTTAACAATGTCTGCTCAATGCACCTATGGCCATTAGCGATGATCGCAGCTTTTGTTTGACAAAAGCAGGGTGCAGGGATTTCGCTGTCGCGCTATTTTAATGGTGACAGAGGTCACTGTTCGTTTTGGCAATTGACCGTTGACATTGGATTCATTTGCTTTCCATTTGATGATAAGTCAAGTATCTGACAATAATACAAATACTTTCGCAAACACACCTGGTGAAAGCTTTTTCGTTAGGGATTTTAATGACTGCACCATCTACATTACAATTTATCAGCGTTCCATTCGGCTCTCAAATTCCATACAAATTGAAAAATGTCTTTGTTATCCGAAACGATAATTGGGACGATTATTCGAGTCGTTTAAGATTCGACCTTTTCTGGTTTGATTCTAACGGGTTGAAGAACCCTGTCGGAAAGCTAAAAATACTTCAAAGTGACGAACAAAAACCTGATCAAACGGTTCTCAAAACCGTTCCACCGGAAAGATTTAGTGACGACATCGGCCCCAATTTTATTTCACTGGGCCAGTCGGAACACTATTATGTTCAATTGTTCGAGACTTTCGGCGATGATGCACGCAAGGTGTTAAGTGCCCTGCGTGATATCTCCGTTAGACCTGGCCTTACAGGCCGGTTCGAAACTTCGAGTTCTTTTCGCAACGGCCTGATGCGAGAGAATACGGCGAGACGAGCCATGCAGTTTGGAAGCACCTGGTCAATAGGTGAGCAACCTGTAGAGAAGCCCTCCTTTAGCTATGTCTGCGGGCTATCGGATAACGAAGATTCAATTCAGGTCGATTTCGACTTTTGGGCGACCGATACCTTACCAGGGCGTATCGTAGGCATCATTGGTCGCAACGCTGTCGGCAAGACTCGCTTTCTAGCACAGCTTGGCGCCGATCTCGCGCAGGTGCGACGCGTCTCAGCTGAAACCGTCGAGCAGCGCAGCGCTAGGTTTCCTGTTAACCAACCGCTATTTACTAGAATTTTGACTGTCTCTTTTAGTGCGTTCGACCGCTTCAGCCGTCCAGACACTCACGAAGAGAGCAGTTATGTTTACTGCGGCATCCGCGATAGGAACGGCAAACTTACGCAGACCGGATTGCAGAGTACTTTTCGCGCAAACAAGAAACGGGTTCGCGAGTTGAGCCGCGGAAACGATTGGGTCGAGCATCTTACTAAGATTTTTGGCGAGACACGACTGCTCAGCCCAACTGAGCTGCGACTTGAAATCGAGCAGGATGAAGAAGAGAGCGAACTTCTCGGACGCCTGAGTTCTGGCCAAGCAATACTCTGCCACTTTGTGACAGGATTGCTCGCGTGGCTTCAACCCGAGAGCTTAGTCCTATTCGACGAGCCAGAGACCCATCTGCATCCAAACGCCGTTGCAAATCTGATCGTGGTTCTAACAGAAATCCTTAATGATAATAAATCCTACGCAGTAGTGGCTACTCACTCCCCTATTGTGATCCAAGAGATACCTTCCAAACGGGTGGTGGTGTTCAAAAACGAAGAAGGCGCGACCTTCGCAGCTCCACTGGAATTCGAGAGTTTCGGAGAGAGTGTGGCAGAACTGACCCAGCATGTCTTCCGGACCAATGAAACCGAGAGTCGCTACCGAGATGCCCTCGATTCAATCGCGGAGAAGATGAGTCAAGAAGATGCCCTTGGCCTTTTCCCAAACAAATTGGGCATGAACGCCAAGGCCTATCTACTAGCACGCTATGCACGAAAGAGCGACCAATGAAGCAACTCTTGCCAGTGCAAACCCCTCCAAACCACATTGATGTCTTTGAGAGTATTAGGAACAACAAGAAACGCGGGCTAGCAAAGACCGCTCTGCTTCTTGCAGAATCTGATATCCGTGACCGCTTCACCGAGTATGAGACTCGACTTAGTGCCGATACGCTTGCGGCTATGCCTGCATCAACGCTTGGCGGCATCCGAGACGAACTCAGATCTTGCTATGCTCCCACCAAGCGGATGAATGAGCTTAAGCAGGCGATCAGGGATGCTCAGCCTAAGGGTCGTCTGCTTTGGTGCCCTTATTGCGGTGCGACAACACCGGGTAGTTACGACCACTATTTACCGGCCGGGAGATTCCCTGAATTCGCAGCGCACGCTCTCAACTTGGTGCCCGCCTGTGGTCGATGCAATTCGACCAAGGGTGAAGAATGGCTTAATGCGGGAGCGAGGCAGTATCTGCATTTCTACCAGGACGCGATTCCTGTCGTGCCCTTTCTATCGGTTACAATTACATCCGATCATGCAGCCTGTGCAGTCGGTGCTACCTTCTCAGTTCAGCGGGCCGGCATGCAAGCCGAAGAATGGGCCCTCGTGGAAGCGCACTTCCAGAATCTCAGACTGATCGAATACTACGACGGCTATTCCAATGATTTCATCAACACTATTCTTAGAAGTGCACGCTCGTATATCTCTAATGGAGGGGCTAGCGCCGCTGATTTCCTCGCTTCGGAGGCTGCAGAGAATGCATCTCTTTATGGGGAATACGGCTGGAGAGCTGTTCTGCTGAATGCGATGAGTACACACCCTGACCTTAGTCTATGGATTGCTTGGCTCTAAGAGCCTTTTGCAAATGCAACACCGTCCGCCAACTGCTCGGTCAGGAGTGGAAGATTTGGTTTTCTGAAAAAAGCTGCAGAGTTACTACATGGGCAGCGCTGCTGAATGATGAAGACGCGCCACAAAACTGTCATTTTTTGCACCCAATATCCCCATAACATTCGGTGAAAGGAGATGAGTCTGTGGGCAGGAAGAGTGGTAAGGGGACAGCCGATAGCAAAAGGCCGCTGAGGGAGGGCACGTTCAAGGCACGCTGTGCAGATCACGGCGTCGACTATTGGTGCGCTTTGAAGCGTCGCCAGAATGGAATGCCCGAGGAGAAGATCTTTAGCCTTGAGAATCTCCGTGCGGTTCGTGAAGTAAATCCAATCCTCGTTGCGGGAAAAACATATCCCAATATGGAAGCTGCATGCCGCATCCTTAATCCCATCGCGTCACCGACGACGATCATGCGGTGGATTGCGGCAGGTATGTCACCCGAGGAAGCCTTCGACAGAATGCCGAACCCCGGCATGGCCGCGGGCTTCATCTACTTGGTGCGCCATCTTGATTCAGGAGTCCTCTACGTTGGTCAAACGGTCCAGACGATCGATAGGAGATGGGAATACCATCAACAGCAAGCGAGACAGGAAGGTGGCGTCAAGAACGAGGGATCCTTGCACCAAGCTATTCGTGTCCATGGAGCCGGAGCCTTTGAGATCCGACCCATCGACCAAGGCACCAGCAAGATAAACCTGGGGGCGAGGGAGCGATACTGGATCATGAGGCTTAGGACTATGGTGCCAGACGGCTTCAATATATTAGAGGGAGGCGAGTCTGGTGGCTCGAGCAAAGTTCCAACAGAAGTAGATTCCATCCCATTTCCAGGGCGACGGGAGGCCGCTGAATACATCTCTGCTTCGCGCCAAATCAGCTTTCAGGCTGCCAAGAAGCGCTTGTCAAATGGCCGAATAGATGTGCCTACACCGTCACGACCAGGACAGAGCGTCGTGAAGACGAAGGCTTACAAGGCATGGGATCACATCATACACGGAGCCACTAAGCCAGGGACGAAAGACTATATTGAGGGGATCAAGGTGTATGAGGGATGGCGAAAATCGCAAGCTTTCATCGCCGACGTTGGGCAGCCGCCGCATCATAACATGGCGTTCGTAAGGCTCGACAAGTCGAAAGGTTTCTTTCCGGAAAACTGTGTCTGGGCCAATAAATCCGAGGCTGCCTCGCGCGCTGCGCGAAGCCACCTTCCACCCGGTGATCTCTAGAAGGTTCAGTGCTGAAGGTTTCTTGTGTAGCCACAGCCCTGTTTAAAAAACTCGGAACACCCCCAGAAATTACCGTGCTTGCCTGCACGCATCTGGAGCCACCCGCTGCGGCAATTTGGGCAAGTCTCGACTGTTTGTTCACATATGTCGCAAACGAGAAAGTCCTCATACGCTTTGAATTGGCTGATGATCCCACTAACACGCAGTATGGATCAATTGGTAATCCACCTGACGGACGCAGATAGCGCTCTGGGTCAAGTGTTGCAGAGCATCGAACGTGATAAAATAAGCTGGCGGTATGGCCTCCATGACTATTCTCGCCAAGAAAGCCGCGCATAACGAGACACAAAATTCGCAACAGTCTGAAGCGTGATACTAGAAGCTTCTGGTTGTAAGAAGCAAACCCTTAAGGTCCATTATGTGAATTCCACACCAGCTGGACATCGGCTATACTTTGCCCCGAACTACAGGCAGCCAAAGCATCCGGTTGAAAGCTAGTGACAGGATCAACAACCTATGACTGATGCCGAACTGATACAGGAGCTTATCGTTCGCAAGGCATTAATCGTTCACTGCTCCAGACCAGGAAAGGGTGACGAAGGAATCAGCGGCCTTCTCTTTCCAGATGACCTAAGAAACGCAATCGAAAAATGTGCTGACGAAAATGCCGAGCTGTGCTGTTCGGTGATTTGGCCCGGCCATCTGGAGACATTTGGCGATATTGGCATCATCCTAAAAGCCGCGCTCGACGGCTTCCATAACGATGATCAGTACTACCGATGGGGAACATTCCTTGACCCCACCACGGATAGGCGTGTCGGAGACGGTGCTTCGTTTTCGCGGAATGCCGTAGAAGAAACCTTTGAGCAAGCGACTGATTATAATTAATGGAATGTGAAGGACGCTGACACAGTCGGTATCTTCATCAAGCTTCCGCCCGCTCCTCTAGAAGTTGCCCGACGCGTCGATCCTAGAACCGTCTTAGGCTATGACCCTATCATGGGGAACGAACCCTTTGTGTTGCCAGTTACAATCACCCTTCCCGAAATTCATGAGGCATTTCCCGATATACCGGTTTTTGGGATTAATCAGACTGACATAGTAGCGATAGGCGATCACAGCTTTAGTCACTCAAGCACAGCCAGCCCATACGAATGTGACGCAACTAGCGAGTTTGGATCGGACATTCGGGCAACATACAGCGAATGACCGAAAGGAGAGGCATTATAGACGATCAGTATCCGCGCCATCCTCTCCACACAATTGAGGAACCGTTCTGGCTACAGCTTCGCTAAGCCCCAATGGCCACGAGGCCCGCGCGCCATGATCCCGTCCTTTACCAAGCTGTTGCGAGCCCACTGCACGCGGTTCTCCCAGTGGCAAACATTTCCATTGTCCATCAGTCGCGAACGCTGTTCCGTTGAGAGCTTAAACTCATCGGCAAGGTTCCTGTATGCCTCGGATGGTGTGACTGCGCGCTTTTTTCTTTCTAGAAGGGCTTCGAGCGCAGCCATGACTTCGCCCTCCGGTGGCAGATCGGCGACAGAAATGTGTGAGTGTTTCACTTCAATTTCCCTTTCTTCATCGGTTACTTTGGGTTCAGAGGGGTTCGGTTCATCACATCGCATCTCTGACAACCTCACCCACGTTGCCTCGTCGGGCATCAGCGCCCACCAGTAAGTCCAGCCGTCAAGGTTTGTGCGCTTGCCACTTTTGGTTCTGGCAGTCCCTCCAGCTGCTGCTGACGGGCTGCTATATCGCTCCCCTTCAACCAGCCAAGAGCCATCAATAATCTCGCCTTCGTGGGTCCGTCCGTTGTAGTCCATGCGAACTCGTGTACCGTGAGGAAGCAGCACTCCTTTTCCTGACCAGGCGCGCATTACCCCACCACCAGTCACTGACTGAACAGGCCGCGCTGCGTCGATACCCAAGAGACGCCTCAAGACGGTGTTCGGAGTTTCAGCGAAACTCTCTCGGGCAAGCTCGATAAACTTGTGAACGTCGAAATCGATTTCCACTGATCGAAACTCTGCCATCGAAATTCCCTCTTTTTACTTTTAAAACTCTTACTATAGTAAAAATAGTTTGTCAACGGCTTCAGATTCTATCCTACGCAACCGCCCAGCATCGAGCAGCTTCCGTTCTTGCTGGGAGGTCATGCCACGACTGCGAAAGAAAACGGAGCGAACGGAAGCTTCGTCCCGGTTGCCGACGTAGAAGTACTGCGTATTGAACGCCCGCTATGACGAGAAATGCTGCAGGCGCGTAAGCGCAGTTATGTTAACTGGTTGCGGCATTAACGTGGGAACTCACCATAGATAGCACCATTTTGGGTCGACGAACTTCGCAAAATCCTTAATGATACAGCTACGGGCGACTGATCGCAGTTCACAAGTCGGCCACCCAAAGAGGTGCAGTTTTTGCCCAGCGAGGAATTATGCAGTCTAGTCAAAAAATAGATCGGGCGATTGCTGATCTGCCGCGACACGCAAGAGAGTTTTTTACTGAGGTTAGCAATAGTGCAGAATTCATCTGTCACCCCAAGAAGATTCAGATCCAGGTGAAGTTAGATGGAAAATTATTGGGTGGCTTCAACCGTGACCGACAGCACTGGTATCTCACGAAGCGCTTTATTGATCGCACTTCAGGAGAAAAGACAGCAGCCATTCATGGATTTCAAGAAACCCCCCGGCCAGGTTCCGCGCCTTTTTGGCGTCTTGATGGTGCCGAAAACGCGTTCGCGTTTAAAGCCGCGCTTGAGGATCTGATTGGCTCTAAGTTTTAGACCTCCACTTCCACCCCATCACCGGGCCTTGCTACTTCCACTGGCCCGTGGGTTTCCGGTGCGCCCCTCTTCTTGGCGAGCGATCTTAATTTTACTAAGGCGGTAGGTGACGAACTGTGTCGGCTGCGCAGATTTGTTGAGAAACACTCATTATGTGTTTAAGGGGCGATCAGGTGAACCGTCGCACCCGACGTGTCTCTACCTGACCCCACCCCATCGATGGCACTCAACACAAAGGGCGGGTTGGTCAATCCCGCTCCGACGGAGTCCACGAATGCGGTTCGCAGTCAAAGGCCGATGCTTAAGAGTTTAACCCCTGATCTTCTAGATGTTCTCCCGCGCGTACGCGCGCATTGGATCGGGTTTGATTGTTTTGGACGGGCTTGCACGACCCCAATTTTACGATTGAAAATTGCTAGCAGTTTGATACAGTGTCTTTGCCTACAAGAAATATGCCCCAAGAGCGTAAACGACAAACGCAGGGCCGGTGAAAGGCCGGTAGTAGGACGGCGGGACCAATTAACGTGTAGTGGTCCCTTAATGGAACGCAAACCCCACGCCGTAGTCTTCCACAAACCAACCTGCTGCAAACGTAGCGGGCTCGGTTCAGCATGGAGATTACAATGGCTGAATTTAAAAAACTCGATCTTTTGACGACCGCTCAGGTCGCCGAATACACCCACATGAGCGCTTCATTTTTCGATAAGCGCCGCTCCAATTTGAAAAGCCCAGCCTACCTGAAGATCGGCGCGCGTGTGTTCTACCGCCGCGCGATTATTGACGAATGGCTGGAGGCTCGTAGCTGTGGGGATTTCACTGATGGCGAATAAATTGAAGCCAAGCCCGTCCCGGGCAATAGAGTTCCTGCGCTGGCTGACCTCGAACGCGCCCATGCATCTCGAATCTATGGCTAGCCAAGGCAACGTTAAGCCGAATGCGCAGAATTTTGCACCCCAAAACGAAGTGAAAGCCATGGCCTTTGTTGAATCCGGCAACTCAGATAATGTGCAGCGCAACATGTACTTCTTACCTAATGCTGAGTTTTTATCGGGCAAACGTAAGAAGGAAAATCTGTCCACCGCGCGTTTCCTGCATGTTGATCTCGACTTCAAAGATTATCCCGGCGAGGAAACCGAACAGAAGGATATTGTATTAAGTGTCCTGCACGATGAGAAGAAGCGCCCTAAAGGAATACCTCTGCCTACGGCGATGTGGTTCACTGGTGGGGGGTGCCAGGCGGTTTGGAAGTTAGACGAGCCGCTGGAAGTTGAGCAAGCCGAAGTCTTGAACAGGGCTTTGTTGTTTATTCTTCAAGGTGGACCGGGAACGCATAACGCGGATCGTTTGCTCCGTCTGCCGTGGACAATGAACTGGCTGAACGACAAGAAGCGTAAATCTGGTCGCGAGCCGGCACTGGCATGGCATTTTGAACCGATGGAACTGACTAAGCCGCCTCGGTCATATGCGGTTGGAGATTTCCGTGTGAAGGTGCCCAAAAGTGCTATCAAGCCGGCCGGAAATTCCACTGGCTTGGCTGTGCCTACCGTCGAGATTACACCACTCCCACTTCCGGAAAATCTTGCAGAATTTTTGCCGTCACACCCTTATTGGGTTGAGGCGATCATGTCGGGCGATAACCCGCCCGGTAAGAACTACGCATCACGTTCCGAACTGGTATTCGCTGCTACGATGTGGATGCTATTTCGCGGAATGCAGCCGGGGCATGTGCTGTCAATTATCATGTCGCCGGATTTAGGCATCAGCGCCCATGTGCTGGAAAGCCCTAACTCACTTACCTACGCGCACCGTCAAGTTGTGCGTGCGATGGCAGTGATTGAGGCGCGCACAGGTGGCTGGCCTGCCTGCGATGATGGACAGCCGATCCGGAATGATCCGCAGAATGTTCGCTTTGCGCTGGCGGCGCTGGAGGTGGATGCACAACGCAACACCTTCACTCAAACGGACGAGTTCTGCGGTTATGGATTGGATGGGCGCGACCTAAACGATATCGTTGAAATCCTTTCCAGTGCGTTCGCTCGCGACTTGTCTTTCAAGGCAACGCCTGCCGTTATTAAACGCGAACTGCTGTCTATCGCGCACGAGCAGAAATATCACCCAGTGATTGACTACCTTGATGGCCTAGTTTGGGATGGTACGCCGCGCATCGATAAATGGTTGGCCCAATACTGCGGTGCGTACGACAATGAGCTGAACACCGAGTTTGGTAGCAAGTTGCTGATTGCAGGTGTGCGCCGTATCAAGCAACCGGGTGTTAAGTTCGACACGATGCTGGTTCTAGAAGGCGCGCAGGGGGCGGGAAAATCCCAAATCGCGCAGCTTCTCTCCATCCGCGATGAATGGTTCTGCGGTAGTCTGGATTTAAAGAGCGACGACAAAACCAAAGCAGAAATGATGTCTCGCGCGTGGATTGTTGAATGTCAGGAACTGGACGGTATGAACAAGACGACGAGCCAGAGCTTGAAGAAATTCCTGAGCACCGCGGTAGACATGTTCCGTCCCGCTTATGCTCGCAACGCAGCTGAATTTCGCCGTCATTGCATCATTTTGGGCACTACGAATGAAATCGCCTATCTACGTGACTTGACTGGTAATCGTCGTATCTGGCCGGTGACGGTGAGGAAAATCGATCTCGCGCGTTTCGCGGCTGATGTTGACCAGTTGTGGGCTGAGGCTGTTGTCCGCGACGCGGCGGGTGATTCAATCACGCTGTCTCCGAAACTGTGGACTGCCGCTGCTGAGGTGCAGGGTCAGCGTATGGTCGAAGATGCCTATGCAGATGTTTTGGAGGATGCGTTTGGTGGAAAGAAGGGGCGGGTGTCTATGGACAGCGTCAAGCTATTGCTTGGTACCGACACCGCCCGCATGTCGACGATGGATACTCGGCGGATCAAGGCGGTCATGGCTGGGCTAGGGTGGGACTATGGCACCCATCGCATGCACGACCTAGGCAAGCGCGAGAAAGCCCAGCGCAAAGGGTTCGCGCGCGGCAGCATCGAAGAACGCAAGGTAGAGTACATCGCTCAGAGGATTGACGGTGGCATTGTGGTCATCAGCCAATTCAATGCAGGGAGTGGCGACGAGCCGCCATTTTGACCGCCCAGTGTAACTTGTAACGTAACATTAGGCCCAAACCAGGCAACCCTACCCAGCGGGGCGCTACGGTGCCCCGCCTTTTTGCTTTTCTGAAACCTTCTGAACTAAGTTACGGTTACAAGTTACAAAAAAGATCGGTGCACCGTAGCGCCCCGCTCTGGGTTTCCCTGACCGCAGTCATTCTTAAAATTCCTGCAACCAGGATCGGATGGCCTTAATTTCTCTTGCTTCGTAGGCGGTTGTATCCTTATTCAATTCCTCAATCGCCTCAGAGATTTTACGCCCGGCTTCGATACCTTCACGCCCATGTTGCCTATTCTCCAGCCAGGTTTGCAACTGGTCGCGTTGCGCAGTGGGTATAGCCTCAGGCGCGTTCACAAATACGAGCCGCCGCGCCAGTTCCCGATATCGGTCATCCTCTATGGTTTCGGCAATCTCTGCCCGACCATCCCAATCCGCCGCGTGAAAGGCCTGCATTCGGCTTTCGTCAGCTCGACTTGGGAAACCCTCATACATCCGGGCCTCGACCACCTGGGCGGGCTCGAAGGGCGGGTGGCGCTGTGCCATTGCCACACCCACCCGCGCGGCAAACTGACCGTTAGCGGACACTACAGCGGCCCGGCGGACGATCTCAGTCAATGGCAGGCCAGTAACGGCTTGCAGGTCTGGCGCAAGTCCCGGATCGACCAGTGCAGGCATCTTGTTTGAGTAGACCGTCCGCAGCGCCCGATTGGGTCCATTCGTCTCCTCGGCTAGGTCTTCCTCGCTCAAGTTCAAAACTTCAGCTGGGTCGCGGTGCAGGTCAAAAACAGCCTGTATAGTATTATTCTTTGGGTGTCGTCAGCACCCAACAACTGCGCGCAATGAAGGAACCCCCATGTGATATTCGACCAGGCATTTCGGCTCGCCTGACGCCAGCTGGGCTGTTACTTCACCCTTGTCCACCAAAGGCATCAAAGAATTCCAAACAGCCGGTGCGCGGTCGCGGATCAGCCGCGCTATAAAGATGGTCGCTTCGACATCCGCCAACGCGTCGTGGGCGTTTTCATGCGCAAACCCATTTGCAGGGGCCAGCGTATCGAGGCGCAGCGTTGGCTTACCTTTGACGCTGATCGGCACTGCCATGGCGTTGGGTAGCAGAGCTGCTGTAGCTTGCGTCAAACGTAATACATCCGCACGCTGGTTACCGTTGGTATTGGTTAGGTAGACTGGTTGCAGAGTCTGGTAAAAAGCTTGACGAAGAAGCGGCTCATCGTATGACAGCGTGTTGTATCCGGTAAATATTGCTGGGGACCAACCGCGTAGCTTCTGAGCGATCTGCAGCAACATTTCATAATGGGATGGCAGGTTCGGGTCGGTCAGCATCGCCGGTGTCACTCGTGTAGCCAGTAGTGCACCCGGTGCTGGTATCACATGGGGGAGCAGACGACAGCGAAATTCAAAACGATCCAGCTCGTTTAGGTTGGCATCGGTTAGGATCGCTGCAAATTGTAGAATTTGGTCAAACGTTTTGTCGAGGCCTGTGGTTTCGGTATCGTAGAAAACGTAGGCCATGCAACCGTCCTATTAAGTAGGCACAAACTAAGTGCACCAATCTGTTGAACAATTATGCACAGGTGCTTAGACTTAAAGCAACAATGGGAGCTTCAATGGATGACCGTCCCCTCAAATTGACCAGGCTTTCCGTTAGCCTGGAAGAAAAAGATCATAGAGTTTTGGTTGAAATCGCGGTCAAAAACGATGTTTCAATTTCTTGGGTTATTCGAAAAGAAATTCGCTAGTTCGTCGAAAAGAATCAAGATGATCTTCAAGGGGGCGACTAATAAGGCGCGAAAGAGTGAGAGCTTTATGGTCGACACGATCAATGGTTGGTTCAACGCAGGATATGTTCAGATCGGCCGTCTGGGTTTGGCATTTGATTCTGCCGAAACGATTTTGATCGAGATGGTCCTGCCTCAAATGCGGGGCCCTGGCTGCAATAAAAGATCGACGCCGATAATTCGGGGTCTTGAAACAGGAAGTATTAAAAAGTCTAATGAATCATAATTCACATAACAAACTCGCTTCGTTCATTTGGTCAATTGCAGATGATTGTCTGCGTGACGTTTATGTTCGTGGTAAATATCGGGACGTAATCCTTCCCATGGTGGTTCTGAGGCGGCTCGATACCCTTCTTGAACCAACAAAAGATGCTGTCTTGGAGGAGGTTCGTTTCCAAAAAGAAGATATGAAAGCATCCGAGCTGGATGATGCGCCGCTCATAGCAGCCTCAGGTTATGTTTTTTACAACACCAGCAAGTGGACCCTTAAACGGATCCACGCGACCGCGACAAACAGTCAACAGATCATGCTGGCGAATATCGAAGACTACCTCGACGGCTTCAGCGACAATGTCAACGAGATCATTCGCCGCTTTAAGCTATTCGACCAGATGCGCCACATGGCGGACAAACAGGTCCTGCTGGATGTGATCGAGAAATTTGTGTCGCCCAACATCAACCTGACGCCATATGATGTCGAAGACCCGGATGGAAACATGCTTCCGGCGCTTTCAAACCTTGGCATGGGTTATGTCTTCGAAGAGCTAATCCGAAAATTCAACGAGGAAAACAATGAGGAAGCGGGAGAACACTTTACCCCCCGTGAGGTGATTCATCTTATGACCCACCTCGTATTTGACCCAATCAAAGACCGCTTGCCACCTATCATGACAATCTATGACCCCGCATGCGGCAGCGGTGGAATGCTGACGGAAGCCCAGAACTACATTAAAGAGTCTGACGGACCGATCGCCGCCTCAGGTGATGTCTACCTCTTTGGTAAAGAGATCAACGACGAGACATATGCGATCTGCAAATCGGACATGATGATCAAGGGCAACAATCCTGAGAACATCAAAGTTGGTTCTACGTTGTCGGTTGATGAATTCGCAGGTCAGCGGTTCGATTTTATGCTGTCAAATCCGCCCTACGGCAAAAGCTGGTCGTCGGAACTCAAGTACATCAAAGACGGCAAAGACGTCATCGACAGCCGCTTTCAGGTTGAGCTGAGCGATTATTGGGGCAACACCGAAACCGTCGATGCCACACCACGTTCCTCGGACGGGCAACTCCTGTTCTTGATGGAGATGGTCGGCAAGATGAAATCGACCACCGCCAGCCCCATCGGGTCGCGCATTGCGTCGGTGCATAACGGCTCCAGCCTGTTCACAGGGGACGCAGGCAGCGGGGAGAGCAACATCCGCCGCTATCTGCTCGAAAATGACATGCTCGACACGATTATCCAGCTACCGAACAACCTGTTCTATAACACGGGCATTACCACCTATATCTGGCTGCTCAGCAACGCCAAGCCAGAGGCGCGCAGGGGCCGTGTGCAACTGATCGACGGTAACCTGCTGTTCCGCAAGCTGCGCAAAAACCTTGGCGACAAGAACTGCGAATTCGCGCCCGAGCATATCGAGGCGATCACACAGGCCTATCTGAACTTTGCCCCCGTTGAACGTGAGATTGACGCGAACAACGATCCCGTCGGCATCGCCGCCCAGATTTTCGACAACGCGGATTTCGGCTATCACAAGGTCACCATCGAGCGACCCGACCGCCGCCGTGCGCAGTTCAGCGCGGAGCGCCTTGCGCCTTTGCGCTTTGACAAAGGCCTGCGTGAACCGATGGAGTATATCTGGGCTGAATATGGCGACCGTGTTTACGAGAACGGGTTTCTAAAATCCCAGACCAAGGCGATCCTTGCATGGTGTGAAGAACAGGACATCACCTTGAACGCCAAACAGCGGACCAAGCTGACAGACACCAAGATGTGGACGGCCTTGCGCGACCTGATGAACACGGGGCTTACCCTGATGGAGGATATCGGGACGCAGGAGACGGCAGACTTCAACATCTTCCGTGATGCGGTGACCAAGGCGATCAAGGCGCGCAAGATCAAGGTGTCCGCGTCCGAGAAGAACGCGATCCTGAACGCGGTCAGCTGGTATGATGCGAAGGCCGAAAAGGTCATGGGCAAGCTGCATAAATTCAAGCGGGACGCACTGGGCGATCTGACAACCCGTTTGGGATGTGATGCGGGTGATCTGGCGGATTTCGGGTACTACCTTCAAAAAGATGGCAGCTATCTGACGTACGAGAGCAACTCGGACCTACGCGACAGTGAATCTGTACCGCTCAAGGACAGCATTCACCGCTATTTCCGCGCCGAGGTGCAGCCGCATGTGGCGGAGGCATGGATCAACCTCGAGACAGTCAAGATCGGGTATGAGATCAGCTTCAACAAATACTTTTATCGCCACAAACCACTGCGTGGGCTGGACGTGGTGACAAAGGATATTCTGAAGCTGGAGGAAAAGGCAGACGGGTTGATGGCTGATATTTTGGGGGTGAAGATTGCGACCAAGCTGGAGGTTAAGGGATGACTTTGGCCGCTTACGAAAAATATCCAAGCTACAAAGACAGCGGTATAGAATTCATCGGTGATGTTCCATCTGATTGGAACGTCGAACCTGGCCGCCAATGTGTCCGCGAAAACAGAGATAAAAACACTGGGATGAAAGAAAACACTGTTCTTTCTCTCAGCTACGGACAGGTGATTGTAAAAGATGAAGACAAGCTCACAGGTTTGGTCCCTGAGAGTTTCGAAACATACCAGATCGTCAAACAAGGCGACATTATCATCCGTGGAATGGACCTTCAAAACGATGTCACAAGCCTGCGTACCGGCAGAGCCAAAGACCAAGGCATAATCAGTTCAGCTTATATCAACTTACGTCCATTGGCAGGAATTGATCCGATCTTCCTGCACTATCTCCTTCATTCCTACGATGAAAAAAAGGTTTTCTACAGCTTGGGTTCAGGTCTGCGACAAAACCTGTCTTATCTGGACTTCAAGTATCTGCGCCTGCCCGTTCCCGCGCCAGAAGAACAACGCGCCATTGCATCATTCCTCGATAAAAAATGCGAAAAGATTGGTGAGGCGGTGCGGATCAAGGAGGCGCAGATCGCGCTTTTGCGCGAGCGGCGGCAGATCCTGATCCAAGAGGCCGTCACCCGCGGCCTCAACCCCTACACTCCGATGAAAGACAGCGGCATCGACTGGATCGGCCAAATCCCCGCGCATTGGGATATTCGCAGGAACTTCGTTTTGTTTCGCGAAATGAAAGTTTCCGGAAGCGTCGATCTTCCAGTGCTATCTGTATCCATTCATAGCGGCGTATCCTCGGAAGAGTTAAGCGACGAGGATAACATCCGCTCAATCATAAAGATCGCAGACCGAACCTCATACAAAGAAGTGCTCAAAGGGGATATCGCTTACAACATGATGCGTGCTTGGCAGGGTGGTATTGGTGCTGTCAGCGTTCATGGCATGGTCAGTCCTGCCTATGTCGTAGCACGGCCAACTGACAACTTTTTGGCAGACTTTTTCGAGTTGATGTATCGGAGTCCCCTATTCATCAAACAAATGGACTCAGGCTCAAAGGGGATCACGGATTTCCGTAAACGCTTGTATTGGGACGACTTTAGAGACCTGCTGACCATTCTACCGCCTATTAGCGAGCAGAATGAAATTGTCGCCCACGTTGAGATGCAATCAGCCAAGATTGAAACAGCCGTAACTCTCAAACAAGACCAGATCACCGCACTTAAAGAATACAAAACCAGCCTGATCAACGCGGCCGTCACCGGCAAAATCAAAGTCATTTAAGAGGTCCGTTATGGTCAGCAACACACGCGAAATCGCATTGGAACAGACCATTGAACGCCATCTGGCAGGCGCCAGCACTGAAGAGCGTAACGCAGGCACTGTGCCAACAGGCCCCTACCGCATCGGCAACCCCTCAGACTTTGACGCCGCCCACGCGCTCGACACTGTCCTTTTTTGGGAATTCCTTAAAACGACCCAAGGCAAACAGCTCGAAAAACTGAAAACCCGCAATCCCTCCGATTGGCAGGCCAAAATCCTCGGCCAGCTCGACAAGCTGGTGAAGCGCAACGGGGTGCTGCATGTCCTGAAAAAGGGTCTGTCGGTCGATGACGCTATCCTGACCCTGATGTATCCCGTGCCGCTGGCCAGCTCAGCGCAAAAAGTCCACGACAACTTTGCCGCCAATATCTGGAGCGTAACGCGACAGGTCCGCTATTCTCAGTCCAACCCGCTGGAAGAGGTGGACATGGTCCTGTTCCTCAACGGTCTGCCCCTGGTGACGATTGAGTTAAAGAACGCGTGGACGGGCCAAACCGCGCGCTATCATGGCCAAAAGCAATACCGAAACCGGGATGCGACACAGCCATTGATGCAATTCGGCCGCGCGCTGGTGCATATGGCGGTGGATACGGACGAGGTCTTCATGGCCACTAAGCTGGCCGGAGGCGGCACGTGGTTCCTGCCATTTAACAAAGGACAAAACGAAGGAGAGGGCAATCCGCCCAATCCAAACGGCCACAAGACAGCCTACCTTTGGGAGGAAGTTTTCGAGCCCCGTAGTCTGGCGGGCATCATTCAGCATTTTGTCCTTCTGGAAGGCAAATCGACCGGTCCACTGGCGAAAAAGACCCTCATCTTTCCACGCTATCAACAGTTGGATGTGGTGCGCAAACTACTCGACCATGCAGCCAAAACGGGAGTGGGGCACAGCTACCTGATCCAGCACTCGGCAGGGTCGGGAAAATCCAACTCTATCACTTGGGCGGCGTATCAGTTGATTGATACCTATCCCGCGTCAGCTGACTTGCCCGGTGCTAAGGGGTTGGATAGCCCCCTGTTTGACTCTGTCATCGTCGTCACAGACCGCCGCCTGTTGGACAAACAGCTTCGCGACAACATCAAGGATTTTTCAGAGGTCAAGAATATCGTGGCCCCTGCGCTGAAGTCTTCTGACCTGAAGACAGCGCTGGAGAACGGCAAAAAGATCATCATCACGACGATCCAGAAATTTCCGTTCATTATCGAGGGCATTGCAGACCAGAGCGACAAGCGCTTCGCTGTGATCATTGATGAGGCCCATAGCGGCCAGAGCGGGATAGCCGCCGACAACATGAACCGCGCTATGGGAGGCAACGCTGATCCAGATGAGGATGACCCGCAAGACAAAATTTTGGCTGCGATGCAGTCACGTAAAATGCGGGGCAATGCGTCTTACTTGGCTTTCACTGCCACCCCCAAGAATACGACTCTAGAGAAATTTGGTGAACAGCAGCCCGATGGCAGCTTCAAGCCTTTCCATCTCTACAGCATGAAGCAAGCGATTGAGGAAGGTTTCATCCTCAATGTCTTAGCTAATTACACGACTTACAAAAGCTACTACGAGATTCAGAAATCCATTGAGGAAAACCCGCGTTTTGATAAGGCCAAGGCACAGAAGCAGCTGAGGGCTTATGTCGAGCGTAGCCAGCAGACAATTAATACCAAGGCTGAGATCATGCTGGAACATTTCATCTCTCAGGTCGTGAATGCCAAAAAACTACGTGGCAAGGCCAAGGGGATGGTTGTCACTCAGAACATTGAAGCAGCGATACGCTATTACAAGGCGGTGACACGTTTGCTCGACCGGTCCGACAAGCCTTTCAAGGTCTTGATCGCCTTCTCTGGCGAGAAGGTAGTCGATGGCGTGAAATATACCGAGGCCGATATGAATGGCTTCCCCGAAGACAAGACACGAGAGAAGTTCGATGAGGACCAATACCGTCTTTTGATCGTGGCAAACAAATATCTGACCGGTTTTGACCAACCAAAGCTTTGCGCGATGTATGTGGATAAGAAACTGCAGCATGTATTGGCTGTGCAGGCACTGTCACGCTTGAACAGATCGTCTCCCAAGCTCAATAAGCGTACTGAGGACCTTTTCGTTCTGGACTTCTTCAACACAGCCGATGACATCAAGTCAGCATTCGATCCATTTTATACAATTACAACTCTATCAGAGGCGACGGACGTAAATGTGCTGCATGAAGTCAAAGCAAAATTGGATGATGTTGGCGTTTATGAATGGGCTGAGGTTGAAGATTTCGTCAATCGTTATTTCGCTAATGAAGACTCCCAAAATCTAAGTTCGATCATCGACAGGGCAGCGAATCGTTTCAACCATGAGCTTGAGTTGGAGGACCCGCAAAAGATCGACTTCAAGATTAAGGCGAAGCAATTCGTAAAGGTCTATGGGCAGATGGCGTCGATCATACCGTTTGAGGTCTTGGCTTGGGAGAAATTGTTCTGGTTCTTGAAGTTTTTGATACCAAAGTTGGCCATCAAGGATCCGAACCAAGATACTCTGGATGAACTCCTCGAGGCGGTCGATCTGTCATCCTATGGCCTTGAGCGAACAAAACTCAGTCACACGATAGGACTAGATTCTTCAGAGACAGAGATGCCGCCTCAGAATCCGAACCCTCGAGGATACCGGGAGGGAGAGGAAGAAAAGGACCCGCTAGAAGAGATTATCCGCAGTTTTAATGAGCGATGGTTCCAAGATTGGAGCGCAACGCCTGAAGAGCAACGGATCAAGTTTGTGAATATCGCCGAAAGCATAAGAGAGCATCCGGACTTCTCAGAAAAGTACGAAAATAACCCAGACCCTCACAACCGTAAGCTTGCCTATGAGAAGATAATCGCAGATGTGATGCTCAAGCGGCGAAAGGATGAGTTGGAGCTTTATAAGCTTTTTGCGAATGATCCGTCATTCAAAGTAGCATGGCTTCAAAGTCTCGAAGGCTATTTATCAACAATTGCTGGCACACGGAACGCCAATGATCCCGACGATCCTGGCCCAATGGTTAAGGGAAATGATCATGGCAAATGAAACGACTAAGCAGCAAAAAAAACTTGATAGAATTAGACATAAGACGGACGTCACGGCACGGATTAGCGAAACCAGCCGATTCATCGGTTTCGGCGTTGTTGCATGGGTGTTTGTCCAACACTCGTCGCCATCTGATTTTTCATTGTCTTATGTCTCGGACTTCGGCGTGTTCGTGCGGGCAGCAGGTGTTCTAGGTGTTGTATCAATTCTGTTTGATTATCTTCAATATTTGGCAGCCCTTGCGGTGGCTAAGAAGGCCCTGAATAACGAAAGTGATGACTATGCGTTCGATCAAAAATACTGGGCATCGCGGCTTCAGAGCTTTTTCTTTTGGGGTAAGCAGTTCAGCGTTTTGACTGCATCTCTGATTGTAGTTGCAACATTTGCAATGACCGTCATCGAAGCTGAGGATCCAACTGAGGAATCCGAAATGTCTCACTGGAACGAGAACCAGCGCGGGTTTGGGATAGTTCCATTCACAGCATCGAAGAAGGACCACAGGTGGTCTCCAAGAGTTATAATCCTCTGATCCCGAAAGAAGAGGGAGTCTCCTAGGGCACAGGCAAAAATTTCCGAACATCGTTATTGGCGCAAGAAGCGCGTACGCCACATATCGCGTTTGTCACTACTGAAATCTGGTAGACTGAGCTGTTGGCACGGTTAAGATTGGCCTTAATAGTCGTGATCGGAACCACGTTCAATTCTGGTTGCTGTGACAGAGTTGGATAGGCTTTCATTTTACCAGACGCAGTACCCTGAGGTCTTATAACTATAAGAAAAGTCGAGCTTTTTCTCCAGACCTGATTATATTGAGTTGTGGCTATAAGGAGGTCACAATGCCAAATCTACGTCTTACCCGCCGCACTGTTGATGACATACCGCACCCCGAACGCGGGCAAGCTATCTATCGAGATACGATGTTGCCGGGGTTTGGGCTGCGCGTCGGTGCAAAATCAAAAACCTACATTGCCGAAGGGCAGGTAAACCGTCGCACCAAACGAGTAACAATCGGGCGGGCAGACCTCTATCCGCCGGAAACAGCGCGGCGTAAAGCGCTCGTCGTTTTGGGTGAAATGGCAGACGGTGTTGATCCGACAGCTGAGAAGCGCAAAGAAGCTGTAAAAAAGATGACTGTGGAGAAGGCCTTCAGCAAGTTCTTTGAGGCCAGGCCACATCTAGCGAAAGCGACGGTAGAGAACTACTCGCGCACAGGGTATATCTACCTTAAATCGTGGGCGAAAAAGCCAATCAATGAGATTACACGGCAGATGGTGTTGAAAAAACATCAAGAGATGTCGCGCAAAAACGGAAAAATCGCTGCAAATGACTCGTTCCGTCATTTTCGCTCGGTCTACAATTTCATCGCGGCAACGGAAGAAGACCTCCCGCCAAATCCAGTAAGTATTCTTAGCCAAGCGAGAGCTTGGAACAAGGAGCGAAGACGTCAAACAATTGTTGAGGCCAAGCAGCTTCCCGCATGGTGGACCGCTGTTATGGAGGAGCCCGAATACTCGCGCGACTTCCTCCTCCTCGCACTTTTCACCGGGATGCGCCGTAACGAGATTGCTAGCCTGCAATGGGAGAACGTCGACCTTGACGAACGTAAGTTGCACTTGCCGACGACCAAAAACGGCGATCCCTTATTGCTTCCACTTTCTGACTATCTGCTCAATTTGCTTCGGGAGAGAAAGGAAAGCGCAGGGGTGTCCCCTTGGGTGTTTCCTGGCAAAGGTCCAGCAGGTCACATCGTCGAGCCTAAAAAGTTCTCGCAACGGGTAAGATCTGCCTCGGGTGTATCTTTTACTCTCCATGATTTGCGCAGAACTTACATCACAATTGCCGAAAGCCTCGATATCCCACACTATGCCCTAAAGCGGTTGCTTAATCATCGCTCATCCGGTGACGTTACTGGCGGTTATATCATCATCAACGTGGAAAGGCTGCGTGGCCCCGTTGAGCTCATCTCCGAACGCATCCTAGAAATGAAAGAGCCTAAGGACTGAGTGCAATGGCTCTCCTCGACTGGAACCAAGTGCGGTAAAGACAAATGTGCTTTCTGCCCAAGTCTAGTGGGATCTGGCGGAGCATGTCGATTGGGGCAGTAAAAGTTAGTGCATCGATATTTTGAGAGAATTTTACTTTAAAATCAGTGTTTTATGGTGCTGCTGGGGAGAATTGAACTCCCGACCTCGTCATTACCAATGACGCAACCTGTACCGCAGCTATCCCGTACTGCCACTCCAAATGCTAGAAAATAACTTATTTTTAACGTTTTTGACTATTGTGGCTCGCGTTGCATACGCTATGCTACTTAAAATGGTGCGTGATGAGTGCGTGATGAGATGTTCCCATCACGCACATCGGGAAGAAAAGGTGCGTGATGAGCGGTAAGGTCGTGAAGTTGGCGGATGCGAGGCCAAAGCCCAAGACGGTGAAGGTAAAGGGTGCGCCGCTGGCGGCGGGCGCCAAGGTTTGCTTGACCGCAACCATCATCAATGCGGCTCTGCCGGCGGCAAAACGGTATTGGATCGCGGATACGGACGTGAATGGGTTGGCTGTGGCCGTCGAACCCTCAGGCAATAAGATGTTCTATGCGCGTGGCCGCATGGGCATTGGGCGGGGCGCTAAGTGGCGGGATATACGCATCGGCGAGGTCGGCGTGCTGGTATTGCCTAAAGCCCGCGAGAAAGCCCGTGAATTGCTGGTTGAACTCAAGTCGGGGCGTGACCCAAGGGTTCAGGATAAAGCGCCCGCAACCATGATGGATGTCGTCGAGGACTACGAGGCGGATATGGAGCGCCGAGAGGTTGTTAACCGCAAAGCGGTCTCTGCAAGTCTGAGGCGAGGGCTTCGTCGGTTGTGGACCTTGCCCATCGAGCAGGTCACACGCATGTCGCTGGTGCAAACCTTGGAAACGGTGGCCGATACCGCAGGTCCGTCCGCTGCCACGTCCTATCGGGCGTTCTTGAGCGCGGCTTTGAATAATGCGGCAAACAAAGGTGTGATCTCTGCGAACCCGCTGGCAGGCTACAAAGCCCCGCGAAAAAGCAAAGCCCAGCGTGTGTCCGATCTGGTGAAAAAGCGCCCAGTTTTAAAGGGTAGGGAAGAGGTTCGGGCATTTTGGGAAGCAACGGACGCTGCTCATGATCCCACCTTTGCGGCCATGTTGAAGTTTCTTTTGTTGTCGGGGCAGCGTGGTATCGAAGTCGCGTCGATGGAATGGGATCAACTCGACCTCAAGGCAAAACGATGGACTGTGCCCGCATCGGTACGCAAAACGGGTGTTGAGCATATTGTTCCGCTCGGCCCGTTATCACAGGAGGTTATTGGGCGCATGGGCAAATACTCACCCCTCGTTTTCACGGGCCGCGGTGGGAAGATCATCGCAGGCTCAAGCAAGCGGCTGAGGCCTGTTAAGGAAGCATTGGGGCGGCCTGATGTGGCGTATCACACTTGCCGACGTACCTATCGCACCGCACTCGCTGAGTTGGGCGTGTCAGACACACTGTCGGAAGTGATGTTGGGCCATAGGCGTCAGGGGTTGGAACAGGCCTACAATCACGCTGATCTATGGCAGCGCCGAGTTGCGGTCCAGAATGAATATGAGGCATGGGTTCAGGAGGCCATAGCATGAACAATAAAGGAAAGTTCAATCCCGTCGAGGCTTTTGAAAGTATACTCCGTGGCGTGATTTCGGATAAACGGCTTCAAGAAGAGGAAAAAGAAGTCATCACACTTAAAGAAGTTGTGATTTTCCTGCGACACCTTTCACCTGAGCTTGCGAGTGGTGATCTTCTTAACCCGGTTGTGCGTCTTATGGAGCGGCGCTCGCGCGAGCTTTCTGGCAACAAGAACGGTCTTGACTTGCACTCTGAAGTGTCGATGATGATTGCCGTTTTGGCTGTTGAACTATTAGAAACAGATATGGGCAACGACAAGGCGTTGTCGGTTCAGGACGCACGAACCCGCATTCTAGAAGTGTGTCCGAAAGGGTCCGGCATTATCAGGCCTGTGCGAGGCACAGCCAGCAGTAACAGTGGAAAACAGGGTGTTGTTGATCGGGCAGCCCTCAAAAGGTGGGGGGAGATGGTCCACGCTGAAGATCGAGCATTTGGCTCGGCCCAAATAAAAGCTAGGCTGAAAAAGGATTGCAAAACTCACAACGATTTAGTCGCATATGTTGACAGCCATTGGGAACGGACTGCGGCACAGCGCAAAACTGCCCAGCGTGAGGCGGATATTTAGAATGGTCGGCTGCAGTATACTCAACGGGCGGCGGGCGTCTCGAGCTATGCCCATCGAAGCAGTGCCTCAGCTTGGCTTAGAACTGTGTTGATCGCAGCTGGTGCGAGATCAGGGGGGTAGCCATACTTTTTTAGTATCCGTCGAACTAAGACGCGTAGCTTTGCCCGTGCACTTTCTTTCAAGTGCCAATCGACGGTTACGTTCTTTTGCAACTGTTCAACCAACTCGTGGGCAATAATACGCAGATCATCATTCCCCATCGCTTCGACAGCACTGTCATTCTGGGATAGTGCGTCATAGAAGGCCAACTCTTCATTACTCATGCCAAGCTCTTCGCCTCGTTGAGCTGAAGCGCTTAGCTCTTTGGCCATATCAATTAATTCTTGGATCATCTCAAGGCTTGTGATGGCATTGGCATGATAACGAGAGACGGCAGCCTCAAGTCTTTCTGAGAAAGCCTTGGCTTCGACGACGTTGTGCTTCTGACGTGATTTAATTTCTCCAGCGAGCAGTTTTCGGAGTGCTTCCAAAGCAAGGTTTTTTTGTTTCATATTCTGGATCTCCGACAGGAACTCCTCGGACAGAACGGAAATCTCGGGCCTTTTCACTCCCGCAGCGGCCAATACATCGATGATGCTTGCATCTGCTATTGCTTCGGACATGAGTTGGGCGACGGCGAACTCTTTTTCCTTTGAACTCAAGCCAGATTTAGGCGCGGTTTTGGTTAAGCCTGCTTTGATCGCCTGAAAGAAGCCGACTTCCACCTTAACTTTTTGTGCATAGTCGCTGGCTGAAGCAAGTGCGAACGCCTTAGATAGTTGAGAAACAAGAAACTGGAACCGATTTAATTCGTCCCGCTTGAATTTTGGTTCGCTTACCTTGTCAGCTTCGGCCTTTTGTTTTTCTAACACCCATTCCATAGCCTCAGCGAGGGCGCAGAGGCGTTGATTTGGGTCGCCATCAATCCCATCGGAGTAATCATGTCCGTCAAAAACCTCTCGGCATTGTTCCACGAACTCTTGAAGAGCGGCGACCGCTTCCTCTTCGCTAATTCCTGTTTGATCACGGTCTGTCGTCGTGTAGTTTTGCAGCGCCATTTTCAGGTTTTGACCAATACCGATGTAGTCGACGACCAACCCGCCGGGTTTGTCCTTGAACACGCGGTTTACACGCGCAATGGCTTGCATCAACCCGTGACCGCGCATTGGTTTGTCGATGTACATTGTGTGCATTGAAGGCGCGTCGAAGCCAGTGAGCCACATGTCTCGGACAAGCACGAGCTTTAAAGGATCATTTGCGTCGCGCGCACGTTTTGCAAGGAGATCACGTCGCGTCTTGTTGCCAATATGCTGCTGCCATTCCAGAGGGTCTGATGCCGACCCCGTCATTACAATCTTCATCGCACCGGCGCTGTCGTCGTCTGAGTGCCAATCTGGGCGGAGTTTTATAATTTGATCGTATAGGTCGACGCAAATTTTGCGGCTCATACAGACGATCATGCCCTTACCGTCCATTGCTTCAATTCGGGCTTCAAAGTGGGTCACGATATCTGCGGCAATTTTTTCAAGTCGAATTGGAGCACCGACTAACCGTTCGACGCTGCTCCATTTCGCCTTGGAGCGCTCCTGTTCGGAGAGGCTTTCATCATCAAATAGAGCGTCAACCGCCGCATCTATTTCTGGTAGTTTTTCTCTTTCAAGCTCAACGCGTGCGAGGCGACTTTCATAGTAAATCGGGACGGTGGCTTTGTCCTCTACCGCACGGCTGATGTCATAAATGTCTACATACTCGCCAAATACGGCGGGTGTGTTTACGTCGGCGGCTTCAATCGGGGTGCCTGTGAAGCCCGCAAAAGACGCGTTCGGCAGAGCTTGCCGCACGTAATGTGCATAGCCGTAGCGGCGCTCACCAGTAAGGCGATTGAGCTTAGCATCAAAGCCGTATTGGCTTCGGTGCGCCTCGTCAACTAACACAATGATATTTCGCCGATCTGATAGCATTGGGAAGTTTTCTTCGCCTTGAAGGGGGGAGAATTTTTGCAATGTTGAGAACACAACGCCACCAGACTGGCGGTCAAGCTTCGCACGGAGATCGCTGCGATCCACAATTTGCTCGGGCGTTTGTCGGATCAAGTCTTTGCACATGGCAAAAGTCGCAAAAAGCTGGTCGTCTAGATCGTTGCGGTCGGTTAGGACCACCACGGTTGGGTTGCCCAATGCTTCAGATCGAACCAAGAGCCCAGCAAAAAATGCCATTAGAAAGCTTTTGCCTGACCCTTGAGTGTGCCAGATCACTCCAACTTTTCGATCTCCGTCTTCGCTGACCGCATCAATAGCGCTGGCAAGCGCTTTTCGCGCGCCATGAAATTGGTGATAGCCGCCAATAATTTTGAACGGCCCGTCACCTTTATCGCCGAAAACGGTAAAATCGCGGATCAGTTGAAGCAAGTATTTCGGCTGAAACACGCCACGGATCAGCGTTGTCATTTCTTTTGGGCCTTCGCGGGTGAAGTCGTCCTGAGCGCCTGTGACTGTGCGCCAAGGCATGAAGCGGTCCTCACCGGCACTCAGCGAACCAATGCGCGCTAGGAGGCCGTCAGACGTGATTAGGACGGCGTTGGTGCGGAAAAGGGAAGGGATCTGGAGCTTATAGGTTTGCAGCTGGTTGTAAGCATCGTCAATCGTCGCATTCTCACTGGCTGCGTTCTTGAGCTCGATAACCGCGATTGGCAGGCCGTTAATAAAGGCGACGACATCGGGACGTCGATTGTGACCACCTTCAACTACGGTGAACTGGTTGGTTACGGTCCAGTCATTGTTGCTCGGATTTGCGAAATCGATCAATCGAACCTTGTCGCCTTTAATCGACCCGTCTTCGCGACGGTATTCAACGTCGATCCCATCCACTAATAAGCGGTGAATGCGTCTGTTTTCCTCAATTAGGGACGGCGTCTCGGATATTTGAACTTGTTTGATCGCAGCATCCAAGGCCTCTTGCGGGATACTTGGGTTTAATCGTTTTGCTGCGTCACTTAGCACGTCGCGCAACAGAACTTCACCATATGAGCCACGCGCTTTTTCTTTGCCGTCGGGTGAGATCAGTTGCGGATCAGCATACTGCCACCCCAGTTCACTGAGGATATTCAAAGCGACTTGCTCTACAAGATCTTCAGTAATGCTCATTGCAACTCCTTGTGAGATAGCTCGGATCGTTAACTTGACATTTGCCAAAGGAAGTTACATATAAAGTGTAGCTCATCTGCCATGTGTAGAAGGAGTATTCGTAGCCGCTTCGGGAAACCGGCGCGGCTACAGCCTTTTTAAGTTGTCCCATTTGCATTGTCCCTTTCTTTGGAAAGTTTACGAATTTTATGGCCCTGCACTGTGCAGTAGGCTGTTTTTAATAGGTAGTTTTTTGAACGAGCTGACAGGATAACTAGATATTCTTCCCTGAACCAAAGCAATGTGCTAGTTTCACTTCCTCTTTGGTTTTCCCATACGTCGATATCCTGGCAACTATCTGCATTTTCGATTATCCAGCGGATCCACTTCAATCGTTCGCAACGTCGCATGTCCGGCAAACGATCATCTTCGACCCGACCCTCAGAGATGAGGTGCCAAAAACCAGCCCACTTTCGTTCATGCTCGGGGTTGCGCCGCGCCGTAACTCTAGCCCCTCGGAAACTAAGATCGTGGTGCAAAATGTCGCTTTGAAACACTGCATACAGACTGGCCTCATACCTAAGCCAGTCACCACCATAATCATTGAAAGAGATCAAGTCAGGAAGGGTCATTAGCCCCGCCAATTGGTTCCCAACGGAAAAGGTTGAACTTGGTTGCGCCGAAAGATGACGAACGAGAGAGTATATTCTCGCCAAGTCTTAGTTTCAGATCTTCGATCAGTTGCATCTTTGCGGCGCTCTCCACCAACCCTCGATTTTGGTAAGCGACTGCTCCGATCAACAAGTCAGCCAGCTGCAGAATAGGGCTTTCATGCGATCGGATTTGTTGAACACGGTGGATTGTTTGATGGTCGAAATCATGGATGCTGTTGCAGAGAACTTCATGCATATGCTGCACTTTTTTGCTACCGCGCGTGTCTTTTATGTCCAGATAAACATTGTAGGAGTGCGGAGCCGAAAATACATAACGCAGCATGAGAAAATACATTTTGTAATACCATTCGTCATGGGTTTGATCGTGTGCTGCGTGATCAAGAATGGCCTTGTCTGGGACGAGTACGCCTCGAAACCGTAAAGACGTGTCGTTGAGAAAAAAAGCAATCAATTCCCTATAGAAGGGAAGCGCTCCGTTAGAAACTTTGGTCCATTTGATCTCGAAGCCTGGAGCTATTTGGTGACGGTCCTTAATTCCCCTAATGGCACTGGAAATCCGACGGATTTCAGAAACGTCACAGTAAACGCCTCCCAAAACCATGACCTGCTGACGGTCGTTTTCGAGGTGGCAGCTTTCATCGCAATAGATGTTGATTAGACGCGCGGTCACGCTGTTCTCCCTGCGAAGCTAAACGGGTTTTGACCCAGAATGAGTATTGGCAATAGCGGAACCCTAGAATAGAGGGGCTTTAGATGGTCAAAGTTAATCATACGCCTCTCCAAGTCCTGAAACATCGATACTCAGAAAGCGAGAAATACCGCGCTCACGCATCAGAACTGTACTCGGCTGAGTGGAATAATCATGTTCTGCCGTTGGCCAAATACCGACTTGATTGACGGAGAAATTATCGTCGCTACCATTCAATTGATCTGCTGTGGGAAAAGTAGGTGCAATAGCAGCCGAGCTTTCGTCACCAATTGTTGGGCCGTCACCATATTGACGCTCGAGTAAACCAATTAGATCTTGATCGTCATTCGACACCGGTCGACGCTCACCAATTGCAAACCTTAAAGGGCTGTTGAGCAATAAATAGTGCCAAGGTACGCAGTGTTTTTCCACATCCGTCAATTTACGAACAATTGGAACTGCCTTTATTTTGATAGCATCTGCAATCAAACAGCCATATTCGCTCCATCGGTCAGGCTTTGGCATAGCTTTTCTTTTGCTTGTCGACCAAATTTCCATGTCTCGATCTGCACAATAGAAACAGTAAATAGGTCTTAGCGGCCAACCGCCAATCCCGCCTGATTTTGCAGATGCAAGCAAAACATCAATTTGTTCACGACCTGATTTCCCGATTTCGTGCTTAACCTTTAATTTGCCATCGCATTGGACGCGTTTTGCCTGCACGCGCATCCCAAAGGTCCATTTTTTACCTACAATATGCCATTCCCAATCAGCGCCATTTTTTGCTTCCGCATGGTGAGAAAAGGTCTTCAAGGATATTCTTGAAGGGTGTCGCCTGCGCAACTCAAGCAAGTTTGTCTCCGTTATTGTTTCCTCGCCGTAGGAGATATGAACATCTTTTTGATACGCGAAATCTAAATTGCGCGACGTGGCATCACCCAGTTCTAAAAAACTATTGGTTAGGTCATAAATCAAAGCATTCCCTCCACGTCTTTCAGGCGGATTTCGCCCGACATAAGCTTGGGCAGGAGGAGGTCACGCGTTTTGGCGAGGGTTTCGTTCTCTTTTTCGTTAGCCATTACTTTTTTTGTCATCAGTGAAGAGATTTCTTGAAATTGCTGCGCAGTCTCCTTGGGAGGTCTTAGACAAGGCTGCTTTTTGAGAGCTGTTTGTGTCAATAGCGGCTGCGTAGAACCACTATTCAGTGCTTTGTAATCGAGAGTTTGAAGACTTTGATATAGAAGTTCAAAATACCCATCGTGTGGAAATAGGCACAGTGCATTGTCCGACACCCAAACATCACCTTCGACCCGATAGACCGTGCCTAGAGTTCCTACTCGGCCAGTAATAACTAATGGCTGGTCAAACAGAGTTTGGTTGGTGAACCAACTAACACCGTTGCCGCCCCAGACAGGAATGGAGTTTTCGTGATCGGGTGAATTCACTTTAACAGGCGGACGCTTTCCGCTTTTTATATCGCACAAACTCGAAATTTCAGCTGCTTTCCACCCTTCGGGCAATCCATCTTCCCCTAATGTGGCGGGAAAAAGGGGGGCAAGGGTTTGGGCTTTGTCGGGGGGGAAGGCGTTGCCCATGATTTTGGTGGGGTCGGTTTCGCCTGCCATTTGGCGGCGGGTGGGGCCGAAATCGACGAACCAATCCAGAAACAACGCCCGTGCCATCTCTTCCAACGTCCCATTCATCCGCCGGTTCAACTCGATTTTGTCATCGAGCAGCTGAATGGTTTCAACCAACGAAAGTTTTTGTTTCGTCAGTTTGGGGACTGGATATGCAAGAAAATCTTCGCGTGGAAGTCCAAGGTTCGTTGTTCCTGTTGCGTGTGAGCGGCAGTAAGCGCGGTAGTGTGGCGTTCTCAACAACCAGTAAATATAGTCGCTGGGGGCTCCTTTTTTGAACAATAGTTTCACAGTATCCTGTGTAACACGGCCAGTAGGAACAGTTGAAGGGACCCGAGCGACGGCCCCAAGCAATTCTGCTGACTGCGTTACATCTTTTAGGGAAACGTAAATATCTCCGGGAGTTAAAATCATACGAGGATCGCAATGTCCGCCATATGTCTTCAGCTTTTCTCCTCGGAAACCACCATTTTTTCCTATACTACCAAGCCCTAATAGGACCGGTCCCGGTTGACCCAAGAGCTTACTTTTATAGGTGTTCCCACGTTGTAAGTCGAAATAATCACCTAGAACATTACTCACTTGTTTTCTCCAGTGAGCTTTAAGTTTTCAGTGATATTGGTTGCAATTTCACTGTGTTCTTCAAACTGAGCGGTAAGGACAGCCCTCAATCTTTTGAACTTCTCCTCAAACGGCACCCCGTCATCCTCAACATCAGGAGCCCCGACATAGCGCCCAGGCGTCAGCGCGTGGTCGTATTTGCGGATGGTCTCTAAACCTTCGGATTTACAGAAACCTGCCGCATCTTCGTAAGCATCCCACCCCTTGGCCTCAATCGTTTCAGGGTTGGCGCGCCAGCGGCGATAGGTGCCTGCAATGCGTTCTATATCCTCGTTCGAGAATTCACGACGGACACGGTCGACCATATGGCCCAAGTTTCGGGCATCCAAAAACAACACCTCGCCTTTACGGTCACGGTGGCCGTTTGCCGATTTGTCGCGCGACAGGATCCAAAGGCAAACGGGAATTTGCGTGGAATAGAACAGCTGCCCTGGTAGGGCGACCATGCAATCGACGCGGTCTTGTTCGATCAGCTGTTTACGGATTTCGCCCTCGCCACTTGTTTGTGACGACATAGAGCCATTGGCGAGGACAACCCCCGCATGGCCGCGCGGGGCGAGGTGATGGATAATGTGTTGGATCCATGCAAAGTTGGCGTTGCCTTTGGGTGGCGTGCCATATTGCCAGCGGATATCTTCAGTTAGACGATCTCCGCCCCAATCCGAGATATTGAATGGCGGGTTAGCTAAGATGAAATCGGCCTTGAGGTTCGGATGGCTGTCTTTGTGAAAGCTACCGGCGCTATCCCAGCCGATATCTGCATCGATGCCATGGACGGCGAGGTTCATTTTGGCTAGACGCCATGTGGTGTGGTTGATCTCTTGGCCATAGACGGCGAGATTGAGCGGGTTGCCCCCGTGCTCTTCGATGAATTTCTCAGATTGAATGAACATGCCGCCAGAACCACAGCAGGGGTCATAGACGCGGCCTTCGTAAGGTTCCAACATTTCAACGAGGGTACGGACAACGGAACGCGGGGTGAAGAATTCGCCGCCACGTTTACCTTCGGCGCTGGCAAAGCCCGAGATGAAGTATTCATAGACGCGGCCTAGGAGGTCGCGAGCACGGTCGGCGCTGTCATGCAGTTTGATGTTTGAAAACAGGTCAACCAGTTCGCCCAGCATGGTTTTGTCGAGCGTCGGTCGGGCATAGGTTTTGGGAAGTACACCTTTGAGACTTTCGTTGGTTGGAACCGCTTCAATAGCTTCCATCGCATCATCGATGATTTTTCCGATGTTTTCCGAACGGGCGTTTTGCTGGATGTGCGACCAACGGGCCGTGGGCGGCACCCAGAAGACGTTTTCCGCGAGGTATTCCTCGGGGTCCTCTTCGTCCGCATATTCGTCATCTGAGAAGCGTTCATAGGTGGCTTGAAAGGCCTCTGAAATGTACTTTAGGAAGATTAGGCCAAGGGCGACATGTTTGTATTCAGAGGGTTCTAACGAGCCGCGCATTTTGTCGGCGGCTTTAAAAAGGTCAGCGGCAAAATCGATGTCGGAAGTTCGGGTGTCGGTGCTCATAGCAATTATTGCCTCTAAATTGTAATTTGCCCGACCCTAGGGTTGCGAGTTGGCCGTGTCTAGAAGAATAGAGCGGCTTAACAGGTGCTTGAAAAGACTGCGCGCGTTGGTTTGCCTGCTTGGAAAAAAGTGACAGTGCGATTACAGCTTCTATGCCATTGATACATTCAAAACGTCAGGCGTTTCTCGTCGTCATTTTGTCTCACGCTGAGACGCGAACGTCCATGCGGCCATCCAACCAACGATCCAGCCGCCTAGGTGGGCTTCCCAAGCAAGTGCCCCTGAAAGTGCGAAGAAAAGCACCAAATTGACGAGGATCAAGCCAGCTATACCGCTCATGACGGGTTGTATGGATAGGCCAAGGTGCCGTCTCCGCCTGTAATCCCATGCTTGCCACAATCCCAGAAGGCCAAAAACGGCTCCTGACGCACCAATCATTGGACCGCTTGATGTGGACAATAGTCCGAACGCAGCGGCACCAGAGATTGCTGAGAGGGCTAACAAAAGAATGGTTTTTCCTGCGCCAATTACTGCCGCAACGCTTTTTCCCAAGGCGAGAAGGACCACGCTATTCATGGCTAAATGAACAAAACTGCCATGTAAAAGCGCGTGCGTCAGAAACATCAAAGCTTTCTGAACTGGGTAAAGGGGGTCGAAGCCGCCATTGAGCAACGGGGGCCAAAATGCGCCATATAAAAAGACATTTATACGCCAACCGTCAGAACCGATCCAACCTGCATCTGAGAGTGTAAGCGGCAGTTCAATCGCTGCCATGAGGCCGATTAAGACCCAAAGGAATGTAGGCGCGCCTGGGGTTGTAATTGGGGGCCGTTTATTGGTTGGATCGCGCATAGGTACCTTTTCAGAATGGAACTCTTTAAATCTTATGTCTCTTCAGATTTTTTCAACTGCTCCATTGCGTCCTCTAGCGCCTTTACACGCTCGGAAAGGGTAGGCCGCCTAGCAGCAAAATCAGCAGGGTCGTCAGACGCATTGGATACCGAAGCTTCCGCCCAATACCCTGTTTCCTTCAAGTAGTTTTCGACAGCCCCCGCAATTACTCCGTTGCGGGTCTCGCCTTGATTTTCGGACAGATAGCGCTCCAAGGCTTCCATCCGTCGCGCGCCGAGCCGAATTGAAATTGGCTTATCTTCCATGAGGGTACTCCAATGTTAGTAGTTCAGGTTTAGTGTAACACGTATTTCATGCAAGGTAACACAGAACTATTGTAATACGTGTGCGTATTACGTAAGGTGTGTCTGAAATAAGCAACCAACGGAGATACAGCATGACGCCAGAAGATCTTGCAACCGCCCGCCATGCAGGGCAATTTCGCAAAGGGACGAACCCAACGCCCTACGTCACTCATTGTGCAGAGGTCGCAGCGACCGTCGCGCGGCATGGCGGTGAGGCCGAGGCCGTCTCTGCAGCGTGGTTGCATGACACAGTAGAAGACACCGAAACGACGCTTGTTGAGATCGATCGGTTGTTTGGCAATGCTGTCGCCGCCTTGGTTGGCGAAGTCACGGATGACCCATCCCTGTCCAAAGAAGAGCAGCGTAGAGCACAAATTGCGACCGCACCTCACAAGTCTGCTGGGGCGGCGTTGATCAAGGCAGCAGATCAGATGAGCAATTTGCACAGTTTGGTTAGCTCACCTCCGGAATGGTCGCAGGAAAAGCGGTTGGCCTATATCACCAAAGCCCGCGCGGTTGTTGCTGGCTTGTCGATCCCCGCCGCATTGCGCGCAGAGTTTGACGTGGCTGCACTAGACGCAGAGACATTCGTGCCTCGTTAGACAAAATCGTGGCAGCGCAGGGCGTTCTTGCGCGGCCTTCAGAGACCAGACTACTCACTTGCGTGAAGAGCGCGGCAGTAATTGCCGCCACCAACCCGGTTCTTGCTGGGTGGTCCCCACCAACTTCGGCGGCACGCGGCACAGGATGCAAGCAAGGAGCTACCATGCCTTTTACCGTTTTTGTCGATGACAATTTTCACCACGGCGATCCCGAGGAGCGGTTGACGGATCGCACCTATGAGACCCGTGATGAGGCCATCGCGCGCTGTAAGCAACTCATTGAGAATGAATTGCTGAGTTATTTAGAACAGGGATTTTCTGTCGAAAAACTTTACGCGACTTGGATGATGTTTGGAGAAGCCCCCTATATTCCCGAAGTTGACTATTCGGCTAAGAAGTCCGTCGAAACGTTCATTGCAGGTCTGTCGCACTTTGATCACCAGAAAGGATCAGCATGAATATTTACATTGACCCCCGCGAGCCTGAGGGTTGCAGATGGTTCGACCACTGCTTTGGTGAGCACATTATAGAGCGTCATGCCACGCACCTCGTCGTCCCATCCGATATCAGTGACCAACTCTACGCCCAAATGGAAGCCGAGATATGCGACATGAGTTGCTCTTTAAGTCTAGAGCCTTTTCTGACGGAGGAGGAATATCAGGCAAAGGTTGGCGCGATGCCTCCCGCGGAACGTAAGGAGCATGACGACCTTATGGCCCTCTGGGATGAGTTAGAGGCCCATGTTGCTCGCGTCGCTGACATGTCTCCTTCGGAACTTGCGGCACTCCATGCGAAGAATGCCCTAGCAGATATTGTCGCTGGATACTGATCACTAACTTTGTCCATCCTGCCTAGACGACGGAAGCATTCTGCGACGGTTACGCATTCCCCAAGTCTCCAACCTTGGCCGCCGAGGCTGTAATACTAGCGTTGTGTCTGAAATTGCCGCGATAATGCCGGTAAAAAAGCCGAATAATGCCGACTGTTGAAACAGCCTCTTCCTGACTTGCACTATGTAGAGATTTCTTTTCCATTTCACCAACTAGACGGGGTGGCTCCATAGTATTTAGATGCAACGGCCTTCAGGATCGGGACATGCCATACCATGCGTGCGCAAGGGCTTCTTGGGGAGCAATAAAGCGCATTTACTTGACGTTCCATGGGGATTGGTTTTCTGCAGATCACGCAGCAGCGGCCATTTATCATCATTCTTGTTCGGATCGCAGCCGCCCATTGTTCTCGATGTTTGTGGTTGTGGGCACCCGAGGCGAAGGGATGGGAGATAAAGATTTCGCCGTCAACCTCAATTAGGCCTTCAGGATCGGGACGTGCAACGGGATAACTATCCTCCAGTTTTGGATCGAGGCCCAAACTATCACTGTCGACGCAGCTTTATAACTAAAATCCTTCCACATATACCTCGATTAGCAATTGAAATGTTGGGGGGCGATGTGAGCGGCGTGAGCTGTATGACATTTCCTCGTCTTATTGCTTATCCCTTGCGCCAATCCCAAGCATCTATGTAAAATTACTGATTGTTTGCAATGAGATATGCAACTCTAAAGTTGTGTTGGATTGAGGGTGATCATGTCCATTTGAGGCCTCGCCCAAAACACTCTGCACGGGACACACGGTGTAATTTCCTATTGCAGCTTTCCCTATAGCGTTTTATTTTTCTCCCTCGTTTTTTCCTGCCCTAAAAGAGATATTTTTCAAATAAATGTTTGTTTGTTAATAAATCTTTTTGAGAATTACCCCGTGTACCTTGTGATATAGATGTATCCCTTTGGAATGATTTGTCTTTCCCTGCACGAGGTTGCCTCTTGTTGCCACGTGACTGCCTTGTGTATTGGGCTGTTTGCCCCGTGAATTGGATCATCCAACAGTCGACGAAGGTCAACGATGGGGCATGATTGGGCCGTCCAGCACCCAACACCAGACCCTTTATAGTCATGTTTTCTCCTCTGGTTTTGGCTTGCCGTACGTAGACTTTGCCTCTTCGCTGTCTGATTTCAGCTGCTGCACGGTGTCATTTTTCCCGCCATGCACGGAGTTATCGGTCCTAATGACTTCGTTAAATGCCACGACAGTGCTGTCTTCTTTTCCATCCGCTTCCTCTTCCTGTCTGATCAGCTCGATGAGGTGCATCATGCCTTTCTCTCGAACATCCGCGTCCTCCTTCTTGACGGCCTCCCATACTGAGTATGCATCCTCATACGTCGGCTTTTTACCCTCTTTGAAGCGCACGCCCTTTAGGGTGTACAGCCTCGTATCCCCGCGCCCCGTATCACCACCAACGACGCCATCGATTGCGAGGGAATTGATCCCAACAAACAGACCCTTCTTGGTCATGAAGCCCATGTGTCGCGCCTGCGCCCAGAGGAAGAAGGAAACGAACAAGCGGTCCTTCGGTTCGTGATGGGTTGGGTCGATTTCAAGGTTTTCCTCAAACCATGCGGAAACAGGGCTTTGACGAACACGCGCTTGTTCCGCCATCTTTTGGCCTCGGCTCGTTTCCGTAAACTTTCCTTGAGCGAGGAGGCGGCGGAGACCAGCCACACCCCAGATCAAAACGCTATCCAGGTCGGCAGTGATTTTGGCTTCCAGATCGACGTCCTCCTTCCCAAAAAAGGACACATCGCCAAGGTTCACGTAGATAAAGCGCGAGGCCAGCACGCCGTCTGGGTCATGAAGGGAGGGCACAGAGTTTGCTATGGCCCACCATTTCGCGAGCAGGCGCCCATGCCAAGGTGTCCTGTGTTTACGTTGGATAGTCAGAGGGTCTTCGCCAATGGCCGTAAGCATCGTCTCCGCGACTGGCCCGAAATAGGTATTCTTGTCCGTTCTGATGTCAGGTAGAGCGATAATGGCTGCGGTTTCTGCGCCCTGCATTGGGAAAGTATTCGAGAATTGTTGCATTGGAATTGTGTGGACGCCGCCAGTACCAAGCAGCTTGCCCAGCGTCCGGAGGATCGTGCCTTTTCCCGACCGCCTTTTCCCAATCAGCATGAGCCCCTTCTGCATCTTGGTCATGGACGTTAGACTGTAGCCGAAATACTCCTGCAATGGCAGCATTTGCTCGCCTTCCGTTGTGATGGATGCAACAAATTTCCCAAATGGCTTTTCCGAAATATCTTTGTCCCCATGCCACTCGGCGTCGACAGACGTCAGGTTGAAGCAGCGCGGCGTATGGCTGTAGAGCTTGTCCGTCACAACACACAAGATGCCATTTTTGACGTGCATTGCAAGACCAACAAAGGGCGGTTGCCCCTCCCACATGACACCATCTATCGACGAAATATCCCAGACGACCTCGCACCTCACGGCTTCGGCTACCTCAGAAACGAATGAAATGTTGGGGAGCACGGGCTGTGCGACACCCTCTTTATTGAGGAAGTGTTTACCTGCCGACCATCTGCGGACCGCATCGTTGACTTCATCCGACTTCGCTTCAAGCTGTTCCCACTTTGGACCTTTCCAGACGTACCAACACCCCGTCCAATACTTCAGGGTTCTCACTTTGCCGAGAGTGTAAACCTCTTCAACAAACCGCAAAGCCGTGGCCGTGAAATCCTTCGGATCGATGATGGAGACCTCTTCGCCATCTCGGCGCGCTGCTTCCGCCGCTGCACGTGCGACTTTCCCTTCCAAATCAGCCCTGTCCAAGACGAGGTTCTCCTTGGCTGCGTCTTTCATCAGGGTGGCAATAGCCCCCTTTCGAAGGCCCTCCGACAGCACGCTTATGTCAACGCACCTTTCATCCACGATGTCCCAACTCATTGGAGGGACGCGCTGCTGAACCTCAGTCTCAATTTTGGTGCGCGACCATCCCTTTCCGAGGAGAGGCTGAAGCTTCGTGATTTCGTTCACGCGATCTGCAGGCTCGATAAGGGCTATGCGTTTGAAGTTTTCTTCACGCTCCTTCCTGCTCAAGTCGTGCGTCTGGGTGTAGCGCGCGAGGTCGGCTCTGAGGGCGGTTAAGGTCAGGCCGACGGGTCGCCCAAGCTCGTTGATGAGGTCGGACAAAAAGACTTCCCTTTCCACCGCCGTCCCCAGTTGTGCGGCCTCATCCAGAGCACCATTAATGCGGTCTTCTTGTTCTTGCGTGAGTGCCATTTTATGTTAACCCCTGCTTGATCGCTGCGACCATGGCGGTCTCGACGTCTGGTTCTATTTCTGTGTCGGTGAACTCCTTTTGCGGGACTGCCTCAGCGAGAGAATTTACGGCGGCAGACGCACATCTTTGCACCGCTCGCACACCTGCAGCTCCCAGATGTCGTGCCTGCCCATGTTCGAACTCTTCCATCAAAAGGTAGGCTATTTCGTCGGCAGTAAACTCCGCTCGGGCGAGCAAGTGTGCCATACTGTAATCCATGCAGGAGCGAGACCTTCCAGCTTCCTTGAGCTTGGCTTTGACGCCGCGCCAACGGTGGGCGATGCGTGCGCCTACGAGCAGCTTGATCTTAAGCCGCTTCATGACGGCTTCCTTCTGCGCTTGTGACAAAACGCTGTACGGCCCAAGGACGGAGCCCGCTCCGCTGCCGCCTGAATAGCCGTCAATAATGCTCTGGCTGGCACTGTCAGGTAGGTAGGCTAGGGGCAGGGGCTTGATCAATTCGTAGCCCTCGCCAAATGCGATCCAGCCACCTTTGCCTCGACCGTCTAGGCCACTGACAATGTTGGCGCGGGTTGGCAGGTTTCCGCCGTCAAACTTGGGGTGGATACGATACAGGGCGTGCGTTCCTCCTGACACCGTTTTGTGAACGCGGGTCCCTCCTGTCACGCCATGCTTTTTCAGCCAGACATCTGGCTCGGCACCAACTTTGTAGCTGTCCAGATCGAGACCAAAAAAACCATTACCCATGAGAATGCCGAAGCCGTTTGCTTTGGCCCAACATGGGCCGTCCAAGTAGGAGCATCTCAGGTTTTGCCAACCCGTGAGGAGCGGGAGCTTATCCCACTTCTGTCTGCGCTCGTCCCAAGTGATTTTGATGGGAAATGTGATAACGGCTTTTAGGCGCTCGGCTTCTCGCTTCCAGCCGGTCATGTGCTTTCCTCCCCGATAAGAAGGTTTTCCAGACCCAAATCCGTCGTTAGGCGGCGGCTCAATTCCCCGTAGCCAATCACGATCAGGCACTCGTCGCAGTAGGCGAGCAGGATCGTCTGGATGGCATCTCGGAAGTTCGGGAGCTTCACTGTTGAGACTACGCAAAGGGCGGCGGGGCGGAGGTCGCCGATCCTGAAGTCGCCTCCGCAGCCAGCACATTGGTGTGGCTCTCCTGCCAAGGCAGAAATTGCCATAGCTGCGACAAACTCCATCGCCGTTGGATGCTCCTCTGCCATGGCTTGTATAATTGGGTAGGCCGTGCCGACGGTGGCGTTCCTGACGTTCTTGCCACGCTTCGCCGTTTTCTTGCGCACACGAACCAGTTTTTCTTGCGACATCCCCGGATGTACTGATTGCTTAGTGCTCACGACCGAACTCCTTTTGTTCGGGGGTGCTTCCCCTGTTCATCAATAAACCGACGCACAGCTGAACCTCGATACTTCACTGATCCGTTGGGAAGTTTAAGGAACGCAGGGCCTTGTCCTCGCGCCCGCCAGCCCTCTAACGTCCGAACCGGTACATTCAAATACTTACTAGTAGCTATTGAATTGTAGAGCTGATCGGCCATCAATGGATCAGGCAGGCGACGCACTCTGCTTTCTATATCAACGGCGGCGTCGGCCCAGACCTTTGCAATCCGGCGCGCCCGCTCTTCGGGTGAATATAGTTCGAGTGGATCAGGGAAGGTAAAAGTTGTCGTCGACATTTGGCACCTCGTTTGCTTTTGACATTGAGGCCAAGCATCGAGACGCAAACCGAACGAACATATAGGTGTGGAAAATCGGCTCGGGTTGTGGAGTTGTTTTAAGAATGGTGCGTGATATGTGCGTGATGAAATGCAAAAACGCACCTGTTAGGGTGCGTGATATGCAGGTAAGTCATTGAATTTTATGGTGCTGCTGGGGAGAATTGAACTCCCGACCTCGTCATTACCAATGACGCGCTCTACCACTGAGCTACAGCAGCCTATAAAACTTAGGGCGTTAGAACATATGCCCTACTAATACCCTACTAATATTTTCTCCGTCCTACTAACTCATTGTTCAAACACATCAATTTAGAATGGACCTACCCATTACCAATGACGCGCTCTACCACTGAGCTACAACAGCCCGTTTGCACGAGGCTTGGCGGCTGATTAGACGCAATTCGGACGCGAGGCAAGGGTCTTTTCGCCCAATTACGGGTGACCATATCCGGTGTGCGGAAAATCCGGCTGTTTTTTACCATGTAGGCTCAAATCTCGCGGAATAGATTTGGATGGGGTCTCGGTTACTGGACGGCCTCCCTTTGCTAGGGTAGACAGTCAAATATGAGCCAAGAACCAGTAAATAAAAGTGTAAAGGCCGCAGCAACCCAAGGGGGGGCAAAGCCGGCACAAAAAACAGGAAAAACCCGTGACGACCGGCTAAAGTCGGCGTTGAAGGCAAATATGGCCAAACGTAAATCCCAAGCACGCGCGCGCAGCGTCGTGAATGATCAAGATAAATAGGCAGAGTAGGGCAGAGAATGGATTCAATTGTTGTTAAGGGAAATGGCCCGCTCAAAGGGCAAATTCCGATTGCTGGGGCGAAAAACGCCTGCCTGACACTGATGCCTGCGACGTTATTGTCAGAAGAGCCGCTGACGCTAACCAATGCGCCGCGCTTGTCTGACATCCAAACGATGACAGCTCTTTTGGAGTCGTTGGGGGCGGAAGTTTCGAGCCTTCAGGACGGAAAAGTCTTGGCGCTGTCTTCACATAATATCGACAACCATGTGGCCGATTACGAAATCGTGCGTAAAATGCGGGCATCGAACTTGGTGCTTGGTCCGATGTTGGCCCGTTTGGGGCATGCGATTGTTTCGCTTCCTGGAGGATGCGCAATTGGCGCCCGCCCGATGGACCTCCATATTGCGGCGCTTGAGGCAATGGGGGCGGAGATCGAACTCAAAGAGGGCTATTTGCACGCGATAGCACGCGGCGGATTAAAAGGCGCGGTGCATGAGTTGCGGTTTGCATCCGTTGGGGCCACGGAAAACACCGTGATGGCCGCGACTTTGGCCAAGGGAACGACCGTGCTCAAGAACGCGGCGCGCGAGCCCGAGATCGTCGATTTGGTGCATTGTCTGCGCAAAATGGGCGCACAAATCGAAGGTGAAGGCACCTCGACGATTACCATTCAGGGCGTTGACCGATTGAACGGCGCGACCCATCCCGTTGTGACTGATCGCATTGAATTGGGCAGCTATATGCTCGCCCCTGCGATCGCTGGCGGCGAAGTTGAATTGCTTGGTGGGCGGATCAATTTGCTAGCCGCTTTCTGTGAGAAACTGGATGCCGCTGGCGTAAGTGTCACTGAGACCGAAAAAGGCCTGATGGTTGCACGCAAAGGCGACTTAATTCATTCGGTGGATGTGGTTACCGAAGTTTATCCTGGGTTCCCGACAGACCTCCAAGCCCAAATGATGGCGCTTATGTGTACGGCTGATGGCACCAGCGTTTTGGAAGAGAAAATCTTTGAAAACAGGTTTATGCACGCGCCGGAGCTTATCCGTATGGGGGCGAATATTGACGTTCAGGGCGGTGTTGCAACCGTTAAAGGCGTGAAGCGTCTCAAGGGTGCGCGCGTTATGGCGACCGATTTGAGGGCCTCTGTGTCGCTCATTTTGGCTGGCCTTGCCGCTGAGGGTGAAACCGTCGTTTCGCGGGTATACCATGTGGATCGCGGTTATGAACATGTGGTCGCCAAATTTGCCGGAATCGGCGCACAAATTGAACGGGTGAAAGAATGACACAAGACGCCAGCTTTGAAGACGGAGCAGAGAAGCCAATCCAATTGGTGGCCGTTGATGCGACCGATCTAGGGGTCATCTCGGGCTTTGTGCAGGACGCTGTTTTCCTTGGCTCGGAAATGACATGGCTTCCCGCGCAACGCCGTTTTGCGATTTTGTGCAATCGGTTCCGTTGGGAAGATGTTGCGCAAGCCAAGGCACGCAACCGCCCTGTCGAGCGCGTGCGGTCAATCCTTGCCTTTGAGGACGTAACCAAGGTCTTGAGCCAAGGTATCGATCCGCAGCAAAAAGACACGGTTCTGTCTGTCCTGACGGTGCATTTTGAGCCGACTGAGGATGGCGCGGGACGCCTTGTTTTGACCCTTGCGGGGGACGGGGCCATTGGGCTTGATGTGGAATGTATTAATGTCTCATTGCAGGATGTGACGCGACCTTATATTGCTCCATCAAAACACATTCCTCACCATCCGGAGTAAATAGATGCCTCTTTTCCTGAACGCCCAAGACGCCAATTTCGAGGCGGATTTCGCAGCGTTCCTTGGGACAAAGCGCGAAGACAGCCCTGATGTAGATGCGGTCGTGGCTGAAATTATTGCCGACGTGCGGGCGCGGGGCGACGAGGCTGTCATTGAGTTGACGCGCAAGTTTGATCGGTTTGAGGTTACGGCAGAAACGATCGCCTTTTCGAAAAGCGAAATCGATGCGGAGTGTGCGAAAGTAAGCGTCGAGGACGCCGCAGCACTTGAGATGGCGGCGGAGCGTATTCGGGCCTATCACCTGCGCCAAATGCCCGAAGATGCCAGCTTTACAGATGATGTTGGTGCTACACTTGGTTGGCGTTGGAGTGCGGTCTCTGCGGCGGGACTTTATGTTCCCGGAGGGCTTGCCAGCTACCCAAGTTCGGTGCTGATGAACGCTGTTCCGGCTAAGGTTGCAGGGGTTGAGCGCTTGGCGATTTGCGTGCCGACACCTGATGGCGTTTGTAACCCACTTGTGCTTTTTGCGGCGCGGCTTGCGGGCGTTGATACGGTTTATCGGATTGGCGGGGCGCAAGCGATTGCAGCCCTTGCATATGGGACGGCGAGTATCGCCCCCGTTGATAAAATTACCGGACCGGGCAACGCGTTTGTGGCGGCGGCGAAGCGGCGTGTTTTTGGCAAAGTCGGTATTGATATGATCGCGGGACCCAGTGAAATTCTGGTGATCGCGGATAAGCACAACAATCCAGATTGGATTGCCGTGGATTTATTGAGCCAAGCCGAGCATGACGAAAGTGCCCAAAGCATCCTCATCACCGATGATGCTGATTTTGGCCTTCAAGTTGTTCAAGCCGTTGAAAAGCGCTTAGAAACGCTTGAGCGGGCGAAGATCGCGGGGCCAAGTTGGCGCGATTTCGGAGCGGTCATTACGGTCGCGACCCTCGATGATGCCGTAACGCTGTCTGATCGAATTGCCCCCGAGCACCTCGAAATTTGCGTTCAGGATGCCGATGCAATGGCCGCAAAAATCAAACACGCAGGTGCGATCTTCATTGGCGCATTTACGCCCGAAGCCATTGGCGATTATATCGGCGGCCCAAATCACGTATTGCCGACCGCACGTTCAGCGCGTTTTTCTTCTGGCCTCTCAGTCATGGATTTTCTCAAGCGCACCACCCTCTCAAAAATGACGCCAGAGGCCCTGCGCGCAATCGGCCCGTCAGCAGAGCGATTGGCCAAATCCGAGAGCCTTGAGGCCCACGGCCTGTCTATCCGCTTGCGGCTCGACAGCTTAAACGAGTAGCATTTTATATGACCACCGATCGAATTGCAGAAATTGATATTGATGATGGTGGGCTTGCACCTCCGACTCCGCAAATTGAACAAGAACGCCGCGTGGCGATTTTTGATCTGTTGGAGGAGAACAGTTTCGCCCTTCCTCCGCGCGATGATCGAGTACCCCCCGTTGGCCCATATCACCTGAAGCTTGCCATTCGTGAGCGGCGTTTGGTGTTTGAAATTTCCGACCTTAAAGAGGGGCTTGCGGCAGAATTTCATCTGGCGCTGGGCCCGTTCCGTCAGGTTGTGCGCGATTATTTCCAAATTTGTGAAAGCTACTTCGCAGCGGTTAAAAACCTGCCACCCGGACAAATCGAAGCGATTGATATGGCGCGGCGCGGAATTCACGACGAAGGCGCACGCGTCCTTCAGGAACGTCTTGAGGGCAAAGCCACGTTGGATCACGCAACATCCCGTCGGCTTTTTACCCTTATTTGCGTTCTGCATTTCGGAGGGTAGATGGCGAAGTCGCGTCCGACGTCAGTTCTGTTTTGTTGCGATCATAACGCTGTGCGTTCGCCAATGGCGGAGGGCATTATGAAGGCGCTCTACGGAACATCCATTTATATCCAGTCGGCGGGTGTTAAAAACGATCTGGAGATTGATGGGTTCGCAATTGCGGTTTGCAAGGAAATCGGGGTCGAACTTTCACGGCACCGAAGTCGTTCGTTTGACGAAATGCAAGAGTGGGGCGACGATCTTTCGAGCTATGATTTGGTCGTCGCATTGTCACCCGCAAGCCAACGTCGGGTACTGGATTTGACCCGCATATATCATATCGAGATTGAATATTGGCCGATTCTAGACCCGACTGGCCTTGGCGAAGGGCGCGAGGAACGCCTGCTAAGTTATCGCCAAACACGGGATCAAATCCGCGATCAGTTGCTAGAACGTTTCGGAATACCCGAAAATTCTCTCTAAATCGGAAATTACCCCGCAATTTGGTGAAGTAGTTCTTGAAAGTCCGCGCAAGGACGCGCATTTAGTACACGCTCGCGGAGATACCGCGGCAAGCAACCAATTGGAGAAAACATGGCCAAAGAAGAAGAGCTCGAATTCCCGGGCGTCGTTAGAGAGCTTTTGCCAAATGCGACGTTTCGAGTCGAGCTGGAAAACGGCCATGAGATCATCGCACATATGGCAGGCAAAATGCGCAAGAACCGCATTCGTGTCCTTGCTGGAGACAAAGTTCAAGTCGCGATGACACCGTACGACCTTACCAAAGGTCGCATTAACTATCGCTTTAAGTAAGCTATGCTGCTCGTTTTAGGCTCCGCAAGCCCACGTCGCGCTGAACTTTTGGCGCAGATTGGCGTGGAGCCTTTTGCCGTGCGCCCTGCCGATATTGACGAGACGCCAAAAAGCGGCGAATACCCTCGCCCCTATTGCCAACGTCTTGCCCGTGAAAAAGCGCTAGCCGTTGAAGCCGCTGACGATGAGATCGTTCTGGCGGCGGATACGATTGTGGCGATTGGTCGCCGCATTCTTGGAAAGCCCGCGCATGCGGATGAAGCCCGCGAATTCTTGCGGCGTCTATCTGGCCGGCGGCACCGTGTGGTCACGGCGGTCGCTCTGCGCCAAGGCGATAAAATTACGGAAAAAGAAACCGTTACCATTCTGCGGATGAAGCTCCTCACTGACAAAGATATCGAAGCCTATATTGCGACGAATGAATGGCAGGGCAAGGCGGGGGGCTATGGCATCCAAGGCTATGCCGCACGATTTATTCCTTGGATTAATGGTTCATATACGGGCGTCGTTGGCCTTCCGTTGACGGAAACGGCACAATTGCTTGAAAGCGCGGGTTACCCGCTGGAGGTCTCATGAAGGGTCGCACTGTAGTCTTGGATACCTATAAAGGACGTGCTGCCGCAGCACTCCTTGATAATGGGAAACTCTCCGATTTTTTGATCGACCCCGCCGATAAGAATGTTCCCATTCCTGGGGCTATTTACCGTGCATTTTGTGACCGGCCTATGAAGGGGCAGGGCGGAATGATGGTACGTCTTCCTGGCGTGACTGGATTTTTGCGTGAGGGACGGGGACTTGCTCCCGGTCAACCCATTCTGGTGCAAGTGACCGGCTTTGCGGAAGAGGGAAAGGCCGTGCCTGTTACGGCAAAAATCCTGTTCAAAAGTCGCTACGCAATTGTCACCCCCAATGCGCCAGGTTTCAACATCAGTCGCGGTATTCGGGATGACGATAAACGCGACGAATTGTTGGGAATTGCTCATTCTGTAATGGGGGAAAGCAAATTTGGCCTCATTTTACGTTCGATTTGTGAAACATCAGATCCAGAAGAAATTGCTGAGGATGTCGCCCATATGCTGGGTGAGGCCGAGGGCGTTTTGGGGGCCGAAGGGAATGCTCCCGAGTTGCTGCTTGATGGCCCTAACGCTCACCTTCTTGCGTGGCGAGATTGGCCAACACCGGACACAATGTCGGACGAAGCAGGGGCCTTTGTGACCTTCGAAGTCGATGAGTTGATTGATCAGGCCTTGTCGTCTTTTGTGCCACTCTCAGGCGGGGCGAGTATGTATGTTGAACCAACGCGTGCACTCGTTGCGGTCGATGTGAACACAGGCGGCGATACCTCTCCTGCGGCTGGCCTCAAAGCCAATATTGCTGCGGTACGAGACCTGCCGCGACAATTACGCGTGCGAGGCCTTGGCGGGCAGATCACACTGGATCTGGCGCCCATGCCCAAGAAAGACCGTCAAACCCTCGAAAGCATTATTCGTATTGCCTTCAAAAGTGACTCTATAGACACCTCTATGGCTGGGTGGACGCCGCTTGGCCATTTTGAATTGCAGCGCAAACGCGAGCGTCTGCCCTTAAAGGATGGTCTCTAAATGTCGTGCCCGATCTGTAATGGTAAAAGCGATCCTAAGTACCGCCCCTTTTGCTGCAAAAAATGCGCGGATATTGATTTAGGGCGTTGGTTTAACGGCACATATACCACTCCAGCCGAGGAAATTGAGGACCTTGCGGATGCTCAGTCGGAGTTGGAAAAGCCTAATTCGCACCTGCATTAGTTTTTTCGCACTTTGCCCCTAGACACCATGCCTCACCGCGTCTAGAACACCGCAACCCGAACGTTTATTCGTTCCCCGTGCCCGGGTAGCTCAGGGGTAGAGCAGTGGATTGAAAATCCTCGTGTCGGTGGTTCGATTCCGCCCCTGGGCACCATTCGGAAAAATACACATATAAATTTTCGCGAATGCCGCACATCAGTCCTTGCTGCACAGTGCCGCGAAGGCCCTTTTGATCGCGACACGAATGGCCCTAAGGCCAAGCATACATTAACTTTCAACTTGGACCACCCAAGTGAGGCTGCTCAGGATCAACACACAGTTTGGCTAGTTACTTCCACCACCCTTAATGAAGGCTCCCCCATGGCCACCAAAACTAAGCTGCACCCCCGTAATCAACACAGAGAAGGTTACGATTTTGTGCGTTTAGTGGCGCATTCACCTGAACTTGAGGCATTCACGATCCGCAACCCTGTCGGTCAGGCGACTATTGATTTTCAAGACGTGTCGGCGGTCCGTATGCTTAATCGGGCGTTGCTAAAGACTTATTACAATATCAATTTTTGGGATATCCCAGCCAATTACCTATGCCCTCCGATTCCCGGTCGTGTCGACTACATCCACTATCTGGCGGACTTGCTTGCTGACAGCAACAATCAAGAAATTCCTCGTGGGCGGAATGTCAAAGCGTTGGACATAGGCACTGGTGCTAGCTTGGTGTACCCCCTTACTGGCCAGAGTGAATACGGCTGGCACTTCACTGGCGTCGATATAGACCCGGCTGCTATCAAATCGGCACAGCAGATTTGCCAATTCAACAAGCTGAAAATCACCCTCAGAGGACAAAATAAACCTGAGAATATCTTTAGAGGAGTCATAGAACCCCACGATGCTTTTCACATTACCATGTGCAACCCGCCTTTCCATTCATCCATCGAACAAGCTAATAAAGGCACCCAACGTAAATGGCGTAACCTTGGCAAGGGGCATTCAAATAAACTCAACTTTGGCGGTCAAAACGCTGAACTGTGGTGTCCGGGTGGCGAGATAAAATTTATCGCCCGCATGGTTGAACAGAGCATGGAGTTCGCCGAGCAGTGCCTGTGGTTTAGCTCATTGGTGTCGAAAAAAGATAACCTCCAGCCACTCTACAAAATTTTAGGAAAAGCTAAGGTTGCTGATTTCAAAGTAGTCGAAATGGCACAGGGGAAAAAAACAAGTCGTTTTATTGCTTGGACTTACATTAAAAAAAGTCAGCGATCTTTGTATGTGAATGAAGCTCGTAAATAGAACGGATGGCACCCCACCAGACCGGACATTGCATCGCCTCGCGGCCGGTAATCAACCAAGGCGCGTGTCTTTTTTCCCTAGAGGGGGATGATCACTGAGATCGTAACGTTCGAGATTTAACATGCGAAGAATCAACAGCGCGTCGTCGCGCTCTTTGAGGGCAACGCCAAAATTTGGCGAGCGCACCCAAATGCGTATTGGCTTATCACTTCGGCTCGGCAGCGAACGAATTCGATAAGTATAGGCGTTAGAATTTGATCAGCGGTTGACGGGTGATAGCAAGCCGATTGAGCCAGCGGTCAGCCAAGTCGAATTTTCCATGGCATGCCGCGCTAAGATGTCTCCCAGTCGTTTAATGTTAAAGTCATCGCAACTTTCAAAGACCTCCCCGCCTTGAAAACGGTTCTTCACCAATTGGGATGCATGGAATGAAAAGAAACGCCCAGACGTTTCTGTCTGAGCGCTTCGTCTTAATTGATTATCTACGACTTAAGCGTTTCCAGCACCCGTTCCGTACCAATCCCCTTGGTCTACTTTTATTGCACTATCTAGAAGTTTGGCGAATTCTTTTGGATCTTGTGTGCCGCCGTCACTTCCACGGTAATGATAAGGAATGACAACAGATGGTTTGAACTCTGCTACAGCGCTTGCAGCAGCATTAATATCCATTGTGAATGGTAAATTCATACACAACAGCGCTACGTCGATATTTTGAAGCGCCCTCATTTCGGGGATGTCTTCAGTATCTGAGGAAAGGTACACGCGCGTGCCGCCGATATTCAAAACGTACCCGTTGTCGCGCCCCTTGGGATGGTATTTCATACGGTCTTCTGTGGTATTGTAAGCCGCAATTGCTTCAATCCCGATATCACCAAAGGCTGTTGTCTCTGCATTCCCAATCACCTCAGCGCGTGCAGCCAACTCTTCAGTCATTTGCTCTTGAGCGCCTTTGTTTGAAATGAGGGTAGTGTTTTCCCCCATGACGCCTGCGAGCGTATCGTTGTTTAGATGATCGCCGTGCTGATGAGTTACCATAACGAGATCCGCGGCGGGCATACCTTCATACAGGGCTAAATCTCCAACTGGATCAGCATAAATCACACCCATAGGTGTCTCAATAATGAGGGAAGCATGTGCGATTGGAATAATTTTAACGGCTCCATTCCCGAAAATCATACCATGGCCATTAGCAAAAGCGAGTTGTGGTAGAACGGAAATTGACCCGGCGGCGGCCGCGGCGGAGCCAATGAAATTTCTTCTCGAAAGCATGTGTTTCTCCCTGTTGTTAAATTTCACCCAAATGGCGTTTAATAACTAAATATACGTAGCTCGCCTCACATTGGATCAACTCTATTTCCGTTTCACAAAATACATTTTACATTTATTGCTGCCGAGCAAGGTCTGTCACGCATATTTGACCAACGTCTTGACACTTCACGGAGAGGCGCGATTGCCGTTTCCACCTTTTCACACCGAACCTGTTTTGTGCCTTTGTATCTCGATGCTTGAGAGCGGTATCCATGGGAGCCTCGCTTAAGAAACTTCCATTTTGAAGGTTTGCCAATTGGGCGCGGTTCAACCCGTTGTTTTGGGAAAATGAGCGGTTGTTGAGAAGTTGGCCCCTAAGATTTTTACGCTTTTCTTATTTTTGTCCGAAGATCTTCTCCTTTTTATACTTCCATCTAGCGGATCAGAAAATGGGAATCTAATCATGATTAGATTGTTAGGGCATTCTGGGCTGGTGGTCTGCCTGCCAATTCTTTCGAATACCACTGCGATGGCTTGTGGTCGGCCGACGCTCGCGGGGACGAATAAGGCGATTCCGTCTTCCAGAATAATCAGCCAAACGTTTCTCAACAATGCGATACTCATCGAACTGAAACACGAGCGCTAAATTTAAAATGGGTTCAGAAAGCATTAGCGCATGAATCGCTACCAACTGACCGGGATTCAGATTTACGTAAAGGATCGTGCGACATGCAATTTTGCTGACAACAAGGGACGGCAAATACTACCCCACAATGCCTGACGTCAGCGCCATTGGGTCCAAATAGGGTGATTTGATAAGAGATTTTTGGCTCATTGTAAGCACTGAGGAGTGGGGCATGAGACAAACAAATGGAACACGGGAAAGTCCTTGTGAGAAAATCGTCAAGGATATCAAGCGGGCCACCCGCAAACAGTATTCCTCTGAGGAGAAGATCAAGATCGTTTTGGACGGGCTACGCGGTGAAGACAATGAGACCTTGTCCGCCATTGGTCCGAAGACAGTGGTCGAATGCCGTACTGTGCCGTCCATTGTCCGGCAGTTGATACGCAATATCAACGAGAGGGGCTGACGAGGTGCGGCAGAAAGTTGTCAAGCTCGCTTGAAGGAGACAGAACTGTCCCCGCGAGAACTGGCCGTGACTTTCATAGACAATGAAAGTTACTTTGTATCCGAGGCTTCAGTCTACCGTGTCCTAAAAGCGCACGACCAAATCACCAGTCCGGCCTTAATCTCGCGCCATTGATTGCAAATCGATCGTGCCTATCAAAGCCGCCAAAGAGTTCAAAGACAAAACCACTGCGATCAACCAGCTTTGGCAAAGGGACTTCACTTACCTCAAGGTTCTGGGCTAGAGGTGGTTCTATCTCAGCGCCATTTTGGGCGATTACAGCCGCTACATTATCTCGTGGAAGCTCTGTACAAACAGGCGGACAGAAGACGTGACCGATACGTTGGATTTGGCCTTGGAAGCCTCTGGCTGTGACCACGTCCACGTTGTGCACAAACCACGACTACTTAGCCTCTCTGATTGATACTGCGTATCAACTGCCGAACAATGGATAACGGCTCCAGCTAGGTCTCTGGAGAGTTGGCCGAGCGGCTGCAGGACAAAGGCATGAAGCACTCACGCGGAGCGCCGTATCACCCTCAGACTCAAGGCAAGATCCCTCTCATCACTGCAAGCGGCGACTGCCGGGCAGTGGAGCGTTGGCACCAAACCCTGAAGAACCGGGTATTGCTGGAGCACTATTTCCTGCCAGGCGATCTCGAAGCCCAAATCGAAGCCTTCGTCAATCATAACAACCATCAGCGCTATCACGAGAGCCTAAAAAACGTCACGCCCGCCGACGCCAACTTCGGGCGCGACAAAGCCATTCTACGACAACGAGAAAGGATCAAATGCAAGACACCGGAAACGCGCCGCTTGCATCACAGACAAGGCGCCGCATAATACAACCAACCAGATGAGCCAACCCCTCGCTCAAATTAAGTAGCTCTTGGCCCCATAAACACTGACGACGCACAAATTAGGTCTCGAAAAACTGTCACATTAAGCGCGTGTAGGCAGCCTGACAATATTGGCACTGAAATGGCCAAGAGTAGCGTATTAAAACGTTGCGACATTAGAGGACAACCCTTTGTTTGGAGGCACAGCGGATGTCAGATTCTGCTATCCCTGAGCAGTCCGTCGTCAGGGTTTTTGGCACCAATGGCGCGACTGGGTGCTTTTGTTAGGAAGATGTAGTAGACATATCAAAAAAGGAAAACGACGATGCTCACTCCCTTCCATCTGGCGTACAATGTGACGGACCTTGATAAAGCGCGCGCTTTTTATGGCGATGTGCTTGGCTGCATTGAAGGGCGCTCGACGGAGACGTGGGTAGACTATTCATTCTTCGGCCACCAAATATCGCTGCATTTGGGAGCGCCATTTGAAACGCGTTCGACGGGGAAAGTTGGCGAACATATGGTTCCCATGCCGCATTTGGGGGTTGTCCTTTTGATTGAGGATTGGAAGGTGCTTGCGGAACGCTTGAAAGAGAAACGTGTCGATTTTTTGATCGCGCCTAGCCTGCGTTTTGAGGGTGAACCCGGCGAGCAAGCAACGATGTTTTTTCGGGATCCGTCTGGAAACCCTATTGAGGTGAAAGGCTTTGCAGATTTGAGTAAGGTGTTTGCGTCCTGATCAAAGGAGCCTATTCAGCCAAGTTCTTTCGGATTTGGTTGGCTGTCCCTTAAAGCCGTTTCTGTCAAAATAAGACAGTTGACACACCGCGCATAGATTTTACTTCCGTCTTTTCAGGCTGGCTTTATCAAGCGTGCCCATATCTCTTTACTTTCGAACGGTACTAACCCCGACGTGGATGGCGGTCTTCATGTTTGGGAATTAGATGCCCCCAATCACTTTCATTTGGGCGGAAGCGTGCGTTGTCGAAAATTCGTCGGACCATCTCATAGTCGATCATATGACGCGGTTTTGATCTAGAACGACCATTGCCACTGGTTTTCTAGCTGTTCGCTGCTGCGAGTGCCTAAGTCCTTTCCGCGGGGTTAATCGTTCCTTCTTAAAACTTTCAATTCAGCCTCAAAGACTTTCCTGCCCGCTTGGCCCATCTCCCTTGAATTTACACCGCATGAAATATTCAGGAGGAGCTGGTCTTGTGACGGTTCATTTCCTGTCTCTCAGCTCGTTTTTGCGGCCCTTCGTTCAGATGCCAAGGGGCTTTTGCCTCCCCGCGATGAATGTCGGCGGCGTGGATTACAAAATCCATTGATGTACTGGAATATTGCGCCTTCAGCCTGCCGCCGCGTCTCCCATTGGTTTCTCCAAATTAATTCTGCCGTGATGGATTTGAAAAATGTTTCCATCATGGAATTGTCCATTGCCCGGCAGAGCTATACGCAGCGTGATCCCGAGAGGAGGAGCAATTCCCTTTGCCGCTCATGGATACTTTGAAGCCGCGTTTTATCAGGCATTTCTGGTAATCATGCGATCAGAATTGCGAGCCAAGATCCGTATGGTAAACGGGGTAGCCGCCGTAATGCCACGGTCATAGCCCACGCGCGTATTGCCAGATTTCGCTTCATGCGATTGCTACCCGCTGCCTTCTCCTCGCGAAGCAGAAAAACTTCCTTCCGAAGGCATTGTTCTCTTTCTCGATATCTTGATGAGGCCCAGACATAAGGTCAACCTACTTGTGTGCTTCTGAACCCACTTGTTCAGTGTCGACAAACCCACGCCTAAATCTGATGCAACCTGTAGCCGCGCCAGGCCGCTAGTGGTTGCGATGCGGACCGCATCACGCGTGTATTTGGTTGCCATTGACAACGCATCCTCTTGCCCACGGGACTAGTTATTTATGGAAAAGCCACTAAAGTTCGTTGCGGGCCGAAGCTATGTGAAAACTTTTGTCACTGTTTGTGGCGATTCAGTTAGGTTCAGCAATGTACCCTGTAGACATTTGGCTCGTTGCTTGCTAAAGGACCATGTCCTGCAATTTTTTGCAAATTTTAAACTTAGGAAGGTGGTGAAAACCACATGCAGGTATCTGTTCGTGATAACAACGTCGATCAAGCTCTTCGTGCGCTGAAAAAGAAACTTCAGCGTGAGGGTGTTTTTCGTGAAATGAAGCTCAAGCAACATTTCGAGAAACCCTCTGAGAAGAAAGCTCGTGAGAAAGCCGAAGGCATTAGTCGTTCGCGTAAATTGGCTCGCAAGAGTCGGGAACGTGAGAACGGCCTTTAGGCACTCCTTTCTAATCGATTTCATGAAATTGGCGGGGTAACCCGTTTCTTAAAACCCCCGCGCCTCGTCGACGGGGGTTTTGTTTTTTCTAAATCAGTAGCTTAGCGGAAATACGCAGCCCGGATTTTAATCGCTTGGCCATATTCCCATCCCTTCTCAAGGCAACGGAATATTCAATTATGGGGTGTTTCGACACGGTAGAAGAAGATGTCCAAAGGGCAGGACACCATTATCACCGCATGGCGTATCTGTGATCAATTCTTGAAAGTGGCTTGTTCTGGTAATGGTGAATATTAGTTGTCACCTTTGTCTGATCTCGAAGGTGTAATTCCAGCCAAAGCACCAAGTGCCGCGGCATCGCGGACGTTGATGCCTTCATTCTGAAAGACTACCGTGATGGCGGCTGTGTTGCTTTGAAATGCACCTTGCGGAGCTGCTAGATTCTGGCATTGGGCCAAGTCATTTCTATAGTTAGGCCCAACTGGCTCTAATTACAGGTTAATAATAAGAGCCAGAGTTCGCACAGGCTGCAATCAATGCAAGAAGTGGAACGGCTTTTGAAAAACTGAAGGTGGTCATTGAAAGACCTTTTGGAACTGAAGTACTGTTGTATTATGCGATCGGGAAAAATTAAAATTCGAGGACTGAGCTGTATTAAGTAGGAAAATTTCCTTTTTGTACCGACAGCCCAAGTTTGATTGAGTAGGAACGTAAAAGTCAAATTAGTTCCAGAGCGCGTGATTTGTTGGGGCAATTTCAGTATTATCAGGTTTTTGAAGCTAACCCTTGAGGTGCGGAAAGTAGAACCATGCTTCCGATCTCGGTTCTCATTAATTTGGGTGTGGAAAGGTCTTGGTCGTTGGCTGATGCCTCTTCGAGAACGAGTCGAACTATGCTGTTAATTGACGTTCGGAGGTGAGTTCTAACTGTATTCCTCAATTTGGTATCGGGGACCGCAGAAAGATGTGAAAAACTATGAACCGAAGCGCGTTGTCACCTGCCTCGACCAATGACCATTCACAAGGTATTTGACGTTTGATTTGAATGCTCGCGTCTTTGCTCGCACGGTCAAAAGGCCGGCGAAACAACTTTGACGACTTGCAAAAAAATATTGGAATTACCCGGACCTGCATCGCCGTGTTTAGGGTCCCCCTGTTTGTATTCCATTTTTTTCCGCAGGCCTGCGGGGGATGCACGTTTCGAAAGGTTTTCAACCTTACCTTGGGGCCTCTTTGAGTTTCGCATCCTGACTCGTTGGTCATTTTCTACACCGAGAAGTAACGTGTGGATCGATGTCACTCGATTGGAAATGTAAATACGATCATTCGCTGGAAATCCAATGAATCGCCCTCTAAAACCTGGGGGCCTAGACAGTTGATTATAGATGTCGGACAGGGGAAACCGAATTGGTCTTCAAAGACGTCTTGAGAGGATTATTCAGGCGTTTCAGCGCCTCCTTCGATTATTCTCTATTTCCTATTCAGCCAATCTTACGGCCAATCCTCTCATTGGGCTGGCTAATTTGGGAAAACCGATGCAGTGTCGGGATATGTTGACTAAAGAGAGCTTTTTAATTTCGGATATCCGCGTTCCAGCCAAGCGCAAAAAGACACTTGATCTCGGCAAATTGCAGGCGATTGCGGAGGATATGCTTGAAAATGGTCAGACGACCCCAATCAGACTGCGGACTGGAAAAACAGGTTTCGTTTTGATCGAGGGGTATCATCGCCTAGAGGCGCTGAGGGCACTAGGTGAGGATAAGGTCGAAGGCTATCTGGTACGCGCGCAGTTGCACTAGAAACAGCAAGTCCGCAACCTGCTGTATGCGTTCATTTGTTAGGCGGCCACTGCGAGGAAATGCCTGCAATAAGGCAGTATGACCAACGATGCGTCCGTCCTCATTGCATCGAAGTAAACATAAAAATGCACCAATCATTAAATGATTAATCGCGGACAGTAGATCGCTGCTTAGGTAGCTTGTCAGTCCTTCGTTTGGCATGGGGTGGCGCAGGCCGTATGTCGGCTTTCTGCGCCACCCCATGCTCCGTAATCCGGCCGTTATCTTGCTCAGGTCATTCCGCGTTCACGTATTGGCGCCAATTGTGCTGCTCTTTAAATCCTAGCACTTCTCGGATCTTTAAGTTCGAGAACAATGCTTCGTTTTCCGCCAGTTCTCTGTTGAGTTGCACGCCTGGAAAGAAGCGCTCGAGAATTTCGGAGTTTGGAATATTAACCGAATTGGTGTCATTTCCCGCATTGAAAATCTGATAGCCGAGGCCGTCTTTCTTGAGGCATAGGTCCACAATTTGACCAAGGTCCCGCGCGTCAATATAGCAAAAAATATTACGGCGACGAACGCCGGGGTCCGCGAAAAACGCAGGAAAATTCTCGTATTCGTCGGGTTCAATGACATTGCCGATCCGAAGTCCGTATATGTCTATGCCGGAACGTCTTTGAAAGGCGCGGCCTGTTTTTTCATTGACGACTTTGCTCAAACCGTAGCTGTCCATCGGGTCGACATCATAGTCTTCATCGACGGGTAAATAATGTGGATTGACAGTACCATCTGAGAAGCAAACCCCATAGGTCGTTTCTGAAGAGGCAAATATAACCTTGGGAATTCCCAGCTTTACCGCGGCTTCGATCACGTTGTACGTGCCCACGGTGTTGATTCGAAACGTCTCGTGATCTGGCTTGATCAGAATGCGGGGGACGGCGGCGAAATGCACGACGGCATCGAACTTTGGCACGCCTGTTCCCGCTTCCATTTCGTCAAAATTTGCATAGCTTGTCATCACGTTGAACATGGAGCCCGAGTCGGTGATGTCGGCAATGAGGTTGTCGATACCCACTTCGTTTAGGGGCGTAAGGTCGACGTTGACCACCCGATGCCCTTGATCGCGCAAATATCTGCACACATGCCGACCAGCCTTACCTGACCCCCCTGTAAATAGAATACGCATTTTCTGTTCCCCACTTCATTGGTCAAAATTTGGCCTGCGCCTAGGGTCGGTTCCCAGAGCGTCTCTTTCGGGAAGTTGTATTCTATTCAAACAGGATCACAAGGGCGGTATCCGCGGTTGATTGCCTGAAAGGCGTTTTGGAATGTTTCCGATTGAGCCACAGTAGGTTCGCGTTTAACACACAGAGGCGCGGTAGTATTCTCTGCTGAATCTGAGTGAGAATTTATTTCTCAAGGACATTTCGGAAGGACCCTCGAATGAACATGACACGCAGATGGATTGTGAACGCGGGTTTGGCCGCGTTTTTGGCGGGCTGCTCTTCGGGCGGTGGGCGTCGCGACGTTGGCGGCCTTGTTGTGGATCCGGGGCTGCGTCCTCAGGCCAACGCAGGGTACGACGCATGGGTCACTTCCTTTCGCTCGCGGGCACAGGCGCAGGGAATCTCGCAAGCCACTCTCAACGCTGCGTTTCGCAATGCGGGCTTCCTGCCAGGGGTGGTTGAACGGGATGGAAATCAAACGGAATTTTCCCGCTCACTCGAAGATTATTTGGCCATTGTTGCCTCCAATGACAAAGTCATAGAGGGGCGCTCCAAGCTTCAGCAGCGTGCAACGCTCTTCTCGGATATTGAAGCGCGCTACGGCGTGCCCGGACAAACTACGGACGCGATTTGGGGAATGGAAAGTAACTATGGCGCGCGCCGTGGCGACATTTCGGTCGTTTCGGCGACGTCGACCTTGGCCTATGACGGTCGCAGGGGTGTCTTTTTTGAGAAGCAACTTATCGCGGCTTTGCAAATCCTTCAGCGCGGCGATGTCGCCCCCGATAATCTGGTCGGAAGCTGGGCGGGCGCGATGGGGCACACACAATTTATCCCCACAACATTCGCCGCCTATGCTGTAGATTTTGAAGGCGACGGACGGCGCGACATTTGGTCTGATGACCCCACCGATGCCCTTGCTTCTGCGGCGGCATATCTTTCTGCATCTGGTTGGAAACGGGGGCAAATCTGGGGCCTTGAGGTCATTTTGCCATCAGGTTTCAATACGTCCCTCGCAGGGCGTGGAAAGCGGAAATCAGCGGCGGAGTGGGGTGCGCTTGGCGTCAAAGCTGCGCGTGGATCGATCCCAAATCACGGCGGGGCCGCGCTCTTACTGCCAGCAGGGACCACGGGACCAGCCTTTCTAGTGTTCCAAAACTTCGATGTCATCCTACGCTATAATAACTCGGTGAATTATGGCATCGGCGTTGGGTATTTGTCGGATCGGATTGCCGGCGCAGGCCCCTTGGTGACAAGCTTCCCACCTGACAGCAACGGCATGACGATTGATGATCGTCGCAAACTACAGGAACGCTTGACCGCACGGGGGTTTGACACCGGCGGAAGTGATGGCGTCATTGGTCCCAAATCCCGCGATGCCATTCGGGATTATCAACGCAGCGTCGGCCTGTCGATGACGGGCGACCCGTCGCTAGATCTCCTCCGACGGCTCGGATAAAACTATGGCTAGCCGCCCCAAATTCTAGCGGGGCGGCAGAGCGCCCAAAAGCCAGTCGCGTACCGCAACGCTCGCAGTTTTCTGCGCGGCGTCTTTTGGCCACACGAGGTAAAACCCAATGTTATCGCTGGCGGGGAGGGACCACAGCACTTGCTGGGCTTTGTCTGTCAAGTTGACGAAAATATGCGGGATAAGCGCAATCCCTTGGCCGTTTTGAGCGGCATCCATCGCGAGTGCTGTCTGGTTGAATTGAAGAAAGCGGCGCTCTGGTGCGATTTCTTCGGCATTAATCAGGGCATCCCAGTGTTTGTGGCTATCCTGAATGAGGGTGTAGCGGGCGAAGTCTGATACGCTGGTAATCGGCAGATCATGGTGCCCTATTGCGACAAGGTTTAAGGGGGCAAAAAGGGCCCAGTCGAGATTTTCGGCAAAGGGCGGCGCGCCTTGACGGATCGCCAAATCAATTCCGTCGTTCTTAAAATCAGCGAGGCCTTCCTCGGCGCGAATTTGCAGCTCTATTTCTGGGTGCGCCCGCTCAAAATCAGGCAAGCGAGGCACCAACCATTTTGTCGCAAACGATGGCGGAACACTCAGTGTAATGCGTCGCCCGTCTGGTTTGAAAATTGCCGTTGCCTTGGTAATAATAGCCAACGCTTGGTGGATTGCTCTGTGATAAGTCTGGCCTTGTTTGGTGAGTTTCAAGCCGCGCGGCAAGCGTTCAAAAAGCGGCTGCCCCACGTCAATTTCCAATTGCCGAACCCGTTGTGCGACGGCCCCTTGCGTTAGGTTTAACTCTTCGGCGGCAAGGCGAAAATTTTGATGGCGTGCTGCGGAATCAAACATTTGAAGGGTGTTGAGGTTGATGTTTCGCACTGTAGCTCCAACTATGCAGTAGATTTCCTACAGTCTGGCGCGACAAGACATGATTGGTCAAGGGGTGTTTCTCGCGGGATACTCGGTCCAAATCAACAAATAGGACATACATCATGACACACTCAAAAGTCGCCCTGATCACAGCCGGCGGAAGCGGCATCGGAGCAGACGCCGCGCGCCATTTGTCCCAGCAGGGATTTCACGTCGGCATCCTGTCATCTTCGGGAAAAGGCGAAGCCTTGGCGAATGAACTCGGCGGAGTCGGTGTCACAGGCTCCAATCTTGACGGCGATGCGCTTCAATCCTTAGTGGATCAAGCGATGGCTAAATGGGGCCGCATCGATGTGCTCATTAATTCCGCGGGGCACGGCCCAAAGGGACCTATTTTGGATATCAGCGACGATGAATGGCACCTCGGGATGGAGGCGTATTTGATGAATGTGATCCGTCCAACACGTCTTGTGACGCCGATCATGCAGTCCCAGAAAACTGGCTCAATCATTAATATCTCAACCTACGCGGCGTTCGAACCCGATCCGCTTTTCCCGACCTCTGGGGTTTTTCGTGCGGGCCTCGCGGCCTTCACCAAGTTATTTTCCGACAAATATGCGGGCGATCAGGTTCGGATGAATAATGTACTTCCAGGCTTCATCGACAGCCTTCCCGAAACCCAAGATCGCCGCGCGCGCATCCCAATGGGTCGCTATGGTTCGGTCAAGGAAGTCTCGGCCCTCATCGCCTATCTTGCGTCCGACGCCTCTGCCTATACGACTGGACAAAATTTCCGGATTGATGGTGGGCTCACACGTTCAGTCTAAAGAAAATTCCCTTTGGGCGGATAATTTCCCTGCCCAAGGGTGGATATCGCTTTGAAACTGTCATTGAATGGGCGACAACGTTGAAAAACCCCCGGTATTTTGGGGAGTAGTAAGGTTGTAATGGCGCATGACGGAGATTTTTGAAGGGTTGAAGGCGGCTTTGCTTTTGCTCATCACCTTTGACAAAGACCTAGTCGACATCACTCTGCGCTCGCTTCAAGTTTCGCTTAGCGCGACGCTTATTGCTTCTATTATTGCTTTGCCGTTTGGCACGTGGCTTGCAATTCGTCGGTTTCGATTGCGGCGCACGGCGATCGCAATGTTGAACGCGCTTATGGGGCTCCCGCCCGTCGTGGTCGGCCTGTTTGTCTACTTGCTGTTCTCGCGTTCGGGGCCGCTTGGGGTGCTCGGATTGCTCTTTACGCCCACGGTGATGATCATCGCCCAAGTGATTATCATTGCGCCCCTTATTGCCTCCATTGCGCATCAAAGCATGCGCGAACTCTGGGCAGAATATCACGATCTTCTGATCTCGATGAACACATCCCCACGCCAGCGCATCGCGACACTGCTGTGGGATGGCCGGCGCGCCTTGTTGACGGCCTCCCTTGCCGGATTTGGGCGTGCGATTGGCGAAGTCGGTGCGATCATCATTGTTGGCGGGAATATCGACCACGTCACGCGGGTTCTCACGACGGCAATTGCCTTGGAAACGGGGAAAGGCGATTTTGCGCTCGCAATGGGGCTTGGATTTGTTTTGATCGGATTGGCTGTGGTGGTGAATCTCGCCATCCACGGGCTAACCCGCACCGAAAGGGAGGGGCGATGGTGACGTCTATTTTACCGTTGAACCTCAACGAGGCCGTGGTTTCGCGTAAGGGAAAACGCCTTATTGGCCCCGTGACTCATGAGGTTTCCGGCGACGGAATTACGATAGTATTGGGGCCGAATGGCGCTGGGAAAACCACGTTTCTTCGCTTGATGCACGGCGTTGAGCGCGTATCACAGGGGAGCGTAAATTGGGCGCAACCTATCGAAATTGCTGAAAACTCCCAATCCTTCGTCTTCCAAAGCCCGATCATGCTGCGTCGCAGTGTTGAGCAGAACCTTATGTATCCTCTCGATCTGTGTAAAACTCCGAAAACGGAGGCCAAGGAGCGCGCACGAGAATGGGCCTCGCGCATTGGATTGCTCGCGAAACTGGATCAACAGGCACCGCGCCTATCTGGCGGCGAAAAACAAAAGCTGGCCCTTGCCCGTGCGCTTATTCGGCGTCCAGAAGTGCTCTTTTTGGATGAACCCTGTGCCAGCCTAGATGGGCATGCGACACGCGAAATTGAAAAAATCCTTCTGGACACGGCCGCATCCGGCACGCGTATTCTGATGGCGACCCATGACTTGGGACAGTCCCGCCGTCTAGCAACAGATGTCGTATTCATGTTGGCGGGGCGTATTCACGAAACAGGCCCAGCCGCGCAATTTTATGCGACACCAAAACACACTGAAACCAAAATGTTTTTGAACGGAGATATTGTAGAATGAAACCCATCGTTTTTGCGGGACTCGTCCTCTTACTGACAACCAGCGCCGCATTTTCAGACAGCATGAAAATGGCTGTTACGACGTCATTTCACAACTCCGGCCTGTCCGATATTTTGCTGCCAGCGATCAAGGAAGATCTCGGCTTTGACGTAGAATTGCTCGTGGTTGGAACAGGGCAAGCCTTGCGTCTGGGCGAGGCGGGCGACGTGGATGCAATCCTTGTGCACTCCCGCGGTGCCGAGGAGAAATTCCTTGAGGAAGGCTATGGCACACACCGCCGCGAAATCATGTACAACGACTTCGTTTTTATTGGTCCCAAGGCAGACCCCGCCAAAATTGCAGAAGCAAAAGACGCAACCTCAGTTCTCGAAAATATTGCGACATCTGAGGCCATTTTTGTGAGCCGAGGCGACGACAGTGGTACCCATAAAAAAGAACAATCCCTGTGGGAGAGTGCGGGTGTCGACCCAAAGGCTGGCGGCGATTGGTACCGCGAGCTTGGGTCTGGCATGGGGGCCACGCTGAATACGGCGGCGGGAATGGACGCCTATGTTATGTCAGATCGCGCGAGTTGGTTGAATTTTGGCAACAAAGCGGATCTTGAACTTCTGTTCGCGGGCGACCCCGCTTTATTCAATCAATACGCCTATATCCCCGTGAACCCAGAATTGCATCCACACGTCAAATCCGAGATGGTGGAAACATTGGAAGGGTGGCTCACAGGGGAGCATGCGAAAATGTTAATCGATGGCTACACCATCAATGGCGAGACATTGTTTACCTTCAATGCCTCCCCAATGTGATCGCTTCTCTCTAGACGATACCGCCTCCTGCACCACTGACTTGTGGACGTATTGCCGAGACTTGCGCGCGGTAGTTTGAGGCGCGGTAGGCGGCAACGGGATCGATTGCGCCTCCGGCTTCAAGACGGGCCATTGCGAGAATTGGTTCTACGTCGGTGCGGAAACCATGCTTAAGAGTTGTGGTTGCCATGAGGGCGTCGTTGCCTTCTTGGAAACCCTCAAGCGCGGTTCGATCCACCAAAAGCGCCTGCGCATAGGCGCGCTGAACTTCGGTGGCAGACACCATGAGGCTTTCGATGGGGTCCGTCACATTGTGGCTTTGATCGAGCATATGCATCGGGTTGAAGTCGGGGTTGTTCTCAGCTTCGACCAACTCGTTGAACACAAGAAACAAACGGTAAGGATCAATGCTTCCCGTATCGAGATCGTCATCGCCGTATTTGCTATCGTTGAAGTGGAAGCCGCCAAGTTTGCCAAATTGCGTTAGACGCGCGACAATCATCTCGATGTTCACATTCGGCGCATGGTGGCCAAGATCAACGAGGCATTTTGCTTTGTCGCCCATCTGTTGCGCGATCAAAAGGTTGGTGCCCCAATCCTGAACGACAGTTGAGTAAAACGCGGGTTCGTACATTTTATGCTCGGTCAGCAAGGTCCAGTCTTCGGGCAGCGCGTTATAGACCTGACGTGTGGCCTCAAGGTAGCGCTCAAATTGACGGGTGAAATTCGTCTGTCCGGGGAAGTTTGAACCATCGCCAACCCAGATCGTCAGGGCCTTGGACCCGATTTCACGTCCCAAGGCGATACAGGCGATGTTATGGTCAACGGCTTGTTGACGGGTGGCAGCATCGGTGTGCGAAAGCGAACCAAACTTATAGCTATGCTGTTGATTTTCCTGATCCTGAAAGGTGTTGGAATTCATTGCGTCGAACGTCAGGCCAACTTCCTCGGCTTTGCTATTGAGGTCTGCCGCGGGCTGCGCATCCCACGGGAAATGCAGCGAAACGGAGGGGGTGGCGCGGGTAAGTTGGTTGATGACCCCACAATCATCAAGCTTGTCGAAAATATCGCGTGGCTCGCCGGTTCCAGGGAAGCGCGCAAAGCGAGTACCGCCCGTGCCGACGCCCCAACTCGGGACGGCCACGCCGTATTTCGCAACCTTGGATTTGATCGCTGCGATGTCAATTCCGCGCCGATCAAGGGCTTCGCCAAGGGCGTCGTAATCTGCCTTAAGCTTAGCGTTTGCAGCATCGTTTGCTTGGGCGATGATATCAGATTTGATCATAAATTCGCTCCTTTAGCGGGTGAAGGCTTGGACATTGCCAGCATCCACATTGATGATATTGCCCGTCGATTTGGACGAAAGGTCGGAGGCAAGGAAATACGCGGCTTCGGCGATATCCTCAGGCAATACAGAGCGTTTGAGCATGGAACGCTCGCGATACATTTCCTCAAGCCCGCTTTTGTCAGTGCCGTAAGTGTCTGCGCGTTGATCAAGCCAATCGCCTTGCCAGATTTTGGACCCTTTCAGAACCGCGTCTGGATTGACAACATTTACTCGAATGCCGCTTGGCGCGCCTTCCAGTGCCAAGCAGCGGGCAAGGTGAATTTCGGACGCTTTGGCCGTGCAATAGGCCGAGGCATTGGGCGAAGCGGCCAAGCCGTTTTTGGAGGCGACAAAGACAATCGCGCCCCCCATTTTCTGCACGTTGAACACGTTGAACGCTTCGCGGCTCACAAGGAAATACCCCGTCGAAAGGATCGACATGTTCTTGTTCCAAAGCTCGAGCGTGGTTTCTTCAATCGGGGCCGAACTTGCGATTCCCGCGTTTGACACCAGAATATCCACGCCGCCAAATTCTGCCGCAATTGTGGAATAGGCGTCAATCACTGCGGCCTCGTCGGTCACGTTCATATTGACCGTGCGCACGACATCTTTTGAGTATCGCTCTGCGAGGATCTCGGCGGTTTCCGCTAAGGCTGCGTCGTCGATATCCGCCAGCATCACACAAGCGCCTTCGCGCAAATACCGCTCCGCCGTGGCTGATCCGATGCCCCCCGCGCCACCCGTGACAAGGGCGACCCGTCCTGCAAGCGATTTCGGTGTAGGCATGCGTTGTAGTTTGGCTTCTTCGAGCAGCCAATATTCGATGTCGAAGGCCTCTTGCTCGGGTAGGCCTTGGTACTCAGAAACCGCGTCCGCACCGCGCATTACGTTGATTGCATTGACGTAGAATTCGCCAGAAATCCGCGCCGTTGCCTTGTCTTTGGCGAAGGTGATCATGCCAACGCCTGGAACAAGATAGACCACCGCATTTGGATCGCGCAGAGCAGGGCTGTTGTCGTGTTTGCACCGTTCGTAATAGGCTTTGTAACCCTCGCGGTATTCAGTCACAGCAGCTTCCAAGCCAGCCAATGTTTTGTCGATATCGGGGTTGGCGGGGTCAAAGTCGACCACAAGCGGGCAGATTTTTGTGCGCAGAAAATGGTCGGGGCAGGAGGTTCCAAGGGCGGCCAAACGCTCCATATCAATGGCGTTTACAAATTCCAAAACCGCATCATTGTCGGTGAAATGGCCGACCATATGCTGCTGGCCCGATACCATGCCGCGAATGGCTGGCATCAAACGCGCCGCTGTTGCGCGGCGTTGATCCGCCTTGAGGCTCATGTGTTTTTCGCCCCCAAAGGCTGTCTTGCCCGCGGTTTCCTTGGCGAACCAATCCATCGCGGCTTGAATGATCTCAAGAGTTAGATCGTAGCAATCCCGAGCGTCATCCGCCCATGTGAACAGCCCGTGACTCTCTAGAACCACGCCCTTTGCATCAGGGTTTTTGGCGCAGAAATCCGAGAGCCAAAGGCCCAATTCATACCCCGGTTTTTTCCATGGCAACCAGCCGATGCTATCCCCAAAGACCTTCTGTGTCAGTGCTTTGCTGTCTTTGGCCGCTGCAATCGCGATGATTGCATCGGGGTGCATGTGATCGACGTGTTTCGCGGGGACATAGGCGTGCAACGGTGTGTCGATGCTGGCCGCGCGCGGGTTCAGGTTGAACGTGCAATGGGGCAGGAGACCGACCATTTCATCCTCAAACTCCACGCCGCGATAGATACCACGCAATGCATTCAGCTTTTCCATATAGAGGGTCGAAAACCCATCCATCTTGATTGAGCCAACATCGCCCCCAGAGCCCTTGACCCAAAGCACCTCGGCCATATCGCCTGTGAGCGGATCTTTTTGCATAACTTTCGCGGAAGTATTGCCGCCACCGTAATTGGTGATTCTTTTGTCCGACCCCAAAAGATTGGAGCGATAGAGCAGTTTTTCTGGCTCGCTCATTTTTGCGGCGTGCTCTGCATCCCATTTGTTTTCAAGGCGTTGAAGGTCGGTGCTTTTGGTCATTGTTGTCTCCATGGACGACAGGAAAAGAGTTGATTACTTGAGGGTAATCTGACGGGAAGTAGCACTCAGGTCAATCACTTTCAGTCATAATCAATCATGCTGCAGTGCAGAATGATTGATTATGATAATTAATGATTGACAATTAGTCGCGACTCGCCGAACGTTAGAGCAACCCAAAGGGGAAGAAGTATGCACGAGAAAGACCGTCACCGCGTTATCCTATCCGCCGTTCAGGATCGGTCATTGCTGACCGTTGTTGATCTGTGCGCCTTGACGGGTGCCTCTGAGGCAACCGTGCGTCGGGACATCAATACACTCGATGAACAAAAGCGTTTGCGCCGTGTACGGGGCGGGGCCGAAGCTCTAACGGCGGCTCCCTTTGTGGGCCTTTCTGGTCGTCCCTATTCCGTGAATGAAACGATGAACAACGCGGCGAAACAAGCAATCGCGGCAGCGGCGGTGGACCTTTGCGAAGACGGAGAGCCGATCATCATTAACGGGGGCACGACCACGTTTCAGATGGTGCATCCGTTAGCGTCACGGCGGATGCAGGTCTTTACTAACTCCTTCTCCATTGCGGAACATTTGCTAAAGAATTCGCGCAATACGGTGATGCTTTCGGGGGGAATAATCTACCGTGAGCAAAATATCGTTTTGTCGCCTTTTGACAACGACGTGACACGTAATTTTTATGCGCGCCGTATGTTTATGGGGGCGCAGGGCATCGGCCCACTCGGTTTGATGGAGCAAGACCCCTTGCTTATCCAAGCTGAACAAAAACTGATCGGACAGGCGGACGAATTGATCGTTCTGGTCGATAGTTCCAAATTCGCAAACCGTTCCAGCCTTGTGCTTTGCCCGCTGAAACGGATCGATACTCTCATCACAGACGACGGCATCGACGACCGCACGGCGGCGATGTTGGAGGCGGCGGATGTGACACTAATCGTCGTGCCCTCGGGGACGGCGCAAAAAGAAGGGGTGGCTTCATAGCTTGCCCAATTTAACCACTCTTAAGGGAGGAAACCATGAGTGTACTTAAGAAACTAGCTGCTTCGGCGGTTATTGTCTCAGCAATGTTCGCAAGCCCCGTAATGGCTGCGGAAAATGTTCGAATCGCACTGGTCGTCAAGGCGCTCGGTATCGGCTTTTTCGAAGCTGCCGCAGAAGGCGCTCAAGAGGCCGCCGACGAGCTTGGCAATGTCGAGATCATCTATACGGGCCCAACAGACACAACAGCCGAAGGCCAAATTGAGGTCATTAATGCGTTGATCGCGCAGAATGTCGACGCGATTGCAATCTCCGCGAATGATACCGACGCCCTTGTGCCTGCATTAAAGCGCGCCATGGACCGTGGAATCACCGTCATCAGCTGGGATTCCGGCGTGGCAGCAGAGGGGCGTCAATTGCACCTCAACCCATCCTCAAACCCTTTGATCGGCAATATGATCATCAAGCTAGCTGCAGATCACTTGCCTGATGGCGGTGAAGTTGCACTGCTTTCGGCTACGACAACATCGACCAACCAAAATATCTGGATGGAAGAGATGAACAAAGTTATGGGCGACTATACGGGCATCGAAGTTGTTGCTACGGTTTACGGCGATGACCTTGCTGATAAATCCTACCGCGAGGCCACAGGCCTTATGCAATCCTATCCTGACCTCGACGCAATCATTGCGCCAACATCTGTTGGCATCGTTGCAGCCGCACAAGCGGTGGTTGACGCAGGAAAAGTTGGCCAAGTGAACGTAACCGGCCTTGGCTTGCCGTCGGAAATGGCCGGAGCCATCGAAAGCGGCGCGTCGCAATCCTTCGCGATTTGGAACCCAATCGATCTGGGCTATTCCGCAACAATGTTGGCCTATGAGTTGAGCCAAAATGGCGTTGTCGCTGCTCCCGGCGCGGAAATCCCCATGGGCCGCATGGGCAATTTGACACTTGATGACGCCAACGAAGGCGCGATGGCTGATCCGTTTGTTTACGACGCCAGCAACATCGAAGCCTTCAAGTCGATCTTCTAAGATTGCTTGCATAATCTGGTCTGGTGCGGGTGTCCTGCGCCAGACCCTTTCAAAAACCCCCTTCATTTTCGAAAGAGTGCCGACATGACAGAGCGTGCAGCACCAGCCAATACGCCCGTTGTCTCAATGGATGCCATCACCAAAATCTTTCCGGGCGTGAAGGCGTTGGATCAGGTCACCCTTGATCTTTATCCGGGTCAAGTGACTGCTCTTGTTGGGGAAAACGGCGCTGGGAAGTCCACGACCGTCAAGATTCTGACAGGCATTTACCAACCGGATGGCGGCACAATCCGCATCAACGGCGAACCGATTACCTTCAGCAGCCCAAATGCGGCGTCCGACGCTGGCATTACGGCGATCCACCAAGAAACCGTGTTGTTTGATGAGTTGTCCGTGGCAGAAAACATCTTCATCGGCCACGCTCCACGCACAAAATTTGGCCTAATCGACAAGGCCGAAATGCAACGTGCGGCGCAAATACTCCTCGACGAAATCGGCGCACCTTTCAGCACCAATGCACAGCTCCGCGACCTCGGAATTGCGAGCAAACACCTCGTTGCGATTGCCCGCGCTCTTTCTGTCGACGCGCGTGTTGTGATTATGGACGAACCTACAGCGGCCCTCTCTCATAAAGAGATTGAGGAGTTGTATGAGCTGGTTGAAACGCTCAAATCCCAAGGCAAAGCGATCCTGTTTATCAGCCACAAATTCGATGAAATTTTCCGCATTGCCGACCGCTACACCGTATTTCGCGACGGGACGTTTGTAGGCGACGGACTGATCTCTGACATCGACGAAAACGCGCTGGTCAAAATGATGGTTGGTCGCCCTGTGGAACAGATTTTTCCTGACCGCAAACACGATATCGGCGAGGAAGTTTTGCAGGTGGTCGGATATGCGCATCCAACGGAATTTGACGATATCGGTTTCTCCCTCAAGCGTGGCGAAATTCTTGGGTTCTACGGGCTTGTGGGGGCAGGGCGCTCGGAGTTTATGCAGTCGCTGTTCGGTATTACAAAACCCACCAAGGGTGTGTGCAAAATCAATGGCAAAATTCGCGTCATCCGCTCGCCTGCGGATGCGGTCGCCAACGGGATCGTTTACGTGCCCGAAGATCGCGGTAAACAGGGCGCAGTGATCGGCCTGCCAATTTTCCAAAACATCACGTTACCGTCGCTCAAACGCACTTCACGAAATGGCTTTTTGCAACTCGCCGAGGAATTCAAACTGGCACGTGAATATGCAGAACGGCTCGATCTGCGGGCGGCCTCACTGGATCAAGACGTGGGTAATCTCTCTGGCGGGAACCAACAAAAGGTGGTCATTGCGAAATGGCTCGCCACTCAGCCACAGGTCATCATCCTTGATGAACCCACCAAAGGTATCGACATCGGGTCAAAAGCGGCGGTGCATGAATTCATGGCGGAATTGGCCTCGCAGGGACTTTCCGTTATTTTGGTCAGTTCCGAAATCCCAGAAGTGATTGGCATGTCCGACCGTGTGATCGTAATGCGCGACGGGCTGATTGCGACGGAACTTTCTGGTGATGACTTGCGCCCTGAAACCCTCGTGCGTTATGCTGCTGGCATCTCTACGGCACCCCAAAATCAGGAGGCATAGGGCTATGCTATCTCGTAAAATCCCCGTGCGCGAAACTATCCTAGCGGGTGCCATTGGCCTCTTGCTTATCTTGGCCGCATCGCGATTTAGTGGCTTTGTCGCCCCTGCGAATCTTGCCAATGTCTTCAATGACACCGCCCCGTTGATCATACTGGCCTTGGGCCAAATGGTCGTTATTTTGACCCGTTGCATCGACCTCTCGGTCGCGGCAAATCTTGCACTCACAGGTATGGCCGTGGCAATGATCAACGTGGCTTTTCCCGACCTGCCCATTCCAGTGATCATTGCGATTGCCATCCTTCTTGGCGGGCTGATGGGGGCGATTAACGGTATCTTGGTGTGGAAACTGTCGATCCCGCCCATCGTGGTGACACTGGGTACAATGACAATCTTTAGGGGCATGATCTTTTTGATTTCCGACGGAAAATGGGTCAATTCCCATGAGATGAGCGCCTCTTTTACCGGCTTCCCGCGCGCTGAAATTCTTGGTTTGCCAATCCTCTCTTGGGCTGCAATTGTGGCCGTCGTCATCTTTGCTGTGGTGATGTCGCGCACGCCTTTAGGTCGGTCGATCTATGCCGTGGGGGGGAATCCACACGCGGCCGTTTACACTGGCATCAACGTGGGCAAAACGCAGTTTTTTGCCTTTGTGATCTCCGGCGCACTGGCTGGCCTCACTGGGTATCTTTGGGTGGCGCGTTATGCCGTGGCCTATGTGGATATCGCCGGTGGGTTTGAACTCGAAGTTGTGGCCGCTTGCGTGATCGGCGGCATTTCGATTGCGGGTGGGATTGGCTCGGTCGGCGGTGCCGTTTTGGGAGCCCTCTTTTTGGGGGTCGTGAAAAACGCGCTTCCTGTCGTCAATATCTCTCCGTTTTGGCAGTTGGCCATTTCTGGTAGCGCTATCCTGATCGCCGTGGCCTTCAACGCCAGTGCGGGCCGCACCAAAGGCCGCATCATCCTCAAATCAGCGGAGAAATCCACATGAGTGATACGTTAGCGCCCCTGCGCAATATCCCCGACCGCCTGAACAGCCGCGCTTTTCGCACGTTCCGGAGTTGGGAAAGCCTCCTGCTTGCCGTTGCAGTCGCCATTTTTGTGGTCAACAGCTTTACCTCGCCCTATTTTCTAAACGCTTGGAACCTGAGCGATGCAACGTTCAATTTCACCGAAAAAGCGATGATCGCTTTTGCAATGGCCCTGTTGATTATCGCAGGGGAGATTGATCTTTCGGTGGCCTCCATCATTGCGCTTGCAAGTACGGCAATGGGCTTGGCGGTTCAACACGGGGCTGGAACGCCTGAACTGGTGGCGATTGGCTTGACGGTCGGGCTTTTGTGCGGGGCGTTCAACGCGGTTTTTGTTACCGTTTTAGGCCTCCCGTCGATTGTTGTGACCATCGGCACTATGAGCCTGTTTCGCGGGATCAGCTATATTATTTTGGGCGACGACGCCTTTCGGGGCTACCCAACAAGCTTCGCATGGTTTGGGCAGGGCTATATTTATTGGGTCTTCACCGTCGAGATGCTTTTCTTCGTTATCATTGCGGTGATCTATGGCGTGTTGCTGCATAAAACCAGCTTTGGTCGCTCGGTTTATGCCATTGGTAACAATCCCACTGGCGCACTCTTTAGCGGCATTCGCGTGCAACGGGTGAAGTTCATCCTGTTCCTGCTTACGGGATTGATGTCGGGCGTGGCCGCGATTTGCCTCACGTCCCGCCTTGGGTCTACCCGCCCAAGTATCGCGCAGGGGATGGAGCTTGAGGTGGTCACCATGGTTGTTCTTGGCGGTGTCAATATCCTTGGTGGGTCTGGCTCCATTCCCGGTGTTGTTATCGCGGCTTTCGTCATGGGGCTTGTCACCTTTGGGCTGGGCCTGTTGAATGTGCCAGGCATCGTCATGTCGATATTCATCGGCCTGCTTCTGATCGGTGTAATTGCATTGCCGCGGCTATGGACTATGGCCGCAAGGGCGAAGAAACGATGAGCGAACGGTATGTTTTTCGGATGCGTCTAAACGTGGGAATGGCGAACGAGTATCAGCGCCGCCACGATGCCATTTGGCCCGAGCTTGTCGCGCTTTTGCACGAGGCAGGGGTGAGCGACTATAGCATCCATTTTGATGCGGAAACCAACCTGTTGATTGGAATACTCCTTCGCTCCGACGGGCATGGAATGGGCGCGCTTGCGGACCATCCCGTGATGCAAAAATGGTGGGCGCATATGGCGGATATAATGGAGACAGAGCAGGGCGGCGCACCAGTTGCCACGCCCCTCCCAATGTTGTTTCACATGCAATGACGAAACCGCGCCACATAGCCGTTATCGATATTGGCAAGACCAACGCGAAACTGGCGCTTGTTGATCTTTCGACCCTAAAAGAAATTGCTGTTGTCACCCGCCCCAATACCGTTCTGGCGGGGCCGCCTTGGGCGCATTTTGATACCGAAGGGCATTGGGAATTCCTGCTGGCCGCGCTCAAGTCGTTTCATCGTGAACACGGTGTGGGCGCGATTTCGGTCACAACCCACGGGGCGTGTGCCGCATTGCTCGATGCTCAGGGCGCCTTGGCAGCACCCATTCTTGATTACGAACATCCGATCCCCGCGGAAATTTCGGCGCGGTATGATGCCTTGCGCCCCCCCTTCTCGCAAACTGGATCGCCGCGCTTGGCTCACGGGCTGAACGTTGGCGCGCAACTCCTTTATCAGTTTTCTCAGGACCTAGATTTAAACGCGCGTACGGCGCATATCGTTGGGTATCCACAATATTGGGGACATCGGCTTACTGGTGTCGTGGCGAATGATGTGACGTCCATCGGCTGCCACACGGACCTATGGAACCCGCATGAATCGCAGTTTTCTGACCTCCCACAGCGACTTGGTATCGAACAAAAAATTGCGCCCGTGCATAAATCCGGCGACGTTCTGGGCACGCTTCTGCCTGAAATCGCGATGGTCACTGGCCTACCAGCCAGCACCCCCGTGGTCTGTGGCATTCACGATTCAAATGCTTCTTTGTATCCGCATTTACTAACGCAAAAGGCCCCATTTTCGGTTGTTTCAACGGGCACATGGGTGATTGCGATGTCCGTCGGTGGGGGGAGTTTTGCCAATGATCCCAGCCGCGACACCCTGATCAATGTGAATGCTCTCGGAGATATGGTACCTTCTGCGCGCTTCATGGGGGGGCGAGAATTCGAACTAATTCAGAACGGGCACCCCTTCGAGGCGTCCGAAAGCGACGAGCAAACCGTGTTGTCAGGCGGGATCAAGTTGCTGCCGGCCGTTGAAATCCAAAGCGGGCCGTATCAAGGGCATGAAATGCAGTGGCATGGCGGTGAACCCGCTGAAGGTTCAGGGGTGCGGGCGATTGCACTGTCCTATTATCTAGCCCTCATGACGCAAACCTGCCTTGGCCTCACGGGGGCCAAAGGGCCAACTATTGTTGAGGGCCCCTTCGCGCGTAACCCATATTTCCTCGACATGTTGGGTGCCGCAACGGGCCGCCCGATCTTTCGAAGTCATTCGGCGACTGGCACGAGCATTGGGGCCGCGCTTTTGTGCGGGGCCTCTAATGCGATACCTTCGCCGGATGTAGTCGCGCCGTCAAAACAAGTGGATAGCCTCACAGTATACGCGCAAGCTTGGCTGCGTTTGACCTGAACACTATCGATCGAGATCAGAAAAACTAAGCCAACACATCACAGTCGGTGGTTACGTCTTTATCACCGAAATCCATCGTTTGGGATGATCTCTTCTAGTCCGGAAAAGATACTGGAAATACAACACTTAAAGTCAGTGGAAGTGAAGGTGCACTTGCGGTAAAAGGGGCGACGACGCCCTTTCCTTCAAATCTAGGAATATACATGTTCAATATTTCGACCGACGTACCCTATACGCGCTTTTTGGCTCGTCTGCATCAAAGCATGACATTTGAATGGTACATGGAGGTCGGGTGTCGAACTGGTCGAAGTTTTGCCGCGGTACGGGGCAAAACGATCGCCGTTGACCCATTTTTTAGAATTAAAAATGATGTAATTTCAGAAAAACCAGCCCTGCTCCTGCTTCAGAAAAAAAGTGACGATTTTTTTGCTAGCGGACTATTGGAATCCATTGGCGTGAAGCTAAGTTTTAGTTTTTTGGACGGGATGCATTTGATGGAATTTCTCCTGCGGGATTTCATGAACACAGAAAAAAACTCATTGCCGGGTGGCGTTATTGCACTTCATGATTGCTGTCCGTTCTCATTTGAAATGACAACGAGAGATGTCGAGAATGCACCACGAGATGCATGGACTGGGGATGTTTGGAAACTTATTCCGATCCTCAAAAAGCATAGGCCTGACCTCAAAATTACCGTGCTGGGATGCAAACCAACCGGCCTCGTTTTTGTGCATAATCTGAATCCAGAATCCAAAGTATTGCATTCAAAATATGATGAAATCGTTTCGGAGTGGCAGGACCCTACTCTGGAAGAATATGGCGTCTCCAAATTCAATGAAACCTTCTCATACACACCATGTGAAAGCTTTGTCGACGGCGGGTACGAGATATTTGATAAGGTACGACTTTCTGTAGATTCGGTAGCCAAACCAGAATTTGTATCGCCTTAAGCTTTTTTTCGATTTCGTCGAATTTCTGCAAGAAACTCGGAACGTTCGTCAGCGGTTAGCATTTTTTGGTCCGGTAAAACTCCGGCACGTAACGATTGCTCCTGTTCCTCATGCGAGGGGGAAGCCCATGCAATTTTCGGATCAATGAGGGCTTCTGCCACCAGTCTTTCTTGAAGCGCGTTAAAATCCAACAGGGACACAGACAAATGGTCAGACCGGATTGGGGGCCAATAAATATCCGATATGGAGTTGATGATGGAGATTCTAGGGCCGGGGCGGGAGTAAAGTTGGTTGCTTATCAAATCAGGTAATTTCTCGCGTCTGTTGATGATCGCAACCTGTTGAAACCTTCTGCATATCAGCGAGTACAAATGCAGCGACGAAGATTCTGCAAAGATTAATTTCTCTGCACTTTGAAAGGTTTGTACCTGCTTAGTTATGCTGTGTTGTTCAGGTGCAAAAACTTCATACCCCTGTGCTTGGAGTAGTTTTTCAAGGTGCTCTTCACAAGCAAAGCGTCCGTATTTCGGGCCGAAATTAGAGCGGGTTACATAGATTTTTCGACCCTTGATCACAGGCCCTTTTGTCGGAAACTTTTGATCGATCCATTCAAAGAAGTGTTTCGTGCCATACCCGCTAAACCGCTCTCCAAATAAATCCGCAGATGTATAGATCTCCTCGAAAAAAAAGGGGCCCTTTGAGATGATAAATTCGTTTTTTATGCCAAAGGCGTCCAAGATAGGTTGGATATGTGGGTAGAGTTTTCGATTGGATTTCCTTTTGGGGAGAAAAACAATCCTGGTATTTTCAGGCAAATTACTAAGGGCCCAAAGTCGCCCTATCGAATTAAGTAAAATATGACCAAATTGTTCGGTAATAAGGCCAGCAAATAGGACCGGATCAGATATCGTTTTCACGTCGGTAGGAACATCGACTTGGGCTTGAGATGTGGTCATGAGTTGCGCTGAAATAACGTCACTATTGGGAAGCGCGTTAAGCTGTTTATCGTACAATCCAAAACGACGATGGTTCCGGTTGATGTCATCACCGGACAAGTAAAACCCCGAATGAGGCCCCGAGATTTCGGGGGGTGTCGTCGTTATAAACGGCTCTCCGGTGATTGCAGTCGTCGTCATATATAACGTGCCCTTCGTCAGGGTATTGGAACTGAGATTGTTCTTAACAAGCAGAAAACTTGTCTCGTTCGATTGGCTTCTTTATGCCAGTGCAAAAGCTGTGACGCAAGCGCCACATGTTCCTACAACGCACCGCCCGTCTAGCCATTAATAAGGTTGGATTCGTCGTGCAAAGGATCCCGTCTCCCCTCGCATGTTAGGCCGCGCTTCGTTGAAATGCCCAGGGGATTTTCCCGTTTAGTTGCGAATGCGGCCGCCATCTTTTTTTTGCAAATCCTCGATGTAAGCTCCCCGTTCTTGCTTTGGGGTCAATCTTGTTCACGCTATCAGACTGACATCCGTCCAACACTTCTGTACCCTCTCAGTATGTCCGTTTCACTTGGGTCGCTGAGGGCGTCAACGCAAAGTTTCCTTACGGAATTACTGCACAGCGGATCAGTGATGGGCGTGGTGATTATTGGGTGCTGATGCATCAGATCTGAAGAATAGCATTCTGCTAGAGCATCACTTCCTGCCCGGCGATCTCAAAGCTCAAATCGAAACCTTTGTCGCGCGCTAGCGATCCTCCTTGACCAGCTGGTGGCGCATGCATCACTAGAGAGGGGTGAGAGTCTGAACAAAGTCTAACCCGCCGACGGCTACTTCCGACGCGACAAACACATTCTACAACAAAGTAAAAGGATCAAGCGTAAATCGCTCGAAGCGCGGCGCTTGCATCACCGCTAGCGCGCCGGATAATGAGACCAACCAGATGAGCCGAATTCCCTCTTAGTTTAGGTAGCTCTTGGTTCCAAAAAAAACTGACGACGGACATCCCCGGATTGGCCATTCGTTGAACGCGACGATGTCTTTATACAAAGAGGTTTCACCGCTCGGAAAGGTTTTTTTCAAAAACAGCTTAGTGGATGGTGGAGCGCTTACGGCATTTCCATGGGCGTACAATTTGGTTCAGATGGCTCTTTGGATGACGTTCATGTTGCTATGAATCAAGTGTAGTTAGTGTCGCCCGCGAAGCAATTTTGTGATGGCGAAGAACGGCCCTGATGGTGTTTAGAAATGGCGTACAAGTGAAAGCAGTTCCGAATCCGGCCTCTGATATTTTGCCACTCGATAACCACTTCGTTTACAGAGCAGGCCTTCTTTCAATTTGCCTAAGTCCAATGTGGGAGCAGGACGAATGCACAAATGATCAGTCATCTTTTTTGGAGTATTCGTTTCAATTGCCAATTCGTAGGTAGTGTTTCCCTAATTCCAAACGGTCAAGTAAGCGCGCTGGAAAATCTCCTCTACAATGTAGGATTTGACCTTAATTCAGATCATTAGGTTTGTCTCAGGGTGGCTTAAGAAAAAATGAATCACATTGTTGGATACAATGCGGGTTCAAAGCCAATTCGCATTTCTATTAAGGTGGTGGTTTTATTTGGTAAACTATTGAAGTTTTGGTAGCGGAGGAGGGACTTGAACCCCCGGCACGCGGATTATGATTCCGCTGCTCTAACCAACTGAGCTACTCCGCCATACTGAATGGCTGTTTAGGTAAATGTTTGGATAAGGTCAAGCGATGAATTTGAAGAAAACACAGACTTTTTGGAATAGAAAAAATCTTGATGATCGGTTGCCCTAAAGGCGAATCCTTATGTGGGGAGTCAAAACCGTTCCCAGGAAATTCATAACCAAGTAGCATCATGCGATAAACATAAATACACATGTATACTGAATGACCTGTTCCCCTAAGTGGCCGCTAATGTGAGTTAGTCCAGCTCAGGTTTGGCCTTTCTTTGGTCTGTTAACATATCCAGCTGGTGACATGCCAGCGAGGCTGGAATGCGGGCGGTGTTAGTTGTCGCGATGCACTATGCCGCCACTAGATTGCGGGCAGGCCCAGTTTATCGAATAGGTGCTCGTTCGGGCATTCATCTGTCATACGTCCATTGAAGCTTTGGAAAAATCCGTTCTGCATTGGTTTGCCATGGGCGATTTAATACCCTTCGACTTTGCGGTCTTCCTGCCATTTCAGAATTGCGCTACCTCTCAGTTCGGTGCCGTTAATGCTGACCACACTGCAAGGGTTCACTTGAAATCACGGACTACTTCTGGTCATCTTTAGGCGAACGCAGTTGCATTCAAGCACGCCTCTAAGTCTAGTGAACTTTCACGTGTGTTGCTATGAACGACTGAATTGATCGTCCATTCATAATTGGGGGGACTACTGCTAATTGCTAAATAAACTGATGCAGGAAACGGACCAAAGCTTCTAAAAAACATGAGTAGTTTAGAACATCACGACCGTCCGAGGGTCTCTTGGGAAGCGTTTTATTACTGTTTATGCCAAAATTTTCTAGATCTAATACAAAGGCGCGCGTCGGTCTGACCAAATTTTAGTTTTGTATTTTTAAGTTAAAGACAGTGAAAGATTTGCGAATGTTGGCCTGTTCTATGAGGTCGTCACTTTTCCCACATGAATTTTATCTCGCACGAGGAGTTCAAAAAAGCTATCCCCCGACATCGGCCGACAAAGTGCGTAGCCTTGGAGCGCGTGACATCCCATGCTTCGAAGGGTGTCGATGTGAAATTGGGTTTCAATGCCCTCAGCGATAACTTCAATATCAAGGGAGCGCCCAATCTCAATTAGAGAAGCAACAATTTTCCGCGCGGACGGGGAGAAACTAATTGGAGTAACAAGTTGATTGTCAATTTTAAGGCGCATGGGGCGAAGCTTTTGTAGGGCAACAATCGACGCGAACCCTGTTCCAAAATCATCGATTTCAATTTCGATTCCCATGTCCTTTATGCCTGCAACATTATCTTTCAGCATTTGATTTTCATCATCCATAAAAATCGATTCTACTAATTCAAAACATATGGAACCACGTGGAATATCCAGTTTTGCGAGGTCATCCAAAATATGTGGACTAGCTATCTGCCTCGCGGACACATTTACCGAAATCCTTGGTACAATGGCTCCCGCCTTTTGCCAGCTAATGCGATCTGCTAAAACACAAAGAAGTATTGCACGGTCAATATCGGCATCTCTTCCTATTTCTTTTGCGTTTTCAAGAAAATCTTTGGGAGTGAGAAGGCCACGGGTTGGGTGGTTCCAACGGGCGAGCGCTTCGACACCAAAAAACGACAAATCCGAACCGCTGTATTGGGGTTGATAATAGGGTATCATTTGCCCTTCTGTCAGCGCGATTTCTATCTCAGATAGAAAACTATTTTTGCGATCTAAAGTGCGTCGAAGTTCTGCGTCGCAGAGTTGAAACTGGCCTCTTCCCAAGATTTTAGCCTCATATAATGCGACATCGGCGTCCCTTAGGATGTTTTGTGGAGTTGTCGTGGAAATAGCGTCCGTAGCAATACCGATCGACGCCCCAATTGTTATTTTTCCATTTGAAACACTGAGAGGTAAGGATAATCGGCGGATTATTTTTTCCGCGAGGGTTTGCAGATGGTTCTCTTGCGCGAAAAAACTCTTACTTTTTCTGCTAATGAAAATGATGAACTCATCTCCACCGAGTCTAATAACATGATCTTGATCGTCAATAAGAGTTCTTAGGATATTGCCGACTTGATTTAGAATATTGTCACCTGCGAAATGGCCTAATGTGTCATTTACAGTCTTAAATCCGTCCAAATCTATCTGGAGAACACCAGCAAAAGCTTCGCCCGCGGCGTAGCTCACTTTGTGTTCTTCAAGGCGTTGATCAAGGAAGCGACGATTGGGAAGTTCAGTAAGTGCGTCGTGGTGAGCAAGGAACTCTACGCGCTGTCTCGCCAGTTCTATTTCAAAGTTCTTCTCCTTTAAATTTTGATTTGCGGCCTCGAGCGATTTTTGCATTTCTGTTTCTTCGGTAACATCCCAATTTACTCCAACAATTTTTGTACGCCCTTTGAATTGAATTATGTTTGCTAAAGAACGGACATGGCGAATGCCGCCATTTGGCAATAGGATTCGGTAAACGGATCTAAAATGAACGCGCCCACCAACCCCAGCCTCAAAATCAGCTTCTGCTCGTTCGCGATCTTCCGGGTGAATGCGAGCCGCCCAATCAGTATGGTAGTGTTCCCTAAAGGAGGGGGGGTATCCATACAGTTCATTCATCCGCGCATCCCAGATGATCGTTTTTTTGTCGACATCAAATTCCCAAACTCCAGCCCCAGCGGCTTCCATGGCGAGGTGAAGGCGTCGGGATTGCCGATGTAGATCGCCCTTTTGCTCCGAAAGAACATCAATATACTCATGGCGCTGGTGTATGAGGAATGCGGAGGCAAGCATGGGCGCAATGATCATCAGGGCTGCAACCAAAAACGCACTTCGAAGAAGCCAGAGTGCTGGAGGTATCGTTTTCCAGCCCTCTTTTGGCACCGCTGAAATTCGCCATGCGCCCGTGGGAAGACGAACTTCCATTTGAACGGGGGTGTTCTGAATTGTTTCTATATTCCCAAAAAACATCTTCCGTTCGCCATTCACAGTATCTTGGCTTTCAAGGGCAATGCTGATTTTTGAATACGGATCATAAAGGCCGCTCGTTGAGTAAAGACGGTCCAGATCAATGACGGCTGCAAGGACCCCCCAGAAGGGTTCGGACGGGGCGTGCATGTTGAAAATCGGGTAGCGCCCAATAAAAGCCCGCCCCCCTTGAACAAGTTCGACTGGCCCGGTGAGAACCAATTTTTTTGTGTCGCGAGCTTGCAGCACGGACGCCAGCTGATTCGGAAGCGTTCTGTAATCTACGCCGATTGTCGGCTCATTGCCCTTGGTTGGGTAAACGAGTTTGATTATCATGTCTGGCGCGGCGGCCACGTTGCGAACGTTTTTACTATTGCGGAAAAATTCCGCCGCAAGCTCAGTAAAGTTTTCCTGCGACATGTCGGGTTCGACCGAAAGCGCCGCTGCGAGACCCTGCGCGAGGTAGAGGTCGCTGTTGAGGTGAATCTCAAGATTGGCACGTACGTCGTTGGCTAGGGTGCTGACATCATCTCTCAAGGACTGAGCAAAAATCTTTTTAGTTTGAAGCTCCGTCACATACCAAACGGACGCAACCAGAAGCGCGGCAATAATGGCAGGCAATAAAGATAATTTCGGAAAAAACCGTAGTCTGTTTTTCCGGTTTAAGGCGTCTTGAGGCAGTTTGTTTGCTCCTACTGATAATTTTCGTCCAGATTCGGACCTAAGTGAGTTTTGTGCGGCGTGTCCCTATTATGTTCACTGTTTAGAGCAGCATCGCGGTCTTTATCATATTCGAACCCAGCATGTGTTTTAGCGGCCCAAGTTCAAATTGCTGTTTAAATGCTAACACATAAAAGATTAACGGGGCCTTTCCCTTGGGGCAGCATTGGCTGTGACCGCTTCATCATAGACCTCTGCGCCCAAAGTCAGTTCCAAAAAAATTTCCGCTGCGTTAAGTTCCTCTCTAAGAGCGTCAATATTGTCAGTCTCTGCTACGGATTGTGCTGCCGCTAATTTAGCGTGAAGCGCGCTGGCTCCCATTGATGCGCTCAGGCCCGCAAGCCTGTGAATTTGAATGACAAGGTCTTTGGGTTGGCCAACTGGCGGATGATTTCTTAAATCTTTGACGAGATCCTGAAACCCCTTTTTCATCTCACTGCGAAAACGTGCGCAGGTTTTTGCGAAGCGTTCAGGCCCCAGGATGTCCTTAATGCTTTCTATCTGTTGGAGGTCCAAAAGCTTGTCTCCAAAGGAAGGTGCCTCCGTTTTTGCCACGGGCTTAAATCCCAGAACAGAGAGAATGCCTGCGCGGCTGACTGGCTTAACAAGAACATCATACATCCCCGCAGCAAGGCAATCATCACGGCTTTCTTGGCTTGAATGGGCTGTGAACCCAATTATTTTTGCATCCGCAGACGCGCCCTTCATATTCCCTCGGAGCATTTTCGTGGCGGCGATGCCGTCTAATACCGGCATGCTGATATCCATGAATATATAGTCAAACTTCGTTGCATTTGCCGCCTCGACCCCCGTTTGCCCGTTTTCAGCAGTCTGCACCTCTAGGCCCACATCCTCAAGAAACTCCAGCATGAGCGTCCTATTGATCGCATTATCCTCCACTAAAAGGGCCCGAATTCCTTGTGAACGGTTCCCAACGGACGGGGGCGCGTTGAAGGCGGGCGCGCCTAGGTTTGTCTCTGGCGATGGGCAATTTACAAACGGAAGCTTTACCCAAAATGTACTCCCCGCACCGACTTCGCTTTCAACCCCCATCTCGCCGCTCATCGTTTGAACCATGCGGCGGGTAATACTGAGCCCAAGGCCGGTTCCATCTGCGTCACGGTCGTATCCAGTGTTCAACCGCACGAAATCGTTGAATATATCCTCTAGCTTGTCTTTGGGAATGCCGAGTCCGTTGTCAGTCACATGCACCTCAAAGCAAACAGTTTCGTTGTCTTGCAAAAATGTGCCAAAATCAATCTGGATGTGCCCATTTTGAGTGAACTTGATTGCGTTCCCCAAAAGATTAATTAGGATGCTCCGAAAACGCCTTTTGTCGCCAATGTAAAAACCGGCATCTGCCCCCGTGAAATCAGCGCCCAACGAATTCCCCCGCGCGCGGGCCAGAGACTGGGCGTTCTCTATAATGTCCTCAATGACTTCCAACGGACTAAACCTGTCTTTGCGCGGGGCCGTTTCTGAGGCATCTAAGCTCGCGATGTCTAGAACATCATTGACGTGGCTTAAAAGATGGGCAGCCGACGAGCGCGCGATGGAAAAGAATTTGTTTTGATAGGGCGTAAGCGTCGTGGAGGACAAAACTTCATGTGCGGAAATGACCCCATTTAAAGGCGTACGCATTTCGTGGCTCATAATTGTAATGAAGTCGGATTTGGCCTTGGCCATTTTGAGGGCTTCGTCGCGGGACCGCAGGATATTTTCCTTGATGGCCTCGCGCTCCGAGATGTCGCGCACAAAGGAAATGAAAATCGTTTGGTCGCCATCGACAGCGGGTGCAATCGAAACCTCGATTGGGATGACTTCACCCCCTTTTTTCAAGCCGTTAAGTTGCAGGAGCCCCTTTCCAACAAGGGGGCTCTCGCCGGTTTCCAAATGCTGACGGATTTCCGAGCGCATGATCGATCGATTGCTTTCGGGGATAAGGTAGTGAAGGGCCTGTTTGCCCAGAACTTCGTCGCGCGAATAGCCAAAAACATGCTCGGCGGCGCCATTATAATCCAAGAGAACACCATTTTGATCGCTGACAATTACCGCATCAAGCGACGCCCCGATGGTCGACTGCAGGCGCGCTGTGACATTGGTCAGAGTTACTTGAGTTGCCCGTGCTTCACGAACGGAACGATAGAGGAGGACCACGACTGAAATAAACGAAACCGCCAGGAGGAGGGCGATGACCAAAATTTGAATAAGAAGTTTGGACAACTGTGCGCGGTGATCATCAGAAGTTTTGGCAAAAATCTTGGTTGTTTTGCTTGAGAGCTCTTGCAAAAACGTGTCCTGAGCCTCAATTTGCGCATATAGAATTGGAAGGTCATACCGCAGTTCTTTATCCGGCTGGTCGATGATCGTTGCAAGTTCAATTGTTTGGGCTTGGAGTGAATCCAGAAGCGCAATTAGCTGCGCATCTGGCGTAAGATATTTGGAACTCCGCATAGAAGTAACAGTCTCTGAGCGCGAATAATACAAATCAAATCTACGCCGAAGGGGGGCCAAATCCGCATCTGGAGATCGCATTGCCAAAAGGAGAGCTTGTTGCAGACGAGCCTGCTCGACGTTCAGCTGCGTTAGTGTCCATTGTGAGCCACCATTCGGAGAGGACTCAAGCAGTTCAAGATGGTCGCGCACTGATTGACTCAGGGGGATAACCGCCGCGACAAGCCCAAAAATTGCTAGGCTCAGAACAACAAAACGCCACTGTTGGAGGCCGAATTTTCGGATGTTGCTCATTCGGCTCCTTGAAGGTTTCGCGCCTAAACTCCGGAGGTGCGCTTCCGCAAAGCAACCTTAGCGTGCAATCTTCGCGTTGAGGAGAAAAAACTACTCGAGGACTTCAATTTCTTCGAGTTGCCAAATGCTGCGGGTATAAATGGTCTCTGTGCGGTATTTTTTTTCAGTATCAAAGGGATAAACAATCCAAAGGGGGCCTTTGTCTCGCAAGGACATAAGCTCTCTATCCATTTCATACGCAACAATAGGATAGAGATCGTCAGCCTCCGGCGCTGGAAAATTGATGGCATAGTCATTTGCTGCGCGCGCGCGCAGGGTCACCGGCTCAGCGCCATCAATCGACTTAACTTGTGCAAGAAGTGTCGAGAGCGGGACACCTTTAAACCGGTGCACGCCTTCAGTCCATATTGTCGAGGTCACAAAAGTTTCGCTAGGGAGTGCTTGGAGCATATCAATTGAAAACGCAGCACTCCCTTCCTTTTCATACCCCAATATGTTTTGCCCAGACACCGTCAATACAATTTCCGAATGTGGCTGCTGCTCTTGACTCGCGTATGTTATACCCGTGAGTGAGATCGCGAAGATGGCAGCTGTGCCAATTATGGAAACCGGTTTGAAATACATTGACCGTCCTTTTCAATTGTTTTTATTATATAGTCTCTGCGATAAAAAATGTTTTGGCAATTTGGGATAGTTGTCTATACTTTTGTATAGTATTTATTTTTTTTGCGATTTGTATTGGCTTTCTTTTTTCGGCGTAAAGGCTTGCGCGGAAGAGTTTCGGGTTTTGATGGATTTCTAGGAGATATTTTTGCGCGTTCTGGTTATCGATGATCATACAATGGTGCTTGATATGATCTCTTCCCTTCTTGCTAACGAGACAGATATGGATGTTGCTGTGGCAACGGATTTTCCAACCGCGCTTGAGCTTCTCAACACAGGGCGTCCTTATGATCTCACGCTTTTGGATTTTAGTATGCCAGGGATGGTCGGACTTGAAGGCCTTGCCGCAGCGATCAAAGTTTCTCAGGGCAAGCCCGTGGCAATTATGTCGGGTGTGGCCAGCAAAGAAACCGCAGTGGAGGCCATTAACGCGGGGGCCGCTGGGTTTGTCCCAAAAACGATGCATGCAAAATCGCTTGTGAGTGCCGTGCGATTTATGGCGTCGGGCGAAATATTCTTACCTACGGCCTTTATGGAATCCACGGGCGAAAAGGCCGAAGTCCACCCGATAATTAAAGATTTTACGCAACGTGAGTGTGAAGTTCTTGAGGGGGTTTGCCGCGGATTGTCCAATAAGGAAATTGCGCGAGAATTGGATCTGCGCGAGGTGACGATAAAGCTCCATATGAAAAACCTGTCGCGAAAAATTGGGGCGAACAATCGTACACATGCGGCCATGATTGCGCGCAACGCGGGCTTGTTCACGCCCTAGCGAAACCCATGTAGCAACGGGGAAACGGGCGCGCACACACGTATTGCGCAAGCACGCACAGTGTTTTTCCTATTTTTGGTGCCAAAACGCGGCTAGTTTTACCTGACCCCAAAAATTGGACGCCCAAAAATGACAGATTTTTTACTTCTCGCCTTTATCTTCCTCATCGCGGGGGTCTTCTCGGTACCTATTGCGGCACGGCTCGGGTTGGGATCGGTGCTTGGATATTTGATCGCGGGTATCCTCATTTCTCCTTTGCTTGCGCTCCTGCACGTCGATGTCGTGTCGATTCAGCATTTCGCCGAGTTCGGGGTTGTTATGATGCTGTTCCTCGTCGGGTTGGAGCTTGAGCCAAAACTGCTCTGGGCTATGCGGGCAAAACTCCTCGGTCTTGGGGGCGCACAAGTTGCCTTTACGACGGGCGCTGTGATGCTCGCGGCACTGGCACTTGGCCATGTGTGGAGTATTGCCCTCGCGATTGGGCTTGTCTTTGCCCTGTCCTCGACCGCCATTGTGCTGCAAACCCTTGGTGAAAAGGGGTTGATGAAAAGCGATGGCGGGCAGGCCAGTTTTTCTGTGCTGCTGTTCCAAGATATTGCCGTGATCCCGATGCTGGCCCTCATTCCTTTGTTGGCGCTTACCGACCTAACAGATGTGGTGCAGCACGCCGCATCGGTCGCTGACGCCGGTGCACATGAAGATGGGATGAGTCTGGTCGCGGGGTTAAATGCTTGGCAAACCACGCTTGTTACGATTGCTGCCGTTGCTGCCGTCGCCATTGGTGGCAATTATCTGACAGGCCCGATTTTTCGCTTTATCGCGGGTGCCCAATTGCGCGAGTTGTTTACCGCAACGGCGTTGATGATTGTGATCGGCATTGCTTTGCTCATGTCTCTTGTCGGCCTCTCGCCTGCGTTGGGCACGTTTCTCGCCGGCGTTGTCTTGGCCAATAGCCCATACCGCCACGAGCTTGAGTCCGACATCGAACCGTTCAAAGGCCTTTTGCTCGGTCTTTTCTTTATGACCGTTGGTGCCAGCGTAAATTTCCCCCTGCTGTTTGCAAATCTCGGGTCAATCATCGGCCTTACGCTCGGATTGATTGCGATCAAAGCGGGTGTTCTCTTTGTTCTGGGCGTTTTGTTTAAACTCTCTGGAAGTGATCGCTGGCTGTTTGCGATGGGCCTTGCGCAGGCGGGTGAGTTTGGGTTCGTTTTACTGTCCTTCACCGTTGGCGCGAACGTCATTCCCGCAGAAATCGCGGACCAGTTGTTGCTCGTTGTGGCGCTGTCGATGCTCCTGACGCCGGCTTTGTTCATTCTGTACGATCGTGTGATTGCGCCGCGCTACCTTGTTGATTTGGAGCGAGAGGCGGATGAGGTTCCCGAGAATAGCCACATCATTATTGCCGGACATGGCCGTGTTGGCGGTATTGTGTCGCGGATTTTACAAAGCGCAGGTTATACGCCGACTGTGATTGATTTTAGCTCCAAGCAGCTCGATATGTTGAGTAAATTTGGCGTCCGGGCCTATTACGGCGACGCGACGCGCCCCGATATGCTCCATTCGGCGGGGATTGATCAGGCCAAGATGTTGGTCGTTGCCATCGACGGCAAAGAAGCGATCACGGAACTGGTGAAATACGTAACACAGACGCATCCGCATGTGCATGTTGTGGCGCGCGCCATCGATCGAAATCATGTGTACGATCTTTGGTTCGCTGGATGTCGAGACGTTATCCGTGAAACCTACGATAGTTCCCTGCGCATGGGGCGCTCTGGTTTGGAGGCTCTGGGGGCCACACGCGCGCAAGCGGATCGTGCGTGTCAGGCCTTTGATGTGAGTGACCGAAAATCAATTCTGGCTATGGCAGAGCACTATGATCCGGAACTTTCCTATGAAGAAAATGACACCTACACATCCAAAGTCCGCGAATATGCACAAGAGTGGGCGGCGGATTTAACCTCGGAAATCGCGGCTATCTTGAGTGAAAAACCAGCCCCAAGGTCGGATGAGGCCGACCCCTTGGCCAAGAAGAAATGAATCTACGTTTTTGGTTAGGGCACAAGGGATTGAAAATTGTACCAATTCTCAATTTGATACTGTAACCTAGAATCCTCATGCTCAATTGTTAGGGCATGATTGACGAGTATCAGGGTTGTGCTTCGGTGCAACCCTTTCCCCAAACGGCAGTCTATTCGTTGAAATAATATAATTTCCTTGATTGTTTACAGTTTGGTGGCAAAATGAAGGGACATAATCTTAAGGAGTAGGCCTATCCTATGTCGGTTTTTGCAATTGCTGCTCAGCTGAAAAAAATGCTTCTCGGGATGGAGAAGGACTTGGGGTTTGACACGTTGTCGGAGTCCGAGAAGTCTATTTTGTATGCTGTCATCGATTTGGAAGGCGGAAGCGCAATTCATTCCAGTTTGATAAAATCCCATGAGTTGACCGACAGCTTGACGAAACCCACATTCCATCGCGCCCTAAAATCCCTGGTTTCAAAAGGGTATATTATTCATGAAGACGGTACGAAAACGGGTCTGTATCGGTTTAAGAAAGCTAACTTTAAGACCTCATAAGGCGGGCTGCGCTTAATGGGAGGGAATTTTCCTGTATCTTATTGAAAAATATTATTTATTTAAGTTTTTGGCGCGGTGTGCTTTGGGCATAGGATGGTTTGTAAATGTTCCGTGATAGCACTTGGATTGTGCCAATGATTTTGGTCACATCCGCTTATCTAGTTTGTTTTTATGTGACGTTTCTCATTATTTTCCCTTTTCAGAATGCCGTGTTTGGAACCATTCCGGTTTACGCGAGCTTATTGTACTTGCCGCATGGCGTACGGGTTTTGGTGGCCCGATTCTATGGTTGGAAGGCGGTTGTCTTTCTAGCACCGGCCACCTTGCAAACCCACTACTACTTAAGCGGTTGGAAAGGCGGGGCTGAAATTAATCTTATCTCCGTGGGTGCAAGCCTTTTGTGTGCCCCTTTGAGTTTCTGGATTTACGAAAAGTTGAAAAACGCTGTGGGTAATGGTGGGAAACCCAATTTCGATTGGCGCAGCCTCTTGATCGTTGGTGTGATGGCATCGTTGATCAATGCTCTGGCGTTAAACCTGTATCATTTTGATCTGGCTCCGATGGAAATGTTGCGCGCATCCCTCGCTTATTCGATCGGCGACATTTCGGGGCAATTCTTGATCATGTTCCTTCTCATGATGAGCTTTCGGTGGGCGCGAAAATTTGAAAGGGCGTAAACATACATCCCTTTAAGTCGCCCAAAACCGAAAAAAAAGGAGCCCCGCGAAGCTCCTTTTCCATTGGTTGGTTGCACAGGTTCGCTAGAAACCCTCGACCACAATTTTCCCTTTAGCAGTGCCCGTTTCAATGAGCTTGTGGGCCGCACGCATATTTTGTGCGTTGATCGGCGAGAGGATTTCGCTGACGGTCGTCCGAATGCGCCCCGCGTCGATTTCACCCGAAACATAGGTGAGCAGTTTGTGCTGCTCTATCATGTCGGGCGTCTCAAACATGGCGCGTGTGAACATGAGTTCCCAATGCAAACTCGCAGCCTTGGTTTTCATTCCCGCCATCGGCATCGGCAAATTGGTGTCGTCGATTGTGACGATTGCTCCTTGGGGACGAATAAGTTCGACCCCAGTATCCCAATGCCGCATGTCATTGAAAATCGCAATATGATCAACATGTTGGAAGCCAAGGGCGCGGACTTGCTCTACCATTGGTTGGCGATGGTTCACAACGTGATCCGCCCCAAGTTCCTTAACCCAGCTTACCGTTTCGGGACGGGACGCTGTGGCAATGACCACGAGACCCGCGGCTTTAGCGAGCTGAATGCCGATCGATCCAACACCCCCACCCGCGCCAATAATCAAGAGGGTTTGCCCCTTGTTAGCACCGTCACGGTCGATCCCCAATCGATCAAAAAACGATTCATAAGCTGTGATTGTTGTGAGGGGCAACGCCGCAGCTTCGGCAAAGTTAAGAGATTTTGGCTTTATTCCGACGATACGCTCATCAACGAGTTGAAACTCGGAATTCGATCCCGCGCGTGTGATATCGCCCGCGTAATAGACCGCGTCACCCGGTTTGAAAAGCGTCACTTCTGGCCCCACGGCCTCAACAACACCGCTCGCATCCCAGCCCAAAACGCGTGGCGTTTCTTCCACCGTATCTTTGGGGCTGCGAACTTTTGTGTCGACTGGATTAACGGAAATGGCTTTGACCGCGACCAAAAGATCACGCCCCAGTGCCGTCGGCTTGGGAAGCTCCACATCTAAAAACGAATTTGGGTCTTCGATGGGTAGGTAATGTGTAAGGGCAACAGCTTTCATGGTATTTCTCCTAATTTCAATCGTTTAGCTCACGATTGTCATCTCATTCAAAATGAATTCAGCAACGGCACCGTCGGTGGCTTTTTTATAGGCACCAATATGCGGAGCGTTCAAATGCGTTTGCCACAATTCTCGGGTGTCCCAGTTTTCATAGAACATGAAGTGGCTGGGGTTTTCGTTGTCTTGGTGAAGGTCATAGTTGACACAACCGGCCTCTGCGCGGGTCGCATCGATGAGTTTCAATAACTCGGCTTTGACCAACTCGATTTGATCTGGGTTGGCCTTAATATTAGCGACGATGGTAAGTTTGGGCATTTTGACGTTTCCATTGTTGTTGTGTGACATCACTTAACGACTTGCGTGTGGCGGATAAACGGGCAGTATTCGGAATAATAATCCGGAGAAACCGTACAATGTTGCTCAATAATATCGCCCTATTCTTGCAAATCGTCGAAAAAGGCAGCCTCACTGCTGCTGGCCGCGAATTGAGGCTATCCTCAACCACCGTTTCAGAACGCTTAGCCGCCTTGGAAGCGCATTTCGGGGTCGTTCTTTTGAATCGTACAACGCGTGCAATCAGCCTTACCGAAGAAGGTCGCACGCTTGTTGACGGCGCCAAGCAGGTACTCGGAGAAGTTGAGGACCTTGAAGCGCGTATCCGGTTTGGGGCGCAAACGCTTTCGGGTCCAATCCGCATAAGCGCCCCAAGCAATCTTGGGCGCACCCATATTTCAAGAGGAATCACGGAATTCTTGTCCGATCATCCTGCGATTTCGATCGAATTACTGCTCTCGGACGGATACGTCGATCTCGTGGGGGAGGGGTTTGACATGGCGTTTCGGTTTGGCCCCGCAATAGACAGTTCCCTGCGCTCCAAAAGTTTGGGTCATAGTCGCAGGTTTGTTTGTGCGTCTCCCTCCTATTTGGAAAAACACGGAGCCCCCCAAATCCCTGCCGATCTAAAGGAGCATAATTGCTTGGTGATGCGATTTGGCGCGAAGTTGGATAATGTCTGGCAGTTCGGACCAAGTCCCCTCCCACAAATCGTGTCTGTGCGGGGTAACCGCGTGGCCAATGACAGTGCTCTCGTGCAGCAGTGGTGTCTTGAAGGCCATGGCATCATTCTGAAATCAGAGTTGGATGTAAGTGCTGAGATCAAAGCGGGCAACCTTGTCTCGCTCTTGGAAAATCATCCGCCGTCGCCGACTCTGTTGCAAATGCTTTTTCCGCCAAGCCGCGCACAACCAAGGCGCGTCCGCGCACTCGTGGACAAGCTTTCGCACGTCCTTCAAGAAGCGGAGTGGAGAAAGGGATGATATGCATACCGGTCGGAACAAGTCCTGGAATTTGCATTCGACCGTGAATTAGGATGCGCCTGTGTTGGCTGGATCGAGGCGGCAATTTGCGTGGCAGAAGGGTTTTGGGCCTTTAGCTACGGTGGATGGGCATATTGGAGCGACGTAAAATAGACGAAGCGAAAGAACCATTCGCCTGTTTCCAATGCCAAGTTTGCGTGGAAGCGTCCAGCGATCAAGAGTACGGCTGCGGCGGTGCCAAGGGTAGTAGGGTACGTGCCAGTCGAAGACGCTACAATCGACAAGTTTTAATCCAAGACAAGTTAATTGGTGGTGCGCGATGTTTTAAAACGCGCGTCGGACGTTAAACACCTTCAGCATATGATTTACACTTACTTGCTTTGGGATCTGACAGCTGACCGCTCGTTTCGGGTCTGGTGTGTGAGTATTTCAGATATCCGCATGCGGCGTGGGGTCGGTAGTTTTTTGCCCAGACACCTTTGTATTACATGTGCTTTGAGCAGTGAATCGGCTGGCAACTTCTGGTGTCTTGCCACCTCTGAACGCGACAAACATGACAGCTGTGTTTTAATTTACCCATTATTGAACTGAGTCTTGGCATTTATCCCTTGGGCGACCACCATTCTGAAATGGTTCGGAAAAGTCGCCCCCTTTTAGGTTAGAAAAACATAAGCGCCGTGTCTAAGTGGCCCTTTTTTGTCAGGGGCCGGTGCTTCTATTAGAAAGCCGCATTCTCGTATTTCGCTCCAAAGCACATATCGATTGATGCCTGTTTATTTGAATGCCAAAGGGAAAAAATATGGTTCTTCCCATTTAGGCTCAGCATTCAAATACGCTACTTTTAGCGCGGGTCTTTTTCGGAAATTGACACTTTGGCAAGAACGTCGCAGGTTGGAGGTGATTGGGAGAAATTTAGTGCAACATGTTGGTTCAACTGAGAGCATCACTGCGGGTAACGGTTTGGCATTGCGCGTCCGGTCACTTCTTTGTCGAGTTGCCGAGCAAGCGCCTCCTATCACCTATCAAGGTTTAGCGAAGGCCTTAGACCTCTCGCCGCCAAATACGATCCATCAACTTACAGTCGCGTTAGAGTGCCTGATAGAGGAGGATGTCGCTGCTGCGCGCCCGTTGATCGCTGCCCTCGTGGTTAGCAAAGCGAGGGATGGGTTGCCCGCGCCTGGCTTTTTCGATTGCGCACGCCGTTTTGGGCGCTTCGACGGGGACCCTTCCGGACCCGAGAGTTCGGCGTTCTACGCGGCAGAGTTCGATAAGGCCGTCGAGTTCTGGTGCGTGCCTGCCAATTCCGTGGAACCGATTTCCAGGTTCAATAGCTACCCTGAAAGTTGAGTTTGAAGCACTCTGCGGCCCGATTTGACGAATATATTCGAACCCCAAGGGGCGTGGAAAATCTCCCAGTTTTACATGTCGTCTAAGCGCACTCGTTCAGTCGTCGTTTTTAGATTGAATATCTAAGATACTCTTGAGCAACGCCCCAATTTCAGAGGCGCTCAGAACACGCCCACTTGAGACGACTTTTTCGTCGATCACGAGGCCAGGTGTGGACATGATTCCATAACTGGCGATGGCGACAATATCGGTCACTTTCTCAATGTCCGCATCCAAGGCGGCCGATTGTAAAGCCGTCTTGGTATTCTCCGCCAAGGCCACGCATTTTTTGCAGCCAGATCCCAAAATTTTGATGATCATTCTTCTCTCCCTTTTTAGACGAATAGATGTGCGGTCGCATTGAAAATATAGCCGATCAGGACAATCCCCACGGTGACGATGCCGACAAACACTGCCATCAGGGGCAGTTTTACTACCCGTTTAAGCATGATCATCGACGGTAAAGACAGCGCTGTAACGGCCATCATGAAAGTCAGCGCTGTGCCCAACCCAACGCCCTTTTGCACCAAGGCTTCCGCGATGGGCAGCGTGCCAAAAATATCGGCGTACATCGGAATGCCAGCGAGCGTCGCGACCAAAACCGACCACCACTTATCCTGCCCTAGCAGGGCTGAAATGAAGGTTTCCGGAATCCAGTTGTGGATGGCCGCGCCGATACCGACGCCGATCAAAACATAGATCCAAACACGGTGCACAATTTCGATAACTTGATCCGCGGCGTAGCGCAGTCGTTCACGTCGGCTTATTGTGCCGTTGTTATCATGGTCGCTGACGGGGCTTTGATAGACAAAGGCCTCAACCTGATTTTCCAGCTTGAGATAGCCAATCAAAGTTCCACCAAGAACGGCCAGTACCAACCCAATCGCTACATAAGCCAATGCGATACTCCAGTTGAAAATACTGGCTAGGAGTATCACCGAGGCCAGATCGACCAGTGGCGAGGAAATCAGAAACGAGAAAGTTACCGCTAGCGGCAGGCCCGCGCTCGTAAAACCAATAAAAAGCGGGATGGAGGAACAGGAGCAAAATGGCGTGATGGTTCCAAGCAAAGCCGCCATAACATTGGCCCCAAGACCTTGCCGCTGCCCAAGAATGCGGCGGGTGCGTTCCGGTGGAAAATAGCTTTGCACGTAGGAAATGCTGAAGATCAGAACCGAGAGCAGAATGAATATTTTAATAACATCGTAGATGAAGAAGTGAACGCTTCCCCCTATCTGGCTCGCGGGATTTAGGCCAAAACCTTCGCGCACCAGTAACGTGACCAAATCCGAAAGCCATTGCATGCGCAGTAGCTGGTCGTTCAGCCAGATCAAGACATCACGCATTCATTAGACCCCAAAAAAAGACACCGAGAAAGTCCGCCATCATGGAGGAAGCGTATTGAACCCGATACGAATTGACTTTGATTTCAATCAACCCAATTCAATTTGCAACAATGTGCCCAACTTCTTGAGGGTCTTTGCAGGCATGGACATGACATTCCAATTCAAGTGTGATGTGGGACAGTCCAAACCCGTCGCGCAAAGCGTCCTTAACTGCAAGTTTCACGCGGTCTGCTTCGTTCCAGACGCCAGCCTTAATCACAATATGCGCGTCCACAGCTGACTCGTGTTCCTGCATTTGCCACAGATGCAGATGATGCACGTCCTCCACGCCCGATACCGCGCGTATGGCTTTTAATATTGCGCGCGTATCAAGGTCAGGTGGGCTGCCGAGCATCAAGATACGCACAGCGCCGCCGATTTCAGTCACAGATTGCCAAAGAATATAGCCCGCAATTACCAGCGTAATAAGCGGGTCAATCAGCCGCCAATCATACAATATGATCACGGTGCCCGCGATGATGACCGCAACGGATCCAAGGGCATCAGCGACATTGTGGAGGAACGCCGCGCGAATATTCATACTTTGTTTTGACAACGCGTAGGTCAGAAGCGCGGTGGCAGCATCAACTAAAAGCGCAAAAAACGCGATGACAACTACCAGCCACCCGTCAACGCTGGCAGGATTGAAAAGCCGCACCACAGCCTCATAGGTCAGATATAATCCGAGCAGGATGAGGGTCGTGTAGTTGATCAAAGCTGCCACAATTTCCGCACGGCCATAGCCAAACGTCATCGTGTCGTCGGCGGGCCTTTGTGCGATCTTGCGTGCCACAAAAGCGAGAATAAGCGAGAGTGCATCCGACATATTGTGAATTGCATCTGCAATCAACGCCAAACTACCAGACAAAATGCCACCGATAATCTGCACGACTGTCAGCAGAATATTGACGGTAATGGCCCAGAAAATCCGCGTATTCCCAGAGTTGGGGTCAATATGATGATGATGTCCTGACAGCGTGAATTCTCCTCTACTGTTTGATTTCCTTGAGCTTAGTTTGTCTGCGTTTAACCGCCAGTGCGTTGAGCGCAACTCGGAGGCTATAATCAAGCGACACTATTCCAAACAATCCCTGCTGCAAACGCGCCTGTCATGGCGATCCCGAGATAGGCCACAAACACGCGCGGCTTGACTAAGGCCCAGACGGCGAGGGCCGCAGGGATGCAGCTTACCCCGCCAGCGATCGCAAAGGACATGGCCGCGCCGTTGCTCATGCCTTGTTCCAAAAGCGCGTGGATGAGGGGCACGGCGGCGAAACCGTTGAGATAAGCTGGTGCTCCGATCAAAGCGCCGAGCGCGATGGGTTTGAGACCTTCGCCACCAAGGAAACTCGCGATGGTTTCAGCCGGAACATAGCTCAACATCAGGGCTTCGATCAAATACGCAAGCAACAACCATTTCCCCAAAAATAGCGCATTTTCGACCACGGTCTGGCGAAATGCTGCCCGTCTTGGGGCTTCTTTCCAGAATTTCCAAACGGGCTTGCCATCAAAAGGAGAGGGGCCACAACCACAGCCCGAAGATTGGACCGCTTTGCGCAAGGGATTTTCGAATACGGCACTTTTGGCAAAGAGTTTTACGGTGAAGCCGCCCATGATCCCAAGGCCGATGGCGGCGATCCCTTTAGCAAAGGCAAACTCCCATCCAAGGGTGCCCGCTGTGACCAAAAACATGGCGGGATCCATCAAGGGAGAGGCCAGCCAAAAGGCCATAACCGCCGAAAGAGGTGCGCCGAGCGCCAAAAGGGCTGCTATAAAAGGAATGACTTCGCAGGAACAAAACGGTGATAAGCCCCCAAGGGCCGCCGCCATAAAGATCATCCGAACTTCGCGCCCTTCAAAGGCTCGCGCCAACAGGGCTTCGGCGCCAGAGGCCTTGAGATATCCCACCATCAGCACAGCAAAAACGATAAAAACGCCCGTGTGAAGGATGGCAGACCCGGCAAAGCTCAGAGTCGGGAAAAATTGTGCAGGATCGAACAGAGCGACGAGCAATGGGATGATGAGGATCGCCACCCACGCCATGTCGAGGCGTTTCCAGAGGGGCGCATTTGGGGAAGGTGTATGCGAATGGGTGTGTGTTGTTTCAGTCATGGCTGTGCTCGTGGTCTGTTGAGGGGCAATCGGCGCAACATTCGCGCAAGAGATAGTCGGCAAGCTTTTGCATCTCGGAATAGGCCGCAGCAGCACAAATGGTGCTGCGCCCCTTTTTCTCCTGCGTTACAAGGCCCGCTTGGGTGAGGATTTTCAGGTGGTGCGTTAGGGTGGAGCCCGTTACGCCACTGCGTTCGCCCAAGGTTCCAATCGCTGCGCCTTCCGGTCCTGCGCGCACCAAACAGCGCAAAACTTCAAGGCGTTGCTCGCTTCCAAGGGCCGCAAAACTTGAGGCGGCCACGTTAATATCGAGCGGAGAATCGGGATTTGCATTAGTTGTTTTCATATTTCTATAATTGTAGAAATATAGAAGTGAGTCAAGCCCCTTGAAGCCGCGCATAAATTGGGAAAAACTAACGTATGACCGGCACCCTCCAAGATTTAGACCGCAATATCCGAGGCTGTGTACTGTGCGAGGAGCGCTTTTCGCAAACCTCAACAGCCCATAAACCACGTCCAATTATTTGGTTGAATGGTCGCGCCCCGATTTTGATTGCCGGCCAAGCACCAGGAGCACGGGTTTATAAAAGCGGTATCCCATTTGATGATCCCTCGGGCGAACGCTTGCGAGACTGGATGGGGGTGGAACGCGAAATGTTTTATGACCGCACGCAAGTTTCCATCCTCCCTATGGCGTTTTGCTTTCCGGGGTATGACCAAAAAGGGAGCGATCTTCCACCGCCTGCCGTGTGTCGCAAAACGTGGCATCTTGACATTTTGCAACATTTATCGCCCCGATTAACTCTTTTGGTGGGTGGTTACGCCAATAAATACCACCTTGGGGCCGCAAATGGCGCGAGCGTCTCGGCGACAGTTCAAGATTGGCGCAGTCATGCGCCGCACGTGTTTCCCTTGCCACATCCGTCGTGGCGCAATACTGGCTGGATCAAGAAAAACCCGTGGTTTGAGGCTGACCTTCTTCCGGCCCTGCGCGCGCGTGTTCATGAGGTGCTAAATGAAAACTGAGACTCCCCTCGACGTGGCCTATGCCGCTATGCTGTCCACCCCCGAAAGCGATACCGCGCGGTTGCCGTATTTTGAGCGCCTTGCTGATAGTGAGTTGTTCCTATTGCTTGAAAGGGAAGCGGATGCAGACAAAATCTCACCTGAGCTGTTTGAAACCGAGGAGGGGCGTTTTGTTTTGGCCTTTGATCGTGAGGAACGTCTGGTAGATTTCACCGGACACGCGGCTCCCTATGTGGCGCTCTCGGGGCGGATCATCGCGCATATGGTTGTGGAGCAGGGGATCGGGCTTGGCGTTAATCTGGGGGTTGAGGGGGGCGAAAACCTTCTAGATTCAGAGGCACTTGGCTGGCTTTTGCAAACGCTCGATCACAAGCCAGAAGAGGTTGAGGACGTGCCGCAAGAGCTTAACCCGCCCAAAGGTTTGCCGGATGTGTTGCTCGGCGCGTTAGATCGAAAACTTCCCTCTGCCGTTGGCCTTGCGACCTCCGCGCATTTGGCCGCAGTGACATATAAATCAGGGCGGCGCGGGCATCTTTTGGCGTTTTTAGACGCAAAGCTAGGGGCCGAAGAAGCGCTGGCGAATGCCGTGAGCGAAGCCCTGACCTTCTCTGGCATTGAGGCGGGGGAGTTGGATGTCGTGTTTGTGGGGCGTGACGACGAGTTGACGGCGCCTTTGTTGCGGGTCGCCTTGAGCTTTGATCTGCCACAACCCGAACGGGCCGAAGCTGTTGAAATCGCGGCCCCAGGGTCCGACCCTAGCAAGCCGCCAATTCTGCGTTAGTAGCCCGCGATGCGGTCTACAAGGAAGAGAAACTCTTGCCCCGCCTCGCCACGTTTGATGTTGTCGGCGATGATTTCACTTGCGGTATCGGCGCGGGTTTCCGAGGCGATATGGGGGGTGATGGTGACGTTTGGATGCGCCCAATAGGGGTGGTCCGAGGGCAGCGGCTCAACCCAAAACACATCAAGCGTCGCATGTGAGATGTGGCCGTTTTTGAGGGCGCTTAACAGCGCGTTGTCATCAATTAGTGCGCCGCGACCCGGATTAATAATGACCGCTCCTTTTGGCAAAAGCGCCAGAGCGTCGGCATTGACTATTTTTTCAGTTTGCGGGGTGTGCGGCAAGAGAAGGACTAGAATTTCAGCCTCTGAGAGCAAGGCTTTTAAGCCCGCGTCCCCCGAAAAACTGGTAATTCCGTCAATGTCCTTGGGGCGGCGACTCCAGCCCAATACATTGAAATTTAGCGCGGCAAGGCTTCGCGCACAATCTTGGCCAAGCGCACCAAGCCCCAAAATTCCAACAGTTCGATTCCGCGCCAAAGGTGGAACACTTTGTCTCCAGTCCAAAGGTTTAGCCTGAATATAGGTATCCATTCCGAGATGGTGACGCAGCACATGCCCGCAAACATACTCGCGCATACCTTCGGTAAGGCCGGTGTCAACCATGCGGGCCAGCGGGATGTTGAGGGTAGGATTTCCCGTCAGATTCTCTACTCCAGCCCAGAGGTTTAGGACGGCTTTCGCACCCGTGAACGGGGTGAAATCCGAAACCGGACCATTGGGCGCAAAAACCAGATAGTCCACACTCGCGGGGTCTTCAAATTCGCAGCGTAAATCCACATCCAAACCAGCTTTCTGGAAGCTTGACTTAAGGGCGTCCTTATAAAAACCCCACCGCTCAGGTTTCGCGGAAAAGAGTACATTAATCATGGGAAATCCTATCTTGGACGGTGGATGTGGGCGCTTTGGACGAGGCCAAATGCGGCGAGCAAAACGATCATCGCAGACCCGCCGTAGGAAACCAAGGGCAGGGGGACGCCGACCACAGGGGCAAGGCCCATTACCATCGACATATTCACAGCAAAATACAGAAAGAAGGCGGCTGAAATTCCGAGGGTGAGCAGCGATGCAAAACGGTCTTTGTTTTGGAAGGCCGACACCATGCAAAACATAATGATGAGCAAATAGATACTAAGGAGGGAAAAACCGCCAATAAAGCCGAATTCCTCGGCGAGAGTCGTGAATATGAAATCTGTGTGCTTTTCGGGGAGGAAGTTTAGGCGGCTTTGGGTGCCCTGCATAAAGCCACGCCCCGTCCATCCCCCCGACCCAAAAGCTATTTTGGATTGTGTGATGTGATATCCCGCACCAGAGGGGTCAAATGACGGGTCGATAAACGTGTCAATCCGACGGTATTGATAGTCCTTAAGGAATTGCCAAGGCGTTCCGCGCACCTGAAAAACTGCGGTGACTGCGCCCACAACAAGGGCGATAACCGCGCCGAAATACCACCAGCTGACCCCCGCCAAAAACATCACGATTGCCCCACCTGTGACCAGTAGGATCGACGTGCCCAAGTCGGGTTGTCGCAATACCAAAGCCGTTGGGACTGCGATTACTAAGAGCGGGAATAGCACCCACAAGGGATGTGAGGTTTTCTTAATATCTAGCCAGTCATAGTAGGCGGCGAGCAGCATCACGAGGGAGATTTTCATCAATTCGGATGGTTGCAGGCGCATGAAACCTAGGTCAATCCAGCGTTGCGATCCTTTGCTTTCATCGCCGATTAAATCCACCACAACTAGCAAAACAAGCGTACCAATATAGGCCACCGTCGCGATGTTGCGCCAAAACCAAATCGGCGTCATCGCGATGGCGAACATAAGCACGATACCAAGGCCAAACCGCTTTATCTGCGGCTCGGCCCATGGGAGCATGGAGCCACCAGCTACCGAATAAAGCATCATAAATCCGACACAGCACACCGTAGCTAGCAGCAGCAAAAGAGGCCAATTGAAATAGAGGATTTTGCGAAAACCCCGTGGCGTCGTTTTGACGTTATACTCAAGATAACTCATACTGGATCTTGCTCAGCTTCGACTTGGCTGGGGTCGAGGGCTTGGATGCGAAGTTGTTGGGTTCGGATGGTGGCGCGGTCGTTGCTCGGATAGGCTTCGAGCGGGGGCGTGCCGCCATAGAGGGCCTGCAACGCAATGTCACGCAGGATCGGAGCAGCCGTTGACGACCCGCCGCCACCGTGTTCAACCACAACCGAAATCGCGTATTTCGGTGATTCATATGGGGCGAACCCCGTAAATAACGCGTGGTCGCGTTTGTCCCACTCGACATCGGCATTGCGCACAATACTGTTTCCCGACTGGGACGTGCCAGATTTCCCCGCGATGCGCATGGAATCCTCGACAATACGCGACCCATACCCCGTGCCGCCGGATTCGTTTGAAACGGCGAACATGGCTTTTCGTACCGCCCGCAAATGGTTTTCATTGATCCCCATATCCGTGCCGCCAAGTTCGGGTTGTTTGATCCCATCCAGCGATGCAATCATCCGAGGTTCTACGGATTTTCCGGTGGCCAAACGTGCTGACATGACGGCCACTTGAAGCGGGGTGGCAAGGACGAGGCCCTGTCCGATCGAGACGTTCAAACTGTCGCCAATGACCCACTCTTTGCCAAGTTCCTCGCGTTTCCACGCTTTGTCCGGTGCCACACCAGCCGAAACCGCTGACATTGGGATGTCAAATTTTGTGCCGTACCCAAGACGACGTGCCATTGCGGCAATGTTGTCGATCCCGACACGCTGTGCGACTTCGTAGTAATACACGTCACAGGACATTTTTAGGGAGTTGTGAAGATTCACATTCCCGTGCCCTGCGCGTTTCCAACAGTGAAACCGACGCCCGCCAACTTCAACATAGCCTCGACAGCGGATCGTTTCTTGAGGAGTGATGACGCCTGCCTCTAGGGCGGCAAGAGCCGTCACCATTTTGAAGGTCGATCCGGGAGGGTAGCGGTCTTGTACGGTTTTACTCGCGAGGGGGCGATAGGGGTCTTGGGTGAGGGTTGAATAATCCTTCACTGAGATCCCTTTTACAAACAGGTTCGGATCAAAGGACGGTGCCGAAGCGCAGGCAACCACGTCGCCATTCTCCACATCGATCACAATTGCCGAAGCACTCAGCCCTTCCATTCGCGCTAAGCAATACTTCTGAAGGTCAGCGTCCAACGTCAGTTGAATCGCCTTGCCCGCTTGGCCCTCTTCGCGGTCAATTTCCCGAATAATGCGTCCCGTTGCGTTGACCTCTACACGTTTTACGCCGGCCGACCCGCGCAGGGTTTTCTCGGTTTTTGCTTCGGTTCCAAATTTTCCGATCTGGAACCGAGGGATGCGCAGCAACGGATCTCCGTCATCTATGCGTTGCAAATCATAGTCGCTCACAGGGCCAACATATCCCACCACATGGGCGAAATCCGCGCCATAGGGGTAGGCGCGCGAGAGGCCAACTTCGGGCGTGATCCCCGGTAAGGCGGGCGCGTTCACGGCGATTTTGGCGAAGGCTTCCCACGAGAGGCGGTCCGCGATTGTCACGGGCGCGGATGGCCCCGCATTGCGCAACTCTTTTTCAATCCGCGCGATATCACTGGGCGTCAGGACAACGATATGGGACAGCCGTTCCAACACAACATCCAAATCGCGGCTGTCTTCCTTACGCACCACCACGCGATAGTTTTGCTGGTTTTGCGCAATGACGTTGCCGTTGCGGTCATAGATCAGCCCGCGTGCGGGGGCCAAAAGGTGCATGTTGACGCGGTTTTCTTCTGCGAGGTTGCGGAACTGGTCTGCTTGATCCACTTGCAATTGCCGCATCCGCAGAACCAAAAGCCCCATGAAACCAACCTGACTCGCTCCCAGAATAAGGCCACGTCGCGTGATTTTGCGCGCGCTTTCCTCTGTATCTTTTGGAGGCCGCCTCATGACGACCTCCCTTTGGATTCCGCAAGTTTACCGGTTGTGCCAAGAAGGGTGAGCCATCCCAAAAGGACGGTAAAAACCGGATACAGCAACACTGTGCCGATTAAGTGTTGAAGGCTGAGACCGAGTGTTGAGAGGTCGATTGCGACAATGAACAACGTGAACCGATAACCCAAAAGTACCCCGCAAACGACACTCGCAACCAGCGCCCATTCGACGAAAAACGGCAACTCGCTATTTACGCGCGCACGGCTGCGCAAAAATTCGGCCCCAATCACAACATAGGCCGTCAGCAACCCCGGTGGGCGCAAAAGAAAGAGGTCAAAAATGATAAAAACACCCGCGATAAGACCAATCGGAATGGTCTTCGGTCGGCGCATTACAAGAACATAGGTCAAACAGAGTATCACATCAGGTCCGGCCCAACTTGAGGGGGCAGTTGAAAGGGGTAACAGATGCGAGAATAGGGCAATTCCAGCAATTCCTACATATAGGATCACATAAACCCAATTGCCAGTTTCCGAATGCTCACTCACTGATCGCGACCTCCGGCAGGGGAAGTTCTTGCTCAACGAGAGGAGGTAGAAGCGCCTCTCCATTGGGCAAAATGAGCGTGCCGTTCTCCATCAACGAATGGATTGTACCGCTGCGCAAGACGCGCAAAAACTCAAGCCGCTCATTGTCAGCGGCGAGTCGCACTCGCAAGCGTCGATCTGGGCCAAGCGCGAGTTGCCCCACCAAAAGCCCCGCTGGGAAAACGTTACCATCGCCCGAAGTGACAACTTGATCGCCCGGACGGACAAGCTCTGGGCTCTCGACAAATTCCAAAAGCGGCGCGATTGAGTTGTCGCCATTGAGCAAGGCGCGTTGCCCTGAGGGTTGAATGGTGACGGGGATCGAGCTGTTGCTATCGGTCAAAAGAATGACGCGCGATGTGTCCTTCCCGACGCCAGAAATTCGCCCGACAAGGCCAATGCCGTCCATTGTCGCCCAGCCATCATGAATCCCGTCGCGCGACCCAACATTCAACAAAACCGACTGGCGAAACGGGCTGCCACTGTCGGCCAAAACCACGCCGGTGACGTGGGTCAATTTGGGATCAAGACGCACATTGTTTAAATCAAGCAAGCGGGCATTCTTCTGTTCCAGTTGCAGCGCGGCTTCTTTCCAAGCTTTCATTTGTTGTAATTCTCGACGCAACTCTTGGTTTTGCTCGTATATTTTAGTGTAGCTTTGGAAATCCTCGATCATGTTGCTCGCGGCTGTAACCGGTGCCATTGCCCACGAAAAGCTCGGAATCATTGTGTCAATAAACTGAGCGCGAAATCGTTCCATCCGTGGGTTGTCGATCCGCCAAATCAGAAAGAGCACCAGAAGCAATACAACCATAATTCCGACCAGAATGCGTCTGATCGGGCGGGTGTAGTTTTCTGATGCATTTCTATCCATTACAGCGGTGCCCCCCAAGGGAATTTAGCTGTCGTAATCAATGACGTGGCGGAGTTGCTTCTCGTATTCTAGGGCTTTGCCCGTTCCCAAAGCCACACAGTTTAGACTCTCGTCTGCGACCGAAACCGCGAGGCCAGTTTGCTCGCGCAAGGCTAGATCAAGCTCACCCAAAAGCGCGCCGCCGCCTGTAAGCATAACGCCCCGATCCACAATATCCGCCGCCAAATCTGGAGGGGTTGCTTCAAGCGCGGTCATCACGGCTTCACAGATTTGCTGCACGGGCTCAGCGAGGGCTTCGGCGACCTGCGCTTGGTTGATTTCGATTTCTTTTGGCACACCATTCAAAAGGTCACGCCCCCGAATTTTCATGCTTAACCCACGCCCATCGTCGGGCATCCGCGCCGTACCGATGGAGGTTTTGATCCGTTCTGCCGTCGCTTCGCCGATCAGGAGGTTCTGCTGGCGACGTAGGTAGTTGATGATCGCTTCGTCCATACGGTCGCCACCGACGCGTACCGAACGCGCATAGACGATATCGCCCAAGGAAAGCACGGCCACCTCGGTGGTGCCGCCGCCGATATCGACGACCATGTTGCCAGTTGGATCCGTGATGGGCATTCCCGCGCCAATGGCCGCAGCAATGGGTTCCGCGATCAAGCCTGCACGACGCGCGCCTGCCGACAAAACAGATTGGCGAATGGCGCGTTTTTCAACAGGGGTCGCACCATGGGGCACACAGACGATAATCTTGGGTTTGCTAAACATCGTGCGCCGGTGGACCTTGCGGATGAAGTGTTTAATCATCTCTTCGGCAACGTCAAAATCGGCAATTACACCCTCGCGCATCGGGCGGATGGCCTCAATGCTTCCGGGGGTGCGACCAAGCATCAGTTTTGCGTCTTCTCCGACGGCCAAAACCTGTTTGCGCCCGTCTTTGACGTGATAGGCCACAACCGAGGGTTCGTTCAGAATAATGCCTTTGCCTTTGACATAGACAAGCGTGTTCGCTGTGCCGAGGTCGATTGCCATATCTGTTGAAAACAGTCCGAAAAAACCTGCCATGAAGTTGTGTCCTAAATTGAGTCCGTTCCAGCCCGCGAGTCGCGGACTCAAAAGGCTTACCTGTTATAGGCGTTCATGGTTTATGGGGTAAAGGGCGCATTATAGTTCATTTGGCGGGTTCTTGCCGCTTATACATTTGCAACATTTGTGCCCTAACATTGCCGTCAAAATGCTGTGAAATTTCACATATCCAACAATCCGCAAATTCTCTCATCTCGTTTAATAGAAAAAGGGTACAGAAAAATGACTTTCTGTACCCCAAGCTAGAACTAATTTTAGGCGCGATCTTTGTAGTTAACCGATTTCACGTCCTCGTTCGGCACGGATTTCTCGCGGCGAACGATCAGACGGTTGAGCGCGTTTACATAAGCTTTGACGCTCGCGACGACCGTATCGGTGTCCGCAGACTGGCCTGTGGAAATCCGGCCATCCTCTTCCATCCGCACAGAGACAGTTGCTTGTGCATCCGTGCCTTCGGTCACCGCATGCACTTGGTACAGTTGCAAATGCGCGGAATGAGGGAACAGAGCTTTGACCGCATTGAACGACGCGTCAACAGGACCATCACCAGTGGCAGTTACTGCCTTATCTTCGCCGTCGATTGTGAGGGTCAGGGCTGCTTCTTGTGGGCCTTCTGTGCCGCAAACCACACGCAGGGATTTCACCTTGATGCGGTCATTCTGCTCTGTGGCGTCGCTGTCGCGCATCAGGGCGATCAAGTCATCCTCAAAGATTTCTTTCTTGCGATCCGCCAATTCCTTGAACCGGACGAAAACGTCCTTCAGTTGATTGTCGGCCAATTCAAAACCGAGGTCAGCCAACTTCGAGCGCAACGCGGCACGGCCTGAGTGTTTGCCCATAACAAGATTGGTTTCGGTCAAACCCACGTCCTCGGGGCGCATGATCTCGAAGGTTTCGGCGTTTTTCAACATGCCGTCTTGGTGGATGCCGCTCTCGTGGGCGAAAGCGTTCTTGCCAACAATGGCTTTGTTGTATTGCACAGCAAAGCCAGAAACGGCGGCGACGCGGCGCGAAATTTGCATGATCTTTTTGGTATCGATGCGGGTTTGATAGGGCATGATGTCATTGCGGACTTTGAGCGCCATCACGACTTCTTCTAACGCAGTATTCCCAGCGCGTTCGCCCAGTCCATTGATGGTGCACTCGACTTGACGCGCGCCTGCTTCGACGGCCGCCAAAGAGTTCGCCGTCGCCATGCCAAGATCGTTGTGGCAATGCGTGGCAAAAATGACCTCATCCGCACCTGGAACATTTTCCAGTAAACGGCGGATGATTTCCGCACTTTCGCGCGGGGCGGTATAGCCGACGGTGTCGGGAATGTTGATCGTTGTTGCGCCTGCCTTGATCGCGATTTCTATTACGCGGAACAGGTAGTCCTCTTCGGTGCGGGTGGCATCCATCGGCGACCATTGCACATTGTCACACAGGTTGCGCGCATAGGTGACAGTGTCGTGAATCCGTTCGGCCATCTCGTCTTTGTTCAAGTTCGGGATCGCGCGATGCAGGGGTGACGTACCGATAAACGTGTGGATGCGGGGGCGTGCCGCGTGTTTGACGGCTTCCCAGCAACGATCAATGTCTTTGAAGTTTGCGCGTGCCAAGCCGCAAATTACCGATTGTTTGGCGAGACGTGAAATTTCGCTCACGGCGGCGAAGTCACCTTCGGACGCAATGGGGAAGCCCGCTTCAATGATGTCTACGCCCATATCGTCGAGCATCTCAGCGATTTCCAACTTTTCGGTGTTGGTCATGGTCGCGCCCGGGCTTTGTTCGCCGTCACGCAAAGTGGTGTCAAAAATCAAGACTTGGTCTTGTTTGGATTTATCTGTCATGTGTGAAATCTTTCGTCGTTCTTAGCTGTCTGGAAAGAAGCGTATCGCTTCGGTGCATGGCGCGTGTCCTCCCCTGAGCGTTCGCGCCAAACAGGCACGCTCAGAGGCAGCTAAGAAGGAGGAGGGCACGGAGTCCAAGCGCACGGCCCAAAATGGGCGCGTCTGCGATAATGGAAATATGTGCGTTTGCGTTCATAGGGGGATCATAGCCGCCAAGTGACGAAAGGGAAGAGTAATTCTGAAAAAATATCCGGAGACCGTTTATTCGGATGCGGGGGCCTCGGTAGGTGTGTCGGTCGCGGGGGCAACGTCTTTTGGCGTGAAGGCCCCGTTCGTCCATTCGCCCGCTTGTTCTTGTCCTGAAGCAAAGGCCATTGTGCCCTTGCCGTGGCGTTTGCCGCTAGCAAAGTTCCCCGTGTACACATCACCGTTGGCATAGGTCGTCACGCCTTGGCCATGCATCACGCCATCCGCCCAAGACCCAAAGTATTTAAATCCGTCCGGCATCGTGATTTCGCCAATACCCGCGCGTTTGTTGTCTAGAAATTCGCCTGTATAAACAGAGCCATCAGCGTATTTGACCGTGCCATCACCAGAGCGTTTTCCCGCTTTCCAGCCGCCAATATATTCATAGCCGCTTGGGTAAGTCATTTTGCCGGTCCCATCGTATTGTGCGTCAACAAAGCCGCCCTCATAGATTAGACCATTTGACTGGGCTGCGCGGCCCTCGCCTTGAATGACACCTTTGCTCCAACCGCCGTCATAGGAACCACCGTCAGAATACTTGATACTTCCGTTGCCATGCGGCAGGCCGTCTAGAAAGCCGCCAGTGTAAACAGATCCGTCGGGATACGTAATTTCGCCCTTGCCCTCGATTTTCCCTGCACGCCACGCACCCGTGTAACGATAGCCCTCAGATCCCGTAAAGGTACCAAGGCCTTCGCGATTATCCGCCTTAAAGGTGCCCACAAACGCGTCGCCGTTCGCATAGGCTACGCGTCCTTCGCCCTCGCGCGCTCCGGCCACAAATGTACCCGTATAGACATCGCCATTGGCTTGCGTCAGAACGCCTTCGCCGTGAAATTGATCGTTCTGCCAAGTGCCCGTATAGACAAGCCCATCGGCCATCGTGAGAGTGCCTTGCCCCGCGCGCAGACCTTCAGAAAGAAGTCCCTCGTAGATCGCACCATCGGGGTAGTTGATTTTGCCCATGCCGTGCTTCGCACCGTCTTGCCATTCGCCCGCGTAAACATACCCGTTGGGGCTTTGCATGGTGCCGACGCCGTGGTGCAACGCGTTTTTCAAACCGCCCTGAAAGGTCACCCCGTTGGCATATTCAACCACGCCATTACCAGTGATTTCGCCATCAACCCAGTCGCCCTCATAGGTACCGCCATCGGCAAAAGTGATTTTGCCAAATCCATTTGGGCGGCCCTTAGAGAAATTGCCTTCGTAAACCGATCCACCGGGGAATTGCGCAATCCCAAGACCACGGATTTCGCCCTCAAACCACTCTCCGTCGTAAACATACCCGTTGGGAAGAGTATAATGTCCGCGACCGTGCTGTTTTCCATCAACGAAAGTGCCCTCATAGAGACCCCCATTTGAATATTCCTTAGCGGCTTCCTCCTGCCCAAAGGCAAGTGCAGGGACGAGGCCCACAACAAGGACTGCCGCGCAGAGAAGGGCGGTTGACGCTCCGAAAATGTCGGAAAAAATGGGCTGAAATTTTTTAACGGTTGTCGCGTAGGGCACGGCTAATCCTCTTGGGTGGCAGGATATTCCATTGGTGATCCCAAAGGATTACCAAGCGATAGCTTAGGCGAGGCTGCATCAGGGGGCAATGCGTTTTGCAACACTCTTAACCCGAAAGCCAGATGCGGGTCTTTCCCTCGCGGTCGCACAGGGGTAAACAACCTCTATTACTCGCAAAAAGCAGGACTGGCCCGTGACATTTCGTTTGACCCTCGCGCAACTCAATCCAACTGTCGGGGCCATAGCCGCCAACATTCAAAAAGCCCGTGATGCATGGGAAATTGCCCGTGAAGCTAAGGCGCACATGCTGGCACTGCCTGAGATGTTCGCGGTGGGCTATCAGACCCAAGACTTAGTGCGGAAACCTGCGTTTTATCTGCATGCGATGCTGGCCATAGAGGGCTTGGCGGAAAGCTGCGCAGAGGGTCCGGCGATTGGCATTGGCGGGCCTTATTTTGACGGCACGAATCTGTTCAACGCCTATTATATCCTCGAGCATGGTAGAATTGCGCATCGGATCCTCAAGAGTCACCTGCCGAACGAGACAGTGTTCGACGAAGTGCGAATCTTTGAACCCGCACGCGAGAATAGGCCCTATAAAATTGGCCCGATAACCATCGGTAGTCCGATTTGCGAAGACAGTTGGCACGCGGGTGTTGCGGAAAGCTTGGCCGCGCAGGGGGCCCAAATTTCCCTCGTGCCCAATGGATCGCCCTATTATCGCAACAAGTTTCCGACACGCCTAAAGCACATGCGCGCGCGGGTGGCGGCGACGGGTACGCCGTTAATCTATCTTAACATGGTCGGCGGCCAAGATGATCAGGTCTTTGACGGTGGCTCTTTTACCGTCGATGCGCATGGCAAATTGGTCGATCGTATGCCCGTGTTTTCCGAAGAAATGCGCCACATTGATTTTGTGAAAACCGATGGCAAGTGGAGCGTTGCGAACGGCGAAGTATCTGAGCATCCGGATGAATGGGAGCAGGATTATCATGCAATGGTGCTGTCGTTGCGCGATTATATGGCCAAGACCGGTTTCAAGAAAATCTTGCTAGGTATGTCTGGAGGAATTGACAGTGCGATTGTGGCGACAATCGCCGTAGATGCGCTTGGTCCACAGAACGTGCGCTGTGTCATGTTGCCAAGTGAATATACGTCGCAGGGCTCGCTTGATGACGCCAAAGAAGCAGCTGAAAATCTGGGCTGCCATTATGATTTTGTCCCCATCGCGCAAGGTCGTGCCGCCATAACTGAGACTTTAGCGCCGCTGTTCCAAGGCTTTGAGGCGGGTCTTGCCGAAGAGAATATCCAATCGCGTTTGCGCGGGCTTTTGTTGATGGCAATGTCGAATAAATTTGGCGAAATGCTTTTGACTACGGGGAATAAATCCGAAGTCGCCGTTGGCTATGCAACGATCTATGGCGATATGGCTGGCGGATATAACCCCATAAAAGATATGTATAAAACGCGGGTGTTTGAGCAATGCCGTTGGCGCAACGCTCAGCATCGCGACTGGATGATGGGGCCCAAAGGCGCGGTCATTCCCGTGTCTATTATCGATAAGCCACCAAGCGCGGAATTGCGACCTGATCAAAAAGACGAAGACAGCTTGCCGCCCTATGAAGTGCTCGATGCGATCTTAACAGGGCTGGTGGACAACGACCTCTCTGTCGCCGAAATTGTGGCTCAAGGTCATGCGCGCGAGACGGTTAAAAAAGTCGAACACCTGCTGTATATTTCCGAGTATAAACGCTTCCAATCCGCTCCGGGAACGCGCCTCACCAAGGGGGCTTTCTGGTTGGATCGACGTTACCCCATCGTGAACCGTTGGCGTGACGAAGGCTAAGCGGTATTTGCGAAAAGGGAGAGCATTATGGCCAATAAAACGCTACCCACCGATGTACCGGTTGACGATTTTTTGGCCGCCGTTCCCTCCCCGCAAAAACGCGCCGACGCCGTTGAACTCGACGCACTTTTCCGGCGCGTGACGAGGTTTGATCCGGTGATGTGGGGCCCCAGTATTGTTGGTTATGGGCGGTATCATTACCAATACGAAAGTGGTCGCGAAGGTGATTTTTTGGCGACGGGGTTCTCACCGCGCAAGGCGAATTTCTCGATATATATTCTTCCGGGGTATGCCGATTTTAGCGATATTTTAGCAAGCCTCGGAAAATTTAAAATTGGAAAGTCCTGCCTTTATTTCAATAAGTTGGCGGATATAGATGTCGCGATTCTTGAGCGCCTAATCAGCGCGGGGTTGAAGGATTTAAATACCCGTTGGCCCCTTAACCCAAGTTAACGCGCAGGCTTCTCACTGATCCATAAATGGATCGTGCCCGTCACCACAGCCACCCCCTGCGTATCATGCGCCACCACGGTAACGTCCAAATTTCCCACCTTCCACGCTGATGCATCAACGCTTGCCGTGCAGGTCAAATCCGTATTCGCTTTTGCAGGGTATTCCAACGTCATACCCTTGGGAATCCACCGAAAATTCGCGGGAACCGAGGCTTCCGCCATAAAGCCCATCGCCATTTCCAGACCGTTTGCAATCGCAATCACATGCATTGTGCCAATATGGTTTTGGACCGCACGCCGTTTCTTGATCAGAATATCACAGTGATGAGGCTCAAGCCGCGTCACGAGGGGGCGGACGGTTTTGAAATACGGAGCCTTGCGGGCAGCGTAGGCCGAAAAAAGCTGCGCCCCATAAGGAAGCTTGAGAGCCTTTTTATACGTACGCATAATGTATGTATCTGTCATGAGACCCCCGTTTTTTGATTCCAATGCCACATTTTGCATTGAATTGCGCCCCTAACGTTGGGTCGTTCGCTTGCTCAGACTAAAATTGCATCGTAGAAGGGACCAACCCTACTTAAAGGCAGTCCCATGACAACCACTCGTTTTGCTCCAAGCCCCACTGGCTATATCCACATTGGTAACCTGCGCACGGCGCTGTTTAACTTCATGATCGCACGGGCTGCGGGGGGAGAATTTATCCTTCGGATTGACGACACCGACCCAGAGCGCAGCAAGCAAGAATATGTGGATGCGCTCAAAGAAGATTTGACGTGGCTGGGCCTCACTTGGGACCGGACCGAACGCCAGTCCGCGCGGATTGATCGCTATGAAGAAGCGGCGCAGAAGTTGCGCGATGATGGTCGCCTTTACGAATGTTTCGAAACACCGGTAGAACTTGATCTAAAACGTAAAAAGCAACTCAACATGGGGAAACCCCCTGTGTATGATCGCTCGGCTTTGGCACTTTCGGAGGCGGAAAAAGACGCGCTTCGGGCGGAACGTGGCGGGCACTGGCGGTTTAAGCTCAAGCAAGAGCGCATCAACTGGAACGACGGTATCCTCGGCGATTTGTCTATCGACGCGGCGAGCGTTTCCGATCCGGTTTTGATCAAGGGCGACGGGCAGTTCCTTTATACTTTGGCGTCCGTTTGCGATGATGTTGATTACGGCGTGACCAACGTGGTGCGTGGCTCCGACCACGTGACCAATACCGCCACCCAAATCCAAATTATCGAGGCTTTGGGCGGCACCGTTCCAAGCTTTGCGCACCACTCCCTTTTGACGGGGCCACAGGGCGAAGCCTTGTCTAAGCGTTTGGGAACACTTTCCCTACGCGATATGCGCGCCGCGGGAATCGCACCGATGGCTATCCTGAGTTTGATGGCGCGGCTCGGGTCATCTGATCCGGTGGAATTGCGCAGTGAAATGAGCGATTTGATTGCCGGTTTCGATATTTCCAATTTTGGGGCCGCACCAACAAAATTCGACTCAGAAGACCTAAAACCTTTGACTGCCAAGCTCCTTGCCGAACAACCGTTCGAGAAAGTTGCGGATGCTATCGCGGCGCTGGGAGTGCCAGACGATATCGCGGCTGATTTCTGGGAGGCAATCCGTGAAAACATCGCCACCATGCGTGATCTGGCACCGTGGTGGGCCTTATTTAGCGAGGGTTGTGATCCCGTCATTGAAGCTGAGGATACGGAGTTTGTGCGCGAAGCCATGGCGTTGTTGCCCGACGGGCCGTTTGATCGTGACACATGGAGCGCTTGGACCACAGCCGTTAAGGAAGCAACGGGACGCAAAGGACGCGGATTGTTTATGCCATTACGCAAGGCACTGACTGGCATGGAACACGGTCCGGACATGAAAACAGTCCTTCCATTATTGCAGGTTATTCGCGCAAAATCCTAAACTCTGTGCGCCAGCGCAGAGTGACGTGTGAATTTTGGACGCTTTCTTTTGATTTCTGCGGCGGTATAGTCGCAGAAAATTGATCGGATTTTCAAATGTCGTCCCCTGCTGCTCAGGCCACCTTCCTTAAAGGGAACTTGTTTCGTCATGTCACCGTAATGTCCGTTACGGCCAGTCTTGGGCTGATGGCGGTATTTTTGGTCGACTTTGTCGATATGATTTTCATCTCAATGCTAGGCAAGGCAGAACTAGCGGCGGCCGTGGGCTATGCAGGAGCGATTTTGTTTTTCACCAGTTCCTTTGGGATTGGCATGGCGATCGCTGCGGGGGCTTTGGTCTCACGGGCTTTAGGGTCTGGAGATGCTAATATGGCCAGCCGCCGCGCGGGGACGGCCTTGCTTTATGGTGTGATTTTAGGCGCCATTTTCGCCGCGATTGTTTGGTATTTCGTACCTGTTTTTGCAGCTTGGATGGGAGCCACGGGCGAGGTTCACGGGCTGACGGTCACCTATTTGCGGATCATCGTTCCGAGTCTCCCTTTCCTGATTGTTGGCATGGCTGGCGGTGCGGTTTTACGTGCGCATGGGGCGGCGCGTCACTCGATGATGGCCACGATCATGGGCGGCTTCGTTAACGCGATTTTGGACCCGATTTTGATCTTCGGGTTTGACCTTGAATTGACAGGGGCTGCAATGGCTTCAGTTGCCGCACGGGTTGCTATGGCGGCCTATGCATTGATCATGATTTACAAGCATCACGGGGGGCTGCAAAAGCCAACAAAAGTGGAATTTAGCGCCGATTTCCCCGCCCTCTTTCAAATTGCTATCCCAGCAGTCTTGACCCAACTTTCCACCCCCATCGGCCAAGCCTATGTGATTGCTAGCATGGCGGAATATGGAGAAGAGGCCGTGGCGGGAATGGCCGTTGTTTCGCGCCTTGTGCCCTTATCATTCGCGGTTATTTTTGCCCTGTCTGGTGCAATTGGACCGATCATCGGACAGAACTATGGGGCGGGATTGTTTGATCGCGTGCGCCAAGCTGTGAAAGACGGGTTGCTGTTTATTGCTATCTATACGGTGCTGGCAGCAGGCGTCCTTTTTGCTTTGCGTGGGCCGATTTTGGCATTGTTTAACGCAGACGGTTTGACGGCGGAATTGATCTTGTTGTTCTGTGGGCCGCTCGCATTGTTGTGGTTCTTTAACGGGGTGATTTTCGTGGCAAATGCGGCGTTCAATAATCTTGGGCACCCGTTCTACTCCACTTGGGTGAACTGGCTGCGCCACACGTTGGGAACGATCCCCTTTGTCCTGGTAGGGAGTGCTTGGTATGGTGCCAAAGGCATTCTGATCGGGCAAGCGCTCGGGGGAATTGTTTTTGCTATTATCGCGCTGGTTCTCGTACGAAAAGTAATTAGGAAAACCACAACGGGCGACGGGGGTATCGTGATCCAACCAGAACCGTTCGCACGTCAAGCGCGTCAGTTAAGCCTGCTGCGGTTTCATCGCTAGACGGGCTATGAAATCATCCACCAATGCTGTTTGATCTGGACTGAGAATGCGGGCGCGGGGGTATTGCGGCGTGGCGCGATCGTTCAGGATCGGAGTGTCCCAGCCATCGGTGGTCGCAAAAAACCTCGCGACGCCTTCCTCGCCATATTCAAGCAAAAAACCCTGAACCACGACATCCAGATAGCTCAAAAGTATCCTTGGGGCATGGGGCGATTGGAACGGGACTTGAAGAGGCACGGCATAGATCGCAATTTCGGGAGTGTGCGAAAGGGGATGCGCAACCGTGGTCGCGACGTGGCGATCATAACCGCTTTCGCGCTCGTCTAAGGCCTGCCAATTGGCGTTGGGAACTTCCGCAATTAGCCCGTCAATTTCGCTTGCCGCACAAGGGGTTGCTGTGAGCAAAGACACCGGATGATGCGGCGTATGCCGCCATGTGCGACGCCAGCCTGAGATTCGGGCCGTGTGGGCGTTTTCATACAAATGGGTCGATTTATTAACCAGCGAGCCATAGCCAAAAAAGAATGGATTTTTCATATCCCAGCATTTACGCAGTATGCGGCTGAATACAACCCCTTGTCGGATGCGCAATTCAACGGTATTAATTTGGCATCTCAGTGGGAGAATCTATGCAACGTTCGCGTTACATAGTGCCGAAGGAGCAACCGCCCCGGTAAACTCTCAGGCATCAGGACCACGGGGATGTACGAAAACTCTGGAGAGTGGTCGCAAGGCCCGCCGAAGGGATAACGATCTCAGGCGCAAAAGACAGAGGGGGCATCAGAAAGGCACGCATCGGGCGGGCTTTGAATGGTGCCGCGCGCTTGCACGTGCATCAGAGAATGGGGACGCCAGATGACTGATGCCGTATTAGAACAGACCGTTTTTTATGATTTACACGTCGAGCTTGGGGCCAAAATGGTGCCCTTCGCAGGATACGCAATGCCCGTGCAATATCCGCTGGGCGTGATGAAAGAGCATTTGCATACACGCACCAAAGCGGGGCTGTTTGATGTGAGCCACATGGGGCAAGTTTTGCTGCGCGGCGATAATCCGGCTGAATCTCTTGAGCGTTTGGTGCCTGTGTCGCTTATTCCACTGGCCGAAGGGCGTCAGCGCTATGCGATGTTCACCAATGAAGATGGCGGAATTTTGGACGACCTTATGGTTGCTAACCGTGGCGATCATTTGTTTTTGGTGGTTAACGCCTCCTGTAAGGACGCCGATATTGCGCATATGAAAGCTGGATTGCCTGATTGTGAGATCGAAGTAATTAAGGACCGTGCGCTTCTGGCTTTGCAAGGTCCAGCAGCCGAGGCGGCCCTTTCGGCGCTTGTGCCTTCGGCCGCCGAGATGGTGTTTATGGATGTGTCAGTGGTTGCTTCAGACTATGGCGAATTGTGGATTTCCCGTTCGGGATATACGGGCGAAGACGGGTATGAAATTTCAGTTTCAAATGAAAATGCCGTTGAATTTGCAAAAGCTTTACTCGCGCAGGATGACGTGGAACCGATCGGCCTTGGCGCGCGCGACAGCTTGCGTCTTGAAGCCGGACTTTGCCTCTATGGTAACGATATTGACACAACAACAACACCTGTTGAGGCCGCGCTGGAATGGGCCGTTCAAAAAGCGCGCCGTAACGGTGGCGCACGCGAAGGCGGTTTTCCCGGCGCGCAGGTCATCCTTGCGCAGTTTGAAACGGGCGCAAGTCGCCGCCGTGTGGGTATCCTTCCCGAGGGCCGCGCCCCGATGCGCGCGCATACACTTCTATTCGCCGATGAAACTGCCACAGAACCTATGGGAGAAGTGACCTCCGGTGCCTTCGGTCCGAGCATAGAAGGCCCGATGTCGATGGGCTATGTGGCCACTGAATTCGCCCAAACGGGCACCAAGATTTTCGCCGAACTGCGCGGCAAACGGGTGCCTGCAACCGTGGCCGACATGCCGTTCCGCCCATCCACTTATAAACGCTAAAATCCAACTGGAGAGACCCTATGAAATACACCGAAGAACACGAATGGCTACGCATCGAAGACGACCTTGTTGTTGTTGGCATTACGGCCCACGCCGCAGAGCAACTTGGCGATGTTGTCTTTGTTGAATTGCCCGAAGTTGGCACTATGGTCGTAAAAGACGACGAAATCGTTGTGATCGAAAGCGTGAAAGCGGCGTCCGACATTCTTGCGCCCATCGACGGTGAAATCATGGAAGTGAACGACTCGATCGTAAACGAGCCGGGCAAAGTGAACGACGACCCTGAAAATGACGCTTGGTTTGTGAAGCTTAAGGTCGACGATCTCGGCCCGATGGACGACATGATGGACGAAGCGGCTTATAAAGCCTTTATCGGTTAAGGAAAAAAATGCCCTATCAAACCACTGGTTATAACACCTACGATTTCGCCAACCGTCGCCACATTGGCCCTTCGCCCGAAGAAATGGCGCAGATGCTTGAGGTGATCGGATATCCGTCGCTTGATGCGCTGATTGATGCAACGGTTCCTGACAGTATTCGTCAGACCGAGCCCTTGCCTTGGGCGCCCATGACAGAGCACGGTTTGCTTGCGAAAATGCGTGTGACGGCAAAGAAAAATAAGGTGATGACCAATCTGATCGGGCAGGGGTATTACGGTACCGTGACACCCCCCGCGATTCAACGCAACATTTTGGAAAATCCCGCTTGGTACACGGCCTATACGCCCTACCAACCCGAGATTGCGCAAGGTCGTCTAGAGGCGTTGCTCAACTTCCAGACTGTGGTGTCGGATTTGACTGGTTTGCCGGTCGCGAATGCGTCGCTTTTGGACGAAGCTACGGCCTGTGCCGAAGCGATGGTCATGACGCAACGCGTGGTTAAATCCAAGGCCAACGCCTTCTTTGTGGACGAAAATTGTCATCCCCAAAATATTGCCGTTATTCAAACACGTGCGGCCCCCTTGGGGATCGAAGTGATTGTTGGCAATGTGGATGATCTTAAGGCCGAAGAAGTCTTTGGCGCGATCTTCCAATACCCCGGAACCTTCGGCGTATTGCGGGATTTCACCCCTGAGATCGAAGCGCTTCACGCGGCCAAAGCCGGCGCAACAATGGCAACCGACCTTTTGGCATTGACCATGCTCAAAGAACCCGGCGCGATGGGGGCGGATATCGCCGTTGGGTCGGCGCAGCGCTTTGGCGTGCCTCTCGGATTTGGCGGCCCACACGCGGCCTTCATGTCCTGTGCGGACAACTTCAAACGCTCTATGCCGGGCCGGATTGTTGGGGTCTCAATCGACTCCCAAGGTAACAAGGCTTACCGACTCAGTCTGCAAACTCGAGAGCAACATATCCGCCGCGAAAAAGCCACGTCGAACGTTTGTACAGCCCAAGCCTTGCTGGCCGTTATGGCGAGTTTCTTTGCCGTGTTCCACGGCCCCAAAGGTCTGAAATCTATCGCGGAAATGGTGCATTTTAATGCGCAAGCCTTGGCCAAAGGCCTGACGGACGCGGGCTTTGGAGTTGAGACCAAATCCTTCTTTGACACCGTCACAGTCGAAGTCGGTGCATTCCAAAATGCGATATTGAAGAACGCCGAGGCCGAAGGGATTAACCTGCGGAAAGTTGGGACAACTCGTGTCGGAATTTCTGTGGATGAGGTTGTTGACGCCGCGGTTATTGAAGGCGTTTGGCGTGCCTTTGGATTGGACACAAAGGCTACAGAGTGGCAGGCGAACACTTCCGAAACCCTGTCGCAAAACTTCCCTGATGCGCTTCTGCGGACCAGCGATTTCCTAACTCACCCGATTTTCCACATGAACCGTGCCGAAGCGGAAATGATGCGCTATATGCGTCGCCTCGCGGACCGTGATTTGGCGCTTGATCGCACGATGATCCCGCTTGGATCGTGCACTATGAAGCTCAATGCGGCGGTTGAAATGATGCCGGTGACATGGCCGGAATTCAACTCCATTCACCCCTTCGCGCCTGTCGATCAAACCGCGGGTTACCTTGAAATGATCAAGGATCTGTCGGAGCGGTTGTGCATGATTACGGGCTATGACGCGATGTCGATGCAGCCAAATTCCGGCGCGCAGGGCGAATACGCGGGGCTGCTTGCTATCGCAGCGTACCACCGCTCAAACGGCGATATGAACCGCGACGTCTGCCTCATTCCGGTCTCTGCGCATGGTACAAATCCGGCCTCTGCGCAAATGGTGGGCATGAAGGTTGTTGTGGTCAAATCCGCAGAAAATGGCGACATCGACGTGGAAGATTTCCGCGCCAAAGCCGAAGCCGCAGGCGACAATCTCGCGGCCTGTATGATCACCTATCCCTCCACCCACGGCGTGTTTGAAAAAACAATTAGGGATGTTTGCGAAATCACCCACTCCTACGGTGGCCAGGTTTATATCGACGGCGCGAACCTCAACGCGATGGTCGGTCTGGCTCAACCGGGGAAATTGGGTGGCGACGTAAGCCACCTGAACCTGCACAAAACCTTCTGCATCCCGCACGGCGGTGGTGGTCCCGGAATGGGCCCAATCGGTGTTCGCAAGCACCTTGAGCCTTTCCTTCCAGGACATCCAGAAATGCCTGGTGGCGGCGAAGGCCCTGTTTCCGCAGCACAATTTGGCTCGGCTTCCATCCTGCCAATCAGCTGGGCATATTGCTTGATGATGGGCGGCGAAGGGATCACCAACGCGACCAAAGTTGCCATTCTCAATGCCAACTACATTCGTGCGCGCCTATCGGGGGCCTATGACGTTTTGTTTACGGGCAAGGGCGGCAACGTCGCACACGAGTGTATCCTTGATACGCGCCCGTTTGCGGAATCTGCGCATGTGACTGTGGATGATATCGCCAAGCGCCTAATGGACAGCGGTTTCCACGCGCCCACCATGAGTTGGCCCGTAGCGGGCACGCTGATGATTGAGCCAACCGAGTCCGAGACAAAGGCCGAGTTAGATCGCTTTATCGATGCGATGCTTTCAATTCGTGCTGAGATTGCAGCGATTGAATCCGGTGAAATGGATGCCGACAACAACCCGCTCAAACATGCGCCACATACGGTTGCATCGCTGGTTGGCGACTGGGATCGCCCCTACACGCGTGAGCAGGGTTGTTTCCCTCCCGGATCGTTCAAAGTCGACAAATATTGGCCACCTGTTGGGCGGATCGACAACGTCTTTGGGGATCGGAATTTGATCTGTACCTGCCCACCGCTCGAAAGCTATCTCGACGCGGCGGAATGACCTATTCGGTGGCTGGTGAAAACACGCCGGCCACCGTTTCACACTTAAGTTCGGCGCTTGCGAAGGCCGATTTAAGCGCCCCACATTGCACACAGGTTTCGGGGTTTTCGTGGGTTAACCACACAACCCGCCGATTGGCCCGCGCCTCCTTGATCAATTGTTCTGATGTCGTTTCAATGGGCTGATCTCGCGGCGCTTCCACGCGTTCGGCATCGCGCCGCGCGAACTCAAGGTAGCTGCGATCAAAGGCCCCATCGTAGAAAATGACGTCCGCGTCCTGAAGCCGTTTGACCGACCGCAACGTCATCATATCCCGCCCGCCTTGTCCCGTCGAAACCAAACAAAGCCCTGGTAAATCTTGGGCAGGTGCGCCGCCGTTCGCAATGGCATTTTTGATCGCCAGAGCGGCGGGCCGTTCGCGTCCTGCGGTGAAATCCGCACGCGGGCTGGCCGTAAACACCCAGCGCCAAAGATCGCGCCGCTGAATGGGACCGAGATGATGCGCCGCGCTGTCGCGGAGCCGTCCAACAAGGGCGGCCAAATCGCCGAGGTTTGGTTCGAGCAACTCCTCCATGCGGGTCTTGATTTGCCGCGCTAAAACGGGCGCGGTCCCCTCAGTGCCGATAGCTACCACAACGGGATCTCGATCCACAATAGAAGGGGTCATCGCATCGCAAAGCGCAGGCTGATCAACAACGTTTACAATTGCGCCAGCCGCTTTCGCAATGGCATGAAGGGCGCCGTCCGCCCCCTTGCAACCCGTCGCGATGAAAACCAAAGCGGCGCCTTCAAACACCTCGACAGTTACGTCCGTGCTATGAAGTTTTGCTTGCCCTTGGGCGATGATACCCGCGAGTTCGTCGTCAAGTTCGCCACCGGCGGCAATCACAATTTGCGCTTCGGTTTTTAAAGCCAGCCGACATTTTTGCGCCGCTTGTTCGCCGCCGCCACAAATAACGATGCGACGTCCAGCGACAGTCAGGAACATGGGAAATGTTTTCACCGATTTCTCCTACATGGACGGTGTGCGTGCGGCCCAAAGTTGCCGTGCGCGTTCGTCCGCTTGTTGGATTGTCGCGGCTTTTCCAAGCGTTAGCAAGGCGAGCCCCGTTGTACCCGTAACGATGGCTTCGGCAAAAGGATCGGTGATATCGCCGCGCCAGAAAGCCGCGAGGTTTTCTGGCTCTGGCGCGTCTTCTGCCAGCTTGCGGGTTTCCTGCATGAGGGAAGGGGCGATCCCCTCCCATGCGACTGTTTCGCGCAATCCGAAGGCTTGAACATCCTTGGACGGATGGCGCTCGAACTCGCCGCCGCCGCCTTTGATAACCGAGAGAGAGGGGAGCCCCAAAAGCGCGCCTGCATCGGCTTGCAATTCGCGGTAGGATGGATGGAAAACTCCCTGAACAGAAGCCAATGCCTCCGTTGGATTAAAGACCCGCAAAGTGGTATTCACAGCCGAGCGAAGTCCAAAAACATCCCGCAACTTCAGGACTCTAAAGGCTTCAGGCGAGAGGTCTTCAAGGGGGGCGTAGGCCACGCCATTGTGTTGCAGAGCATCGCGGGTTTGTTGCGGGGTTGTGACGGAGGCAATGCCCAGTGGGGCGAGTTGTTCGCGCACTGAGGCCAACGGGTTTTGATGTGAATTCCAGCCATGCAAAAGCACAGTTTCGCCGCTTTGAGCTACCAGTTTTGCCGCCAGTAGGAAGTAAGGTAATCCGCGTGTGCGGCCCGCCGCATAGGTCGGCCAATCCAGAGAGACAGGCACCGTTTCCCAGCCTGAAATGCGTGCTCTTAGGGCTTGAACACAGCCTGCGATTTCGGCGCTGTTCTCGCCTCGAAACCGCATGAGCATTAACAGGGCCCCGACGGACTCAGGCGCGCAATCCCCGCTTAGAACGAGGGAAAACGCTTCAAAGGCTTCCTCTTGAGTAAGAGAGCGGGAACGTCCCGGCCCCCGCCCAAGTATTCGGACATAGGGGGCAAGTTTTGTCATTCAGCGGCTACTTTCAATAAGGGTACATCCCTTAGTAAAGCTTGAAGTTCTGGCTTGCAAGAGCCGCAGTTTGTTCCCGCGCCCGTGCAATTTCCAAGGGCCTCGACAGTCATTGATCCTGCATCGATCGCGGCGCGAAGGGTATTTATCCCGACGTTCATACAGGCACAAACCGTCGCACCCGGATCTAGCTGGTCTGCGCCGGGAACACCGGCCAAAACATGGGTCGCATCCCTTGACCCGATAAGAGAAATAACAAATCCGCGCGCCACCGCCACCGCAACCGGCGACTTGGCGGCAAAAAAGGCGCCTCGAAGGATGCCGTTCTCGACAATTGCGACGCGGACAGTGCCACGATTGATATCCTCAAAAACCATAGCGTCGCCCATCGGGAGCGCAAGCGTTTCGCGTGCTTCCTGCTCCCAACACGTGGGTGGTTTTACGCCAGCGATTTCAGCACGCCATCCCGTATCGCTGCGCATTTTTGCAACATAGGGGCGGTTGGATTGAATTTCATGGTCGGTCGCGGCAAAGGCATACCATCCAGCTTCAAACGCTTGCGCGGTCACTTGTGCACCCTTGAGCGCAGGTTGGCCCGAAACTGGATCAACTTGCGAGTCGCCAGCATCATTAATGCGCCCAGTTTTCGAGAAGCTGGCGGTCCAATGCATCGGCGCAAACAGGCTGCCGATCTGGGCGCGTTCCGAAATCATGACCCGCAAAATTGCACTGCCGTTTTGACCAGAAATACGCAAAAGGGTCGCATCGGATACACCGATTTTTTCGGCATCAAGCGGGTGGATTTCGGCGAAGGGTTCGGAAATATGTTGACCCAAACGCGCCGTTTTTCCGGTTCGGGTCATCGTGTGCCATTGGTCGCGGATACGGCCGGAATTTAGCCGGAAACTATGCGCAGAAATAGCGGGTTGTGGCGGCGTAATCGGGATCATTTTTGCCTTGCCGTCAGTGTGATAGAAACCGCCATTGGCGAAAAACCGTTCCTGTGGGATTTGCCCTGTTTTTATGGGCCATTGCAAGGGGGCAAGTGTGTCGTAATCTGCTTCGCTTAGGCCCGCGAGGCCGGAAATGTTAAAGTCTTTGCCGAACGGTTCAGTGGCGGTTGAAAGCTTGGCGTATTCGTCGAAAATTTGCGCGGGACTGGTGAAATTGAACCCCTCAGTATAGCCCATGCGTTTGGCCACATCACAGAGGATGCGCCAGTCTGGGCGGGCTTCTTTTGGGCCAGGAATAAACGGCCTTTGGCGGCTTATGCGGCGTTCGGAATTCGTAACAGTCCCTGATTTCTCGCCCCAGCCTGTGGCGGGAAGTAAAACATCAGCAAGCGCCCCCGTGTCGGTATGTTCCATAATATCTGACACAACGGTAAAGTCTACATTTTCAATAGCTTGCGAGACAAATGCCGAATTTGGCATCGACACCGCGGGGTTGGTCGAAATCACCCAGAGCGCCTTGATTTTACCGTCCGCGCAAGCCTGAAATAAGTCGACCGCTTTGAGACCCGCATGGTCGGCCATTACCGGCGCGTTCCATGCGGTTTGCACGGCGTCTCGGTGGGCGGGGTTTTCCAAATCAAGGTGGTTCGCGAGCATATTCGCAAGCCCCCCTACTTCCCGTCCCCCCATAGCGTTTGGTTGGCCAGTGACGCTGAAGGGGCCCATTCCGGCACGGCCAATTCGGCCTGTTGCAAGGTGGCAATTGAGAATGGCATTAACCTTATCTGTCCCGACGGCGGATTGGTTAACGCCTTGCGAATAAATGGTGACGGTTTTTTCAGTTCCGATCCAAAGATCGATGAATTCTGCGATTTCCGCATGGGTCAAACCGCAATCTTTAGGGTTGCCAACGCGGGCCTCAGTTAGGGTCGCGTCAAAGCCTGTAACATGTGCAGCGACATAAGGGGTATTGACGGCACCTCGGGCCTCAATTTCGGTCAAAAGCGCGTTAAAGAGGGCGGCATCACCATCGGGTCTAATCGCAAGGTGGAGGTCGGCCAGATCACTGGTGGCTGTGCGCCTTGGGTCTATGTTGACGACGCGCATGTTAGGGCGTTCGGCTTTGGCTGCAACAAGGCGCTGAAACAGGATTGGGTGGCACCACGCGAGGTTACTTCCCACCAGAACAACAAGGTCGGCTTGATCGAGGTCTTCATAATTTCCGGGCACGGTATCGGTGCCGAATGCACGCTTGTGGCCCGCCACCGAACTCGCCATGCACAGGCGCGAATTGGTGTCGATGTTGGCGCTTCCAATATAGCCCTTCATCAACTTGTTGGCGACGTAGTAATCTTCGGTCAGCAATTGCCCTGAAACGTAAAACGCCACGGAATCGGGGCCGTGTTCGTCGATTGCGTCGCGAAATTTGCTTGCAACCAGATCGAGTGCTTCGTTCCAACTTGCGTCCCGTTTGCCGATCTGCGGTGCGAGAAGACGACCCTCGAAATCGAGGGTTTCGCCGAGCGCCGATCCCTTGGAACACAGGTGCCCGAAATTCGCAGGGTGGTCGGGGTCGCCTTTAATTGTGCCGTCAGCGAAGGCCAAAACCCCGCAGCCAACCCCGCAATAGGGACAAGTTGTTTTAACGGCCTTCATTCAACCGCCACCTGTGCCAAGACTGCAGAAGCCGCAAGGAGGACGCGCCCCTTCTCGACCTTGACTTCATAGGTGCCGACGCATCCTTCATCCGCGCCTTGGGCTTCGCCCGTGGCCAAATCAAAGATCCAATTTCGCATGGGATCGGTCACTTTTTCGTCGTGCTGGATGCCGTTGGAGAGGGGGCCCGCTTTGCCCTCGAGATACTCGTCTACAGCATAGATTGCGCCCGATGCTGTGTGAAAAAGCGCAATGTCGCCTCGCAGAGTCCGCACGATCCGTGCACCGCGAACGGGGATGTCAGTTGTGGCTCCGATGTCGATAAACTGTGTCATTCTGCGGCTACCTTTGTGAAATCTGCGAGGGGTTTAAACTCATGCGCATCAACGCCTTTTTTCGCACGTTCTGCCCATGGATCTATCTGATAAAACTGCTGGGAGTAGCGGAAGCGGGCGGCCAACGCTCCGCGGTTTTCCAAGTCGTCCACAACCTGTTCTTTGACCCAATCAAGGCCGACTTTGTCGATCCATTTATAGGGGCGGTGCAGGTATTGCGCGCCTTCGCGATAGAGTTGGTAAAACGCGCAGGCAACGTCGATGGCTTCCTCCTCGGTTTTGGCCACCATCAGCAATTCCGTTTGGCGAAGGTCAAGGCCTGCGGCCCCCCCTACCAAGATTTGATAGCCGCTATCGACGCAGATTATCCCGAGGTCTTTGCAGGTGCTTTCCGCACAATTGCGCGGACAGCCAGACACCGCGAGCTTGAATTTATGCGGCGACCATGCGCCCCACATCTCCTTTTCGATTTTGATGCCAAGGCCCGTGGAATCTTGCGTACCAAAGCGGCAATGGTCGGTTCCGACGCAAGTTTTCACCGTGCGCAATCCTTTGGCATAAGCTTGGCCAGAGATCATGCCCGCCTCGCCCAAATCATACCAAATGGCGGGCAAATCTTCTTTTTTGATGCCCAGTAAGTCGATCCGTTGCCCGCCTGTGACTTTCACCGTTGGCACGTTGTACTTGTCAGCGGCGTCAGCAATTGCGCGCAATTCATTGGGTGTGGTGATGCCGCCCAACATGCGAGGCACGACGGAATAGGTTCCGTCTTTTTGAATGTTGGCGTGCACACGTTCGTTGATAAAGCGCGAGCGCGAGTCATCCACTTCTTCGCCGGGCCATGCGCAAACCATGTAATAGTTGAGCGCGGGGCGGCACACGTGACAACCACAGGACGTCTTCCAATCCAACTCCTGCATCGCGGCAGGGATGGATTTTAGCTCCTTGGCGATGATCAATTTGCGCACATCGTCATGCGAGAGGTCTGAACATTTACAGATCGTTTCCTTCTCGGGCATTTGGAACGCGTCGCCAAGGGTGAGGCCCAAGACTTGGCTCACAAGACCCACACAGGAGCCACAGGATGATCCCGCTTTGGACGTCACCTTTACAAGGTCCAATGAGTTGGAGCCTGCGTTAATTACGGCGATAATCTCGCCTTTGGAAATGCCGTTACAACCACAGATTTCAGCGTCATCTGGTAAGGCTGCAACGGCCGCCATAGGGTCCAAGGGGGCACCCCCTTGAAAGGCAGGGCCAAAGATCAGCGTGTCTCGCATCTCGCTGATGTCCTCCCTCGATTTGATCAGGCCAAAGAACCAGTTGCTGTCGGCCGTGTCGCCGTACATCACCGCGCCGATCACGGCGTTTTCCTTGAGCACCAACCGTTTGTAAACGCCGCGCGACGGGTCGCGGAAAACGATGTCTTCGCGGTCGCTGGCTTCGGCAAAGTCGCCTGCCGAAAACAGGTCACAGCCTGTTACTTTAAGCTTGGTGGAAATCTCGCGCTGTACGAATTTCGCGTCCTGATTGACCAATGTGCGTGCCAAAACTTTGGCTTGGTCATAAAGCGGTGCGACGAGGCCAAAGATCGCGCCGTCATGCTCCACACATTCGCCAACGGCAAAAATATCGGCGTCCGACGTGATCATTTGATCGTCCACATGGATGCCTTTGCCCACCATCAAGCCGGCCTCGCTGGCGAGGGCAACGTTGGGGCGAATGCCCACGGCCATAACCAGTAAATCACAGGGTAGCTCGGTGCCATCATCCAACACCAACGCCTTTACGTGGCCGTTTTCGCCAATGATTTCCTTTGAGTTGGCAGAGCAGAGCACAGTGATGCCCTTGTCGATTAAGGCTTTGCGCAACAGGTATCCTGCGGCCTCATCAAGTTGCCGTTCCATCAAGTGGCCCATGATGTGAACAACCGTGACGTCGACGCCGCGCAGGGCCAAACCCGCCGCTGCTTCAAGACCCAGTAAACCGCCACCAATCACCACGGCTTTGGCGTCTTTTTTGGCGCCAAGTTCGATCATTTTATTGGTGTCTTCAAGGTCGCGATAGGCGATTACGCCTTCCAGATTATGCCCGGGAAGCGGGATGATGAAAGGGTTTGAACCGGTGCCAAAAATCAGCTTGTCATAAGGAACTTCGTCGCCGTTTTCCGCAATAACAACCTTGCGTTCTCGATCCACTTTCGCGACTTTTTCACCAAAACGGCACGTCACGCCATTTTCGGCATACCAGTCGGACGTGTGGATGATGATGTCTTCAAAGGCCTTGTCCCCAGAGAGAACGGGCGACAACATGATGCGATCATAATTGCCGCGCGCCTCCGCGTTGAAAAGCGTGACATCGTAGGCGCCAGGGTCGAGTTTGATCAACTCTTCCAAGGCCCGTCCTGACGCCATTCCAGCGCCAATAATAACGAGTTTCTGGGCCATCATGCAGCCTCCTCTTTCGCTTTCTTTGGGTTCTTGCCGTGTTCGTATTCCTCAAGGAAATCAAGAACCTCGGCGCGGTAACGATAATAATCGGGATGGGCTAGCAGGGCCTTGCGGGTGCGCGGCCGTGGCAGATCTACATTGACGATTTTTCCGATGGTCGCTTGGGGGCCGTTGGTCATCATGACCACGCGATCCGCCAGCAAAATCGCCTCGTCGACATCGTGGGTGACGCAAACAGCGGTTACCTTTGTGCGCGACCAGACTTCCATCAAAACTTCCTGCAATTCCCAGCGGGTGAGGCTGTCGAGCATGCCAAAGGGCTCGTCCAGAAGAAGCAGTTTGGGCGACAAGGCAAAGGCGCGGGCGATGCCGACGCGTTGCTTCATGCCGTTGGACATGGAGGTCGCCATTTTGTCCATGGAATCCGCCAAACCGACGCGCTCAAGGTAGTATTCCACGACGTCTTGGCGCTCCGCCATTGAGGCCTTGGGATAGACTTTATCAACCCCAATCGAGACGTTCTCTTTGGCGGTCAGCCACGGGAACAGGTTGGGCGACTGAAACACCACGGCGCGTTCGGGATCAGCGCCTTGAACGTGGCGGCCATCCAGACGAATACCGCCTTTTGAGATATCATTGAGGCCTGCAGCCATGGTCAGAACAGTGGATTTACCGCAGCCAGAGTGCCCGATGAGCGAGATAAATTCGCCACGGTTAACTTTGAGGTCAAAGTCCTCAACCACGGTGAGGGGGCCTTTGGGGGTGGGATAGATTTTGTGCAGCTGAGAGAAATCGAGGAAACGTTCGCCGATTAGACCCTCTTGGGCTTTGGCAACGGCTGCTGGCACCCCGTGAATGGGGGTGACGTCGGGCAGGGTGCGGGTGCCTTCAACGCGGCCAGTGATGCCCACATCCATGAGGTGTTTGGTGATTGTCGCCCGTAGTGTTTTGAACACAACATCGTCGTTCATCTCAATACGGTCGCGGGGGCGCGGGATATTAACCTTGAAGGGCTCTGACAGCGATCCATCGGGGTTGAGGGCGATGATGCGGTCGGCCATGATGATCGCCTCGTCCACGTCATTGGTGATCAGGATCACGGTCTTTTTGTCGGCGTTCCAAATGTCGAGGATTTCATCCGCGAGATTGGCGCGGGTGAGGGCATCAAGTGCTGACAATGGCTCGTCCAATAGCAACACTTCTGGGTTCATCGCCAGCGCACGGGCCACCGAAACCCGCTGGCGCATACCGCCTGAAAGCTCTGCGGGGCGGCGATCTCCGGCGTGGGAGAGCCCCACCATTTCTATGTATTTGGCGACGATTACGGCGCGTTCGGCTTTGCTTTTGCTTTTGAAAACCGAGTCCACCGCGAGGGCAACATTTCCAGATACCGTCAACCACGGCATCAAAGAATAGCTTTGGAACACGAGGCCACGTTCTGGGCCGGGACCTGTGATCGGTGCGCCGCGAAAGAGAACCTCGCCTTTGTCAGGAGTTGTGAGGCCCGCGACCAAGTTCATCAGCGTGGATTTCCCTGTGCCGGAAAATCCGAGGATGGCAAGGAATTCGCCTTCCTCCACTTTAAGGCTCAGATCGCGCAACACGTCGACATGGGCGGTGCCGACACCGAAGCCTTTGGAAACATTTTTGAATTCTACAACTGCCATGTCGATCACCGGTTCTCTGAGAAGGTAAAGAGCGATTGAATTGTGAACATCAGACGATCAAGCAAGAAGCCGATGATGCCGATGGTCAGAACCGCAACCATGATCTTCGCGAGGGAGTTCGAGGAGCCGTTCTGGAATTCATCCCAGACGAATTTCCCTAAGCCGGGGTTCTGGGCCAGCATTTCCGCCGCGATTAAAACCATCCAGCCCACACCGAGGGACAAGCGCAATCCGGTGAAAATCAGAGGTAGGGCCGAGGGGAGGACGAGTTTGGTGATTTTGGTGAAGGTCGAGAGCTTAAGGACTTTGCTCACCGAGATCAGGTCTTTGTCGATGCTCGCGACCCCGAGGCTTGTATTGATAAGGGTGGGCCAGAGCGAGCACAGCGTTACCGTGATCGCGGAGGTGAGAAAAGATTTTGAGAACAGGCCGTCGTTGGTGGCATACGTGGCCGAAATGATGATCGTCACGATTGGCAGCCATGCGAGGGGAGAGACGGGCTTGAAAATCTGGATGAGGGGGTTGATCGCCGCGTTCACGATCGGCGAGAGACCCGCAGCAATTCCGAGGGGGATTGCAATCGCCGAGGCAATGAGAAAGCCAAAGAAGACGGTTTGAATGGAGGTCCATATTTGGTCGTAATACGTTGGTTTGCCCGTATAGGCGCGGGTTTTGACTTGGTCCGCTTTGCCTTCGGCGATGAGTTTGTCGTTGCGTACCGTTAGGCGCTCATAGAATTGCTTCTCTTTTTGGGCTTCGCGAATGGCGTCGGCGTTGAGTACTTTGGCTTGCTCCCAAACCTGCACGGGACCGGGGACGGCGCCAAGGGAGGTTTGCACTTTTGGCGCGAGGGCGCCCCAAGCCGCCAAAAACAACACGATCGACAACAATGGTACGCCCAAGAGCAACCATATTTGTTTCATCTGCGCTCGTGGATTATCGCCAGCGAAGGCTTTCAGAATGGGGGTCATCCACGCGAGGCCCAACACAGAGAACCATGCATCGGCTTTGTTGATACGTGTGAAAAGGCGCGCGCGTTTGGCTTCTTTTTCGAGGTTTGCGGCGAATTCGGGATCGACTGTCGTCATCTGACCGTCTCCAATCTGGCGTATAGTTTACAGGAAAGAGGCCCAGCCCCCCGTGGGGCGCTGGGGGACGTGTTTTTAATTGGTGATGCCGCTGCGCTGAACGGTTTGCTCGCCTTTGAGGCCGATGATCAGGCTGTCGATATAGGCGTTGGGGGTGCGCCCGTCATAGACAACGCCGTCGATGATATCGCCTTCGGGTGTCTCGACGCGGTAGCCATCAGTGTCCCATGGGAAGTCAGTTTCAGCTGCGAGATCTTCTTCAATCAGGAGCTTTGCTGCGGCGAGGTAAATCTCTGGTTTATAAATGCTTTTTGCTGTTTCATCGTACCAAGCATCGGATTTGCCTTCAGGTATTTGGCCCCAACGGCGCATTTGGGTCAGGTACCAAACCGCGTCGGAATAATAGGGATACGTCGCGAAATACCGGAAGAAAACATTGAAATCAGGCACGTCGCGCACGTCGCCTTTTTCGTATTCAAATGTGCCGGTCATCGAGGCCGCGATCACGTCGTAATCCGCACCAACATAGTCAGAGCGCGACAGGATTTCCACCGCTGCTGGACGGTTGGCATTGTCGTTTGCATCCAGCCACATCGCAGCGCGGATGAGGGCTTTGGTGACGGCAAGTGTTGTGTTTGGGTTTTCTTCTGCGAATTCTGCTGTGATGCCGAAGACTTTCTCTGGGTTGTTTTTCCAGATTTCATAATCGGTCACAACAGGGACGCCGATGCCTTTAAAGACCGCCGCTTGGTTCCATGGCTCGCCCACGCAATATCCATGGATTGTACCCGCTTCGAGGGTCGCGGGCATCTGTGGCGGGGGGGTGACGGAGAGTAGAACATCAGCCGCGATTTGGCCGGAAACGTCGTCGGGTGAGTAATATCCCGGCTCAATCCCACCCGCAGCCAGCCAGTAGCGCAACTCATAGTTATGAGTAGAAACAGGAAAAACCATGCCCATTTTGAAAGGCTCGCCCTTGTCGGCGAACTCGGTAACAACAGGTTTCAACGAGGCGGCAGAAATTGGGTGAACGGGTTTGCCCGCGTCGTCCATTGGAACGTGTGGCAGCATCTTTTCCCAAATGGCATTGGAAACCGTGATGCCGTTGCCGTTCAAATCCATCGAGAAGGGGGTGATGATGTGGGCCTCTGTGCCATAGCCAATAGTCGCCGCGATAGGTTGCCCTGCAAGCATGTGCGCGCCGTCGAGTTGGCCGTCGATCACACGGTCTAGAAGCACTTTCCAGTTGGCTTGCGGTTCCAATGTGACATAGAGGCCTTCGTCCTCAAAATATCCAAGTTCGTAGGCCACTGCCAACGGAGCCATGTCCGTGAGTTTGATGAAGCCGATTGTAAGCTCATCTTTTTCGAGGTCCAGCATTTCAGCCCATGAGGGAGCCGCGAGGGCAAAGCTCGTCGCCACGGCCATGCTAAGTGCATATTTCATCGAATAATTCCTTCTGTATTGCGCCCCCGATAATGTTAGAGGAAGGGGCAAGAACGAAAAAAGCCGCACGATTCAAGAGACACGGGAGGACATGTCAGAAGAATCGAGCGGCTTTGCTCATGTCGTCCATCGCTGGACGGTATTGACTAAGCGGCGTTGCTCAGCGTTGGTCTATTTGTACGAGGGTTGCTGCGGTGCGGCGAGGCTTTGTGGCCGAATTTTCCGTCAAATTCTGCGACTGCATAATAAATGGGCGCAATTAGGCGTTGAGGTCGAAAATTTCGCCATCAAAGAATGCATCTGGCCCCAGAATCATCTCTCCACGGGTTGAGGCAACGAGCGTTGGAGCAGCAAGGGAGCCCTCCAGTTTTTCAGAGGCTGCGGGCATGTCCACCCCCAGGCCTTCAAGGTTGTGGCGGTATAAATCTGTGCGAAAACAGTTGCGTGCAACCGAACGAGCATGAACGGGGTCAAGACTGTACCGCTTAGCTAATCGCGTCGCGATCCATGCGGCTTGGCTGCGCCACGGGAAATTTGCGGCGGTTCCGTGGAACTGTTGGAACTGTGGAACGTATTGGGGTTGAGCGTTGCGCGTCGGGGCAATTTGCCCTGTCAATGCGCGGTCAATCAGGTGTTCGGGGAGGTCGAGGTATTCTGCGCGTGCGAGGAGGTCGGCGGCGACCATACGGTTGGACGGGTCTTCGAGCCAGCAGGCGGCTTGATAGGTAGCGCGCATCAGGGATTTGGTTTCTTCGGGGTGGTTTTGTGTCCAGTCGTGGCGGGTTGCGAGGACTTTTTCGGGGGCGAAATTCCAAATGGCAGAGCCGGGAAGGATGAGTTCGGCAACACCTTGTTCGACGGCGAGGGACCCCCAAGGTTCTCCAACACAAAAGGCATCGATTTCATCATTGGCGATGGCGTCGGGCATGCGGGGTGGAGGGACGACTTTGATGTCGAGGGCACGCTCTGGGAGGCCGAGGGCGCTGAGCCAGTGGTGTAGCAGTTCGACGTGCATAGCGAAGGGAAAAGGGATGCCCACCCGCAGGGCTTCGCCCGCGGATTTGATCAGGTGAAGGCCCGTCTCGCGCGGGGCTTGGAAGGCCCCACTCCAGCCGTTGCCGCGCATCTTCTGCGCCAGTTTTGGTGCAACGCCGATGTTATTGCCATTGACCGAAAGCACCATCAAAACATCAATTTTTACTGGGAGATTCCCAAGATTTAGCGAGGTGGCGATGGGCGTAGGCGAGAGCATTTGCGCCGCATCAACTTGGCCGAGGGCGAGGCCGTCGCGCAGGGAGGACCAGCTCGGATGTTTCACCAGATTGAGCTTGAGAGCGTTGGCGCGGGCGAAGCCGAGCTCGTGGGCGACGATGAGGGGGGCGGAGTCTACGAGGGGGACGAAGGCGCAGGTGAGAGGGGTCATTTTAGCAGCTCGCTGGCGGTGACGAGGGCGTGGGCGATGTCGGCGGTTTTGCGGCCTTGGTTCATCGCGGTTTTGCGCAGGAGGGCGTAGGCTTCTTCTTCGGAAATGCCCTTGGCGGCGATCAGGAGACCCTTGGCGCGGTCGATGGTTTTGCGTTCGGCCAGCGCGGCCTTGGCGGCGTCGCGTTCATTGCGGATTTGCGAGACCATATTGAAGCGGGCGATGGCCGCGTCGAGGATGGGTTTGATGCGATTTTTTGTAAGTCCGTCAACGACATAGGCCGAGAGTCCCGCGTCGATTGCGGCTTTGGTTAGCTCGGGGTCGGAGCGGTCTACGAACATGGCGACGGGGCGTTTATTGGCCCCAGAGGCGAGGGAGAGACTTTCGAGGGTATCGCGGCTGGGATTGGCGATATCGACGAGGACGACGTGGGGGTCTAGCTCGCTAAGGCGTTGATTTAGTGAGGTTTCGTTGCCTAGGACGGTGATGGTGAAATCGCCCGCGTCGCAGAGTCCGTCGACGATCATGCGGGCACGCTCGGGATCGGATTCTAGGATGGTTATGCGCAATTTTTGGGCCATATCATGGTGTAGACGCGGCGCGTGCGGAGGGACAGATAGGGCGAGATATGGGCGCGGGGGATTGCGGGGTTGTGGGCGAAAATCGGGCAAAAAGGGGCGTGTTGCATGATTTTTGGGCGCTGTCTTAACGCGGTGTGGCAACGGCAAAAGGCGGGGCGTTATTCGCATATGTTTTGCATATGATTTCCATAGGGGCGGGATGTGCGGCCGCAGGTTTGCGCGGGCGTTAACGATTTGGTGGGAAGATGGGGCCATATTTTACACAGAATGGAGGCCGCGATGGTCACGCCGCACAACAAGAATACTCGGGATAGGATTGAGCCTGCGTCGGATCGACGGGCGACGAAGGAACAGCATCGGCATGTGCGGATGGCGAAGAATACGCTGGCGCGGGTGAGTACGGCGGTGCGGGCGGCGGAGCTGCGGACGGAATTTATTCCAGAGGATTGGGAGGAGATTTCAGAGGCGTTTGGCTTCACGCCACGCAATGCGCGGGTGACGCTTTTGCTGGAGGAGCCTGTGCTGAAATACTACCGCGCGTATGGGGCGGGGTATCAGAAGGTGATGAATGATGTGCTGGCGCTGTTTGCGGAGTTGCGGTTGAGCAAGGTGATCGAGGCGCGGGAAGATCGGGATGAGGAGGGACGGGCGGTTTGAGGATCTGTTCGATTCAAGCAGTATGAAAGCTCGACTGTGCGGGTCTTAGTTTAAGAACGAGAAAACTGAATGGAATTGTGCTATAGTCTCCTCAACCTTTCCGCAGGTTTCAAAGAGTAGGGGCGACAATTATCGAGGTAGGCAACGGCATTTCTTAAGGGCAGTTTTTTTGTAAACAACAATTATTAGGAGAATAGTATGACTACTCCAAGATATATGATGGTTACTGTTGCTGCCTGTAAGCAGCCCTTTGTGGGGCAAGCCCTTAAACTTCTGTCCAAACTCTGTAGTGAATTAAAGAGCGATGCCGGAGCGCTGACCACACGGTTCGGAGTTCTCGCGACGGGCGAGCAAACTGGGCAATTGATCTTGTTTCAGAGTTACGAAGAGCTGAACGGTATTGATGGAGCCTTTAATGTTTATGCAAAATCGGCAGCCTATAAAGAGCTTGTGGCAGACGGAAATGTCTCGGTTACGCTCCGCAATATACTGAAAATAGAGGACCTTGGATTGTCCAAAACCTCTATGGAGGTTCCTGCCTACGGAGTGGTGACTCGGTGGGGATGCAAGGATTTGAAACTAAAGGCAATGAGCGCTGAAGTTCCGCACTTTGAGAAAAACGGAGCTATGATCATGCGCTATTGCACCATTTTAACAGGTCCGGCAGCCGGGCGTCGTTTGTTGGCAGTGGGGTATCCGTCTATGGATTCTATCCAAAAAACATACGAGGCTTTGCGTGCAAGCAAGGGGTATAGCGCTCTCATGAGCGAGTTCGATCTGGATTGGCGAAATGTCATTCGGATGGAGGGGTAGGTATAGCCTGTAGCGGATTGCAACGCGGCTATTTTGAAACTCCAGCGGAGTGCGCAGGCAGGTTTGTTGCCAAACCCGCTGCCGCGCCCCCGTTACTTTTGCTTTGCAAAATCAACGTACGAATTTTTTATGCTTCATCCGTGTAGGCTCCAAAGCATTCGCGCCGAGACGACGTTTTTTGTCTTCCTCATAATCCTCAAAGTTGCCTTCGAACCATTCGACGTGGGCGTCGCCTTCGAATGCTAGAATATGCGTACAGATGCGGTCGAGGAAGAAGCGGTCGTGGGAGATGACGACGGCGCAGCCTGCGAAATCGACGAGGGCGTCCTCAAGGGCGCGGAGGGTTTCGACGTCGAGGTCGTTGGTAGGTTCGTCGAGGAGGAGGACGTTGCCGCCTTCTTTTAGGAGGCGCGCCATGTGGACGCGGTTGCGTTCGCCGCCCGACAACATGCCGAGTTTTTTCTGTTGATCGCCGCCTTTGAAGTTGAAGGAGGAGCAGTAGGCGCGGGCGTTGACTTCGGCGTCGCCGAGTTTGATGATTTCGCCGCCGTCGCCGATGGCCTCAAACACGGTGGCGTTTGGATCAAGGTCGTCGCGGTTTTGGTCGACGTAGGAGAGTTTGACGGTATCGCCGAATTCGACGGTGCCCTCGTCCGGTTTTTCTTGGCCGGTGAACATGCGGAACAGGGTGGTTTTACCCGCGCCGTTGGGGCCGATCACGCCGACGATGCCACCGGGGGGCAGGGCGAAGGTGAGGTCTTCGACGAGGAGTTTGTCGCCCATGGCCTTTTTGAGGCCTTCGACTTCGATCACTTTGGTGCCAAGGCGGGGGCCGTTGGGGATGATGATTTGGGCTTTGCCGACTTTTTCACGCTCGGATTGGTTGGCGAGATCGTTGTAGGAGTTGATCCGCGCTTTGGATTTGGCTTGGCGGGCTTTTGGCGATTGACGCATCCATTCGAGTTCGCGCTCGAGGGTTTGTTGTTTGGATTTGTCTTCTTTGGCTTCTTTCTCAAGACGTTTGGCTTTTTGCTCAAGCCAAGCGGAGTAGTTGCCCTCGTAGGGGATGCCTGCGCCGCGGTCGAGTTCTAGAATCCAGCCCGTGATGTCGTCGAGGAAATAACGGTCGTGGGTGACGCAAAGGATGGTGCCTTTGTAGTCGATCAGGTGTTGTTGGAGCCATGCGATTGTTTCGGCGTCGAGGTGGTTGGTTGGCTCATCGAGAAGCAGCATATCGGGGGCTTCGAGGAGGAGTTTGCACAGGGCGACGCGGCGTTTTTCACCACCGGAGAGGGTGGAGACATCGGCGTCATCGGGGGGGCAGCGCAGGGCTTCCATGGAGACGTCGATTTGAGCGTCGAGATCCCAGAGGTTTTGGCTGTCGATTTCATCCTGAAGGGTGGCCATTTCTTCGGCGGTTTCCTCGGAGTAGTTCATCGCGAGTTCGTTGTAGCGATCAAGGATGGCTTTTTTATCGGCGACACCGAGCATCACGTTGCCGCGCACGTCGAGGGTTTCGTCGAGAGTTGGTTCTTGGGGGAGATAGCCGACGCGGGCGCCTTCTGCGAGCCATGCTTCGCCAACGAAATCCTTGTCCATGCCCGCCATGATGCGCATGAGGGTCGATTTACCCGAACCGTTGGAGCCAACGACACCGATTTTCACGCCGGGAAGGAAGTTTAGGCGGATGTTTTCAAAACACTTTTTACCACCGGGGTAGGTTTTGGAGACTCCGTCCATGAAGTAGACATATTGATAAGCGGCCATGAGGGTTCTCCGAGGTAAAGGTGGGTTGGCTTTTCGTATAGTTTGTGGGCGATGAGGGCAAGGGGGCAAAGGATTTGAAGGGCTTGGAAGGAATCAGTTTGATCAGGCGTCAGAGGGCGCGTAAGGTCGTGTCGTGGAGTTTTATCGTTGCAGTTGAGCGCGTATTCAGGGAAATTATTATGTCAGTATTTAAAACCGTATCTAAATTTTTATCGGTAGTTGCAGTCGCGTCGGTGGGCGCAACTGGAGCTTTTGCACAAGACCGTTTTGAGGGAATTGTCTCCGTTGGGGGATGGAATATTTGGAAGGATAACGACGCCAAAAACTGCTTTATGGAACGCAAGGACGACTTGAATAACGTTGTGCAAATGGGGCGGACGACTGACAATTTATTTGACTATGTCGGGGTGTTCACCCAAACAGAAATTGGCCTTAAAGACGGCGAAATTCAAGAGATTCAAATCGTCGTTGGCGATCATTCTTATAAAAGTAAATCCAAAAGCGTTCGTGGGAAATTAAGCAACGGTTACATGGGGCGCTATTTCTTGTATGACAACGAACAACTCGCAGAAGATATTGCACAACAATATGTTATGTCTGTTTTTTCGGGAAGATCTTACGCGCTAGAGATCAATCTGGATGGGACGATGAGGGGCATGGAAGCCGCACGTAAGTGCATGGCGAGCTTCTAGAGCCCGCGCGTTTTAGAAAATGGTGGCCCTTCTGTATGTGGGGCCATTTTTATGTCGGAGGAGCGGTGTACAGCGCCACTATTTGCCCGACTAACTGGCGAGCATTCCCTTTTGGCTCTAGACTTCATCCACCGATACCCACTACGAATTCCTCTGACCCAACATTGTTTTGGGGTGCATTCTTAAAAAGGAATATAAAATGATCTCATTGAAAAATCTCGCAATGGCCGCGGCAGTGACATTAACTGCGACGCAAGCTTATGCCGCGGATGAATTCGCCTTTTATGAAACGGTCGAGGGGTGGAATATCTTTGAAGATATCGAAAAACTCTCCTGCTTTATTGAAAAAGCGGATTCAGACGGAAATGTGGTCCAAATGGGCCTAACTGAGGACCGCGCAGTTGGGTACCTCGGCGTTTTTACCACACAAGAAACCAACATCGTAGCGGGCGAAACAAGTGAGATTGGCATCTTGATTGGTGACAATATTTACCTTGGCGAAAGCACAGGGATGCGCGGCAATATCACCGACGGATATTCGGGCGGATACATCCTTTCGGACGATCCAAAATTCGTGACAGACCTCATGCAGCAGTATGAAATGACTGTGTTTCCAGAGTCGGAATTTGCCTTTACGATCAATCTCGACGGCACGTTAAAAGCCATCGAAGCGGCGAAAACCTGTAACGCCAGTCTGTAATAAATCATGCCTTAGGGGGGCGCTTCCCTCCTAAGGCTACTCAAATAAAGGATATTTCCATGGGATATACCCCCGCCGAAAACCGCTATGAAAAAATGCAATACCGCCGCTGTGGAAAATCCGGACTAAAGCTGCCAGCGCTGTCGCTTGGCCTGTGGCACAATTTTGGCGGCGACACGCCGCATGAGACCAAGCGCGCCATCCTGCAAACGGCGTTTGACAATGGCATCACCCACTTTGATTTGGCGAATAATTACGGCCCCCCTCCCGGCTCCGCAGAGACCGCCTTTGGCGAAATTATGCGCGAAGATTTCGCCGGTTATCGCGACGAGATGATCATTTCGAGCAAGGCGGGGTATCTGATGTGGCCCGGCCCTTACGGCGAATTCGGCAGCCGCAAATATCTGGTGTCGTCCTGTGATCAGAGCCTCAAACGGATGGGACTTGATTACGTCGATATCTTCTATTCACACCGTTTTGATCCCGAAACACCGCTCGAAGAAACTATGGGCGCATTGGATTACATCGTGCGGTCGGGGCGCGCGCTTTATGCAGGGATTTCGTCGTATAACTCGGAAAAAACCCGCGAAGCCGTGGCAATTTTGAACGATCTGGGTACGCCCTGTGTGATCCACCAACCGTCGTACAATATGTTCAACCGTTGGGTTGAGACCGATGGTTTGAAGGACACGTTGCAGGAATTGGGCGTCGGATCGATCGCGTTTACGCCGCTGGCGCAGGGGATGTTAACCAAGAAATATATTGGCGGTATTCCAGAAGGCAGTCGCGCGACACAGGGCAAATCTCTTTTGCCAAGTCACTTGAATGAAAACACTTTTGCGAGCATCAAATCGCTCAATGAAATGGCCGAAGGTCGTGGGCAAACGCTGGCGCAAATGGCGATTGCATGGGTTCTGCGCGGGGGCGGCATCACGACGGCGCTCATCGGCGCGAGCAAGCCGAGCCAAGTGATTGATTGCGTCGGGGCGGTTGAAAATCTCGACTTTACCGATGCGGAATTGGTGGAAATCGACCGTCTTTCGGGCGAAGCCAATATCAACCTTTGGGCCAAGTCGTCATCGACCGATTAGGCGCTATTTGAGATGTGTTCACATCGGTCGCAAGGCAGCTTGCGGCCGTTTTTTGTTTGAGTTTCGGTGGTTTAAGGGTAGAGACCCCTATGCGGTATGACATTCCCTCTGCGCGCGCTGGTGCAAAAATCGGATTGCTGGGAGGGTCGTTTGATCCGCCCCACGCGGGGCATGTGCATATTTCACGCGCGGCATTAAAGCGGTTTGGGCTGGATGAAGTTTGGTGGCTGGTGTCGCCGGGAAATCCATTAAAATCCACCGGACCCGCCCCGATTGCACGGCGGATGGCGGCGGCAAATGCGATGATTACGCACCCACGGATTAAGGTGACGGATTTTGAGGCCCAAGCGGGCACTCGCTATACCGCGGCGACGCTCAAGGTGTTGTTCGCGGAATATCCTAAGGTGGATTTTACATGGCTTATGGGGGCGGATAACCTCGCGGAATTCCACCTTTGGGGGCAATGGGACTGGATCATGAAAAACGTACGCGTGGGGGTTTTGGCGCGTCCGAGAGATCGGTTGCGGGCCCTGTGCAGCCCGACTGCGCGACGGTTTCGCACCGCGCGTTTGCCGGAAAGCGAGCGGATGTTGCTTGCGAAGGCGCAGCCTCCTGCGTGGTGTTTTGTGAATTTGCCGATGGTGGATATTTCGTCGACGCAACTGCGCGCCAACGGTGGTTGGAAACGCTAGCGCGCCATTGGCGATTACTGTATTCAAGCGCTTGTTTCGCCGCCAATCTGAGGGTTATATGATTTTATGAGTCAGCATTTTTCAAGACGATTTATCCTCGCCGGATTGATGAGCGGCAGCGCGGTCCTTGCACAGGCCGGCGCGCCGGAAACGTCGCTATTTCCACCTGTAAAACCCAAAAATTTCGCGAAATCCGTCGCTAACCCGACTGAGCGGATTGTTGCGGGCGCGGGTTTTAGCGGCGACGTCGGATTTGTGGTGGCGGATGCGACGACGGGCGAGATTTTAGAAAGCCGTAACGCAGGTTTGGCGATGCCGCCTGCGTCGGTGGCGAAGGCGATCACGGCGCTTTATGCGCTGCAGGCGCTGGGTTTGGGGTATGAATTTAGCACACGATTGGTGGCCACGGGACCGATTTCCAACGGCATTTTGAACGGTGATTTGGTGCTTTTGGGGGGTGGCGACCCGACCTTGAACACGGATGCCTTGGCGGTGCTAGCGCAGGGGTTGAAAAACGCAGGGGTGCGAGAGGTGACAGGGGATTTTCTCGTGCATTCGGCGGTCCTGCCCTACGTGCGCTCGATTGATAAAGAACAGCCCGATCACCTTGGGTATAACCCCGCGGTTTCGGGGCTGAACCTGAATTTTAACCGCGTGCATTTTGAGTGGAAACGGGCCAATTCGGGCTATTCCGTCGCGATGGACGCCCGTAGCGACAAATACCGTCCCGAGGTTCATATGGCCAAAATGGTGGTCAAAAAACGCGCGACGCCGATTTATACCTATGCGGACGGTAAAGACAGTGAGCAATGGACGGTGGCGAGTGGCGCGCTGGGGGACGGGGGGAGCCGTTGGCTTCCGGTGCGCAAACCCGAGCTGTATGCGGCGGATGTTTTTAGCACAATGGCGCGTTCGCAAGGTATCAAATTGGGCAAAGAACGTGCGACCGCGACCCTGCCAAAAGGGTCCGTGATCGCGCAGGTGCAAAGCGAGAAATTGCAGTTGATTGTACGCGATATGTTGAAATATTCGACCAACATCACAGCGGAGGTCATCGGCCTTTCGGCGACCCGTGGGCGGGGCATTTCTCCGCGCAACCTTGCGACCTCGGGCGCCAAAATGTCAAGCTGGGCGGGGCCTGCGCTGGGGATGAACACGGCGAAATTTGTCGACCACTCAGGCTTGAGCGGTGATTCAAGAGTGCCCGCGAACGAGATGGTCTCGGCCCTTGTTGCGGCCAAACCCAATGGCGCATTGCACGGATTAATGAAAGACATCGTTCTTAAAGGACCCGACGGGAAAAAACTCAACAATGCCCCAGCGACAGTGCGCGCCAAAACCGGAACCCTCAATTTTGTCAGTGCTTTAGCAGGATATATCACCCTGCCTAATGGACGGGTTTTAGCCTTTGCGATTTTCACAGCAGACCTTAAAAAGCGGACCCAGATCGGCAAAAGCGAACGTGAACGGCCCGCTGGAGGCCGCGCATGGGCGCAGAACTCCCGTAAAATGCAACAGGAATTACTGCAGGGTTGGGCGCGAACCTACGCCAATTAAAGCGTGGTGTGGCGCGCGCGGCTTCCGCGCTCAATGGCGGCAGCATGCAGGCGATCAAGATCAAGCTCGTAGCGCATTTCTTCTAGAATGCGCAGTTCTTGATCGGTGAGTTTTCCGTCCGAGGCGGCAACATCGCAAGCGAGCGCATAGGCGGTTTCAAACAGTTTTTCGTCCAAGCTTTCGCGGATCAAACCAAACAGCGCGTCGAGGCCGTCTTCCTCGGTAAAAAGGTCAAGCACGGTTTTAGAAATGCCCGCCATACGGTCTTGGTCAAAATCCGCAAAAACGGGCAGGTGATTCACAATCCGTTGGATGGTTACAAGTTCGGATGTGCGGATGTTTTCATCGCTTGCAGAAACAGCAATCATCATTGCGACAAGGGCGTCCTGATGACTCCAAGAGTGGGTAAAGTCTGTCATGTGAGATCTCCGATCTACGTGTTTTCGTGTGTAGAATATTGACGCGGCAGGTGGGGCGCAATAGGAGACAGGGTGGATGAGGCATTGGGCCTCATATTAACGAGACGAGTGTTGAAATGTCTGATCTGCGCGAAACTGCGATGAGTTCGAAAGCCTGGCCCTTTGAAGAAGCGCGTCGGGTTTTGAAACGCTATTCCAAGCAGCCGCCCGAGAAGGGATATGTTTTGTTCCAAACTGGCTATGGCCCGTCGGGATTGCCGCATATCGGGACCTTTGGCGAGGTTGCGCGCACAACAATGGTGCGCCGCGCGTTTGAACAAATCAGCGATATTCCCACGAAACTTTTGTGTTTCTCGGACGATATGGACGGCTTTCGCAAGGTGCCGACCAATGTTCCGATGCAGGAAGAATTGAAGCAAGACCTGAATTTGCCGCTGACAAAAGTGCGTGATCCGTTTGGCACGCATGCCGGTTTTGCCCAGCATAATAACGCGCGTTTGTGTGATTTCCTTGATAGCTTCGGGTTTGAGTATGAGTTTGCCAGCTCGACCGAGTATTACACTTCGGGGCGTTTTGATGAGGCGTTGCTGCAGGCCTGCCGGGTCTATGACAAAATCATGGCGATCATGTTGCCAACCCTTGGTGCTGACCGTCAGGCGACCTATTCGCCGTTCTTGCCGATCTCGCCGTTGACGGGGCATGTTTTACAAGTTCCGATGGTGGAAGTGAACGCCGAGAAGGGCACTGTGACCTATGATGAGCCAACCGGCGAGCGCATTGAATTGGCGGTAACTGGCGGCAATGTGAAGATGCAATGGAAGCCTGATTGGGCGATGCGTTGGGCGGCCCTTGGCGTTGATTACGAGATGTCGGGCAAAGATTTGATCGATTCGGTGACGCAGGCGACGAAAATTTGCCGCGCGATGGGGGCGCAGCCGCCCGAATGTTTGACCTATGAGTTGTTTAATGACGAGTTGGGCCAGAAGATTTCCAAGTCTAAAGGCAATGGTCTGTCGATGGAAGAGTGGCTGAAATATGCGGCGCCGGAATCGTTGCAATATTTCATGTTCCAGAAGCCAAAAACGGCCAAGCGGTTGCATTTCGATGTGATCCCGAAGGCAGTAGACGAATACCACCAGCAGTTGCGGGCCTATGGCGATCAGGACGAAAAAGCGCGCCTGTCGAACCCCGTTTACCACATGCATGGGCATAAAGTTCCAGCGTCAGATATGTTGGTTCCGTTTGCGATGTTGCTTAATTTGGCGTCGGTTTCGGCGGCCGAAGATAAGGCGCAAATGTGGGGGTTTATTCAGCGCTATGCGCCAGATGCAACGCCCGAGAGCAACCCTGCGATGGATGCTGCTGCCGGATTTGCGGTGCGGTATTACAACGACTTTGTGAAACCAGCCAAGACCTATCGTTTGGCCGAGGGCGCCGAGATTGCGGCGTTCGCGGATCTTGCGGCGCGGTTGAAGACCTGGGAGGGCGGCGCGGATGCGGATGCGCTTCAGACTTTGGTGTTTTCGGTGGGCAAAGAGCACGGGTTTGAACAATTGCGTGACTGGTTCAAAGCGCTTTACGAAGTGTTGCTGGGCGCGAGCCAAGGGCCACGGTTTGGGGGCTTTATCGCCCTGTATGGTGTGGACGAAAGCATCACGCTGATTGAGGACGGTTTGGCGGGGAAACTCGCCACGTAACGAAATCGTGACTTGGCGCGAGGCCTGTGAAGGCGCATCCTTGAGATGTGTCTTTACAGGTGAAATTATGCGTTTTCTAAAGATATTGGCGATTGTCGCTGTTATGAACCCTCTTGTGGCGCAGGGCCAAGTCGGAGATCAGGCGCGCGCTTATGGTGCCTTGGAACGCACCGTTTTGGGGCAGATGGAAGCGTTTCGCGACGGCGACCTGACGGCTGCATTCGAGTTTGCATCGGACGATATTCAGCGTTATTTTGGCAGTCCAGAAGTGTTTGGCATGATGGTTGCGCGCGGGTTTTCCATGGTTGTGGACCCCGAGGATGTGACGTTCCTTGATAACCGGCCCGAAGGCCGATCCGTTTGGCAGAAGGTGCTCGTGAAGTCCAAATCGGGCGAAAGTTTTGTGCTGGACTACGAATTGGTGCCAGACAGCGAAGGCTGGAAAATCAACGCTGTCTTACCTGTTCCAGCCTCCGGATTATCTGCCTAGGCTTCCCACATATTAACGATAGATTTCATCCTCACTTGGGAAGGCACGGGATTTGACATCGGTGGCATATTCCTCAACCGCTTTTTCGATCATTTCGCCCAAGTTGCCGTAAACCTTGACAAATTTCGGGGTCCAAGGCGAGAGGCCGAGCATATCTTCGAGCACAAGGATTTGCCCATCACACTCTGCAGACGCGCCAATTCCGATGGTGGGAATGGGGATTTGCTTGGTAATTTTGGCCGCCAAAGGCTCGACCATCCCCTCAAGCACAACCGCGAAGGCGCCCGCGTCGGAAACGGCTTGGGCGTCGGCCTCGTGGGCGGCCCATGTGTCCTCATCGCGGCCTTGGGTTTTAAAGCCGCCCATGACGTGGCTGGATTGGGGAGTGAGGCCGATGTGGGCCATCACGGGAATGCCGCGTTCGGTCAGGAAACGGATGGTTTCGGCCATACGCGCGCCGCCCTCTAGTTTGACCGCGCCGCACTGTGTTTCTTTCATAATTTTGGCAGCATTTCGGAAGGCCACGCTTGGGCTTTCCTCATAGGAGCCAAAAGGCATATCAACCACCACAAGCGCTTTCTGCGTGCCTTTTACTACGGCGCGACCGTGCATAATCATCAGGTCAAGCGGCACGCCGACCGTACTTTCCATTCCGTGCATCACCATCCCCAAACTGTCGCCAACAAGGATGAAATCGGCGTGTTTGTCGACGATGGCCGCCGTGTGGGCGTGGTAGGATGTGAGGGAGACAATCGGGTCGCCGCCTTTGCGCGCGGCGATTTGGGGGACAGTTGTACGACGGGTCTTGACTTGTTTAGACATGGCTACCTCGGGGTTGCAACACGTTGATCAATAAGGAGAATGTCACCAAATTGGACGGAAATCATGATGGCGGTTGGATCTGTGATGGGCCCGCTAATTGGGGCAAGAGTTTCATCATCGACGATATCGAGCCCCTCAAGCGTGCCTCGCGGCTGGGTTGCGATTGTGGCACGGATGCTCTTGGCGAGGTCCGTAACCGTGGTTCCAGACTGCACCGCTTTTTCGGCCACATCAAGCGCTTGGGACAGAATGACGGCGGCGGCGCGGTCGGCAGGCGTTAGGCGGGTGTTGCGCGATGACATGGCGAGACCGTCTGCCTCGCGGATTGTGGGGACGGGCAGGATTTTGATCGGCAGGTGCAGGTCGCGCACCATTTTGCGGATGACTTGGAGCTGTTGGTAATCCTTCTCGCCAAAGGCGGCAATATCGGTGCCGACGATGTTGAAAAGCTTGGTGACGACGGTGGCGACACCGCGATAATGCCCCGGACGCACAAGGCCGTGTAGCATATTGGCAAGTACAGTGGTCTCGACGATGGTTTCCGCCCCATCGGGGTAAATATCGTCAACCTCCGGCATGAACACTGCCGCGACGCCCGCCGCCTTGAGAAGTGCGAGATCGGCATTTTCGGTGCGGGGATATTTCGCCAGATCAGCCGCGTCGCCGAATTGGGTTGGATTGACGAAAATTGTTGCAATCACGTTGTCCGCGTGGCGGGCCGCAGCCTTGACGAGGGCGATATGTCCTGCGTGCAGCGCGCCCATGGTGGGAACGAGACCGACGGTTTTTCCCTCCGCGCGCAGAGAAGCCACATACGCGCGGATTTTCGGGATTGATCGACAAATTTCCATTGGTGCCCCCGTTTCTCTTGGTTGGCGGAACCATAGCTTTCACGCTGCAACGCGGCAAGTCGCTTGCGTGGAAAACACGAATATTCCCCTGCGCGGCCACAATTTGCCCAAGTTGGGAGGGCATTTAAGAAGTGTATTTTACCGGAGTCCGTCATGCAGCGTGCCTTTCTAGTTGTTTTTGCCTTTATTGCCCTTTCGATGACGTTTGGGTTTGATTTTTTCCAACACCAGCAGATTGCGAAGGCGACAGGGGAAACCTATGGGGTGTCGGAGTATTTCGCCTCTGCGAAGGCGCGGTATGCAGCGTTCAAAAATGACCCGATAACCTATGATATTGATGACTACGCTCCCGATCCCGCGGATTGGGAAAAACGCGTGTGGACAGAAGGCGATGGCGACCTGTTTTTTGGCCCGCAAAAACCCCTGACTGCGGACCAACTTGCGCAGTTAGAGGCGGTAAAAGATGTAGACAATAATCCGTTTGTGAAGCTTATGCAGGCGGATCTTGAGCGCGGATTTAAAAAAGGCACTTGGGTTTATGAGAAGGATGACACGAAAATCGCGCTTGAGTTGCGGTTCATTCCCGCGCGCCTTCAGACCATGGTTGGCGGCGAGCAATTGAATATTATGCAAGACATGATGCGGATGACCGAAATCAAGAGCGATTTTGCCCGTGTGGGGGGCGTGTTGTTTCAGGAAACCACGCGGGCGGATGAGGCCTTTAGCCGAGAATTAACGGGACATATTGGCCGGCAGATTGATATTGTTTTGCGGGCAATTGGGCCGAGTTCCGATATTTTAACCTTGATGGCGGACATCAATTTTGACGGGTTGAACGGGATGGTAGAAACCCCCATCGAGGGCGTTGGCAATATGCAAGAGATTGCGTTTTTGGCGATGGACAAGGAGCAGGAAGCGGCAGAAAGCCCGAGTGTTTACGCCGCAATGGCCCTGAAAATTCAGGCGATGCTTGCCGCGCGAGTCGTCGAGCAAGTCGAAACGGAGCAGGACGTGGTCGCCCCCAATACCGAGAAGCCAAAAGTACGCCGTTTGGGATCAGGAAGCTGCAGCGGGAGCTCCTTTAAGCGGTGTGTTGCCCGCACAAATTGAGCCGTTTTGAGTGGAAAAATAACCTGAAGCCGACCTTTCAGAAACGGGGGTCGGTTTTTGCATTTATTGCGTCGGAAGAAGGGCGTAAAATCCGCAAGGATAGGCCAATGTGGCGGTCAAAGGAGTGCGCGTTATGAAAACCCATGTAAAAGCTTTGGTTGTTGGCGGCGGAGTCGTTGGAACCTCGATTGCCTATCATTTGGCGCGCGCCGGTTGGGACGACGTGATGTTGCTCGAACGCGACGAATTGACTAGTGGGTCGACGTGGCATGCGGCGGGGCTTTTGCCGTATTTCAACATGTCGTTTGCCACGACCCATATCCATGATTACTCGATCAAGTTCTATAAAACGCTGGAGGAAGAGACCGGATTGAACGCTGGATTTTCCGTTGTGGGGAACCTTCGGATGGCGCAATCAAAGGCGCGGATGGATGAGTATATGCTCTATGCATCGACGGCGGAAACCTGTGGGGTGCCCTATGAATGGATGACGCCCGCGCAGGTCAAAGATCGTTGGCCTTTGGTGCGGACCGATGATCTTGAAGGCGCGATTTTTCACCCAACGGACGGCTATATTAACCCCGCCGACGTGACGATGGCGATGGCCAAGGGCGCGCGGCAACGGGGCGTTGTGATTGAGCGGCGTTGGCAGGTTGATGGCTATCGTTGGGCGGGGTCCGAGTGGATTGTGACCTGTACGAAAATGGTTGAGCGGGGCGGGAATTTGGTGCCGTCGGAGGAGCAGATTGAAATTACCGCCGAGCATGTTGTGACGGCGACGGGAAACCATGCGCAACGCACTGCGCGCCTTTTGGGGATTAAGATTCCGGCGATTCCGGTGGAGCATCAGTTCATTGTGACCGAGCCCGATCCGGCGCTTGTTGAGTATCGCAAAACCCACGGCGAGCATCCTGTTTTGCGCGATGCGGATGCCAAATGGTATGTGCGCGAGGAGCGCGGTGGCTGGATTTTGGGGCCCTATGAAGAGGGGGCTCCGGCGCGGTTTGAATATGGCGTTCCGGACAGTTTCCGCGCCGATCTGTTCCCGCTGGATTTGGAACGGATTGAGGAAGAATACCTGAGCATGATCCACCGCATTCCGTCGTCGGAAACGGTCGGTTTGAAAGATGATTTCAACGGGCCGATTTGTTATACACCCGACGGAAATCCGTTGATTGGGCCTGCGCCGGGACTGCGCAATATGTGGCTTGCTGAAGGGTTTAGTTTTGGCATTACGGCGGCTGGCGGGGCGGGTAAATACCTCGCGGACTTGATGGTGGAGGGCGAGGCCGAGATCGATATGGCGAGCCTTGATCCCAAACGATTTGGCAGTTGGATGACGACCGAATATGCGGCGCGTAAGAACGAAGAGGCCTATGACCACGTTTATGTGTTGCACCATCCCGATGAGGAGCGCCCAGCAGCGCGGCCCTTGCGGACCAGTCCCGCCTATGATCGGCAAAAGGCGGCGGGTGCGCAATTTGGACATGTGAACGGATGGGAGCGGCCAAACTACTTTGCGCCGCTAGAGTTTAGCGACCATGACGCGCGCAGTTTCCGGCGTGGGGGCTGGTGGCAATATGCGGTTAAAGAGGCGAAAGCCATGCGCGAAGGCGTTGGAATGATTGACGCTTCTGCCTTTACCAAACATGTGGTGAAGGGCGCGGGGGCGACGGCATTTCTGGATTGGTTTACCTGTAATAAGTTGCCACGGGTTGGACGGATCAACCTGACTTATGCCCTGACGAGCCATGGCACTGTGCGCACGGAATATACCATCGTACGCGAGGCCGAGGATATTTATCACCTGATTTCTGCGGGAGCTTGGACCTCCTATGACAGCGACTATTTGCGCAAAGCGGTGGAGGATAAAGAAGCCGAGTTTGGCCGCATTGAGGTGCAAAACACCACCACGCAGACAGGGGTTTTTGCCCTTGCGGGACCACGTTCGCGGGACTTGCTCAAGAAGCTGGTGAATGACGCCGACCCCGAGGCGTTCTTTATGAACAAGAACTTCCCGTGGCTATCGGCCAAGCCGATTGAACTCAAAATGTGCCCTGTGATGGCGATCCGTGTGGCCTATACCGGCGAACTTGGGTGGGAGTTGCATCACCCGGTTGAGATGCAGAATTACCTCTATGATTTGCTTATGGCGGCGGGCGAAGAATTTGGCCTCAAGCTGGTGGGCGCACGGGCGCAGAACTGGCTTCGGCAGGAGAAATCCTATCGCGCGTTCGGGACGGAATTGGGCCGTGATGCCACGCCGCAAGAGGCGGGGTTAGATCGGTTTATTGATCTGGAGAAGGATTTTTACGGCAAGGATGCGATGCTCAAAACCGGTATTCGCAGCCAATGTGTGACGCTGTTGATTGAGGGGCCTGAGGATGCCGATCCGTGGGGGCGCGAAGTGCTCTATGCGGGGGATGTGCGGGTTGGGCGGCTGACGTCTGGTGGGTATTCTGTGGCCTTTGGGAAAAGCATCGGCATGGGGTATGTGAAACCTGAACACGCCGAAGTTGGCAACAAACTGAAGGTCAAAATGTTTGATCAATTGTGGGATGCCGAGATTGTCGAAGACAGCCCCTACGACCCCTCAAATGCGACGATCCGCCAGAACGGTTAGGCGGTCATTTGGTCCCAGCAGTCCAAGGCTTTGGACGCATACATCAGGGACGGGCCGCCGCCCATTTGCAACGCCATGCCAAGCACATCCGCGACTTCTTCGCGGGTGGCGCCGCATTTGATGAGGGCCTCGATGTGAAAGCCGATGCAAGGCTCGCAACGTTCCGCGACGGAAATGCCAAGGGCAACAAACTCTAGTGTTTTAACGTCGACGTGTTGGCTTGATTTCGCGGCCTTTGTGAGGGTACTAAAACCTGCAGAGGTTTCCGGAACAGCGGCGTTAAAGCTGCGGATATTACGCTTCATCCCGCCCATGAAATCTTTCCAGTCCATACGAATTCCTTTTGCTGATGTTTCTGGTTTTAAACATGAGAAAGTGTAGCGACACTTTGATCCAGAACAAGACAAACGCAAAAAGCCCGAGGTTTCCCCCGGGCTTTTTCTCATCCGATTGAGCCGGATTTAGTTAGGTAGTTCTGCATCAATGCCTTCGACATAGAAGTTCATGCTTGCAAGGTCGCCATCATTGGCAGTTTCGCCTTCGGCGAGCCAAGGGGTGCCGTCCTGTTTGTTCAAAGGTCCTGTGAACGCGTGGTAGGAGCCATCCGCAAGCGCGTCTTTGAGGGCATTGGCTTCGTCCTGAACAGGTGCTGGAAGTACGTCAGTGAAGTCGCCGATTTTTACCATGCCAGAACCGATACCATTCCATGTATCAACGCTTTCCCATGTACCGTCGATAACCGCTTGTGTGCGCTCAATATAGTAGGGCGCCCAGTTGTCGATGATAGAGGAAACACGTGGCGACGGAGCGTATTGGCCCATATCAGACGCTTGACCGAATGCGATAACGCCTTCGGTTTCGGCGGCTTTTGCCATTGGAGCGGTGGAGTCTGTGTGCTGCATGATCACGTCAACACCTTGCTCGATGAGCGCGGCGGCGGCGTCTGCTTCTTTTGCTGGATCAAACCATGAGAAAACCCAAACGACTTTCATTTCGACTTCTGGGTTTACTTTTTTAGCGTGGATATAGGCGGAGTTGATGCCGCGAATAACTTCAGGAATCGGGAAGGACGCGATATAGCCGATCTTGTTGGATTTGGTCATGCGACCCGCAATGGTTCCGATGACAGCGCGGCCTTCGTAGAAACGTGCGCCATAGGTGGAAACGTTTGGATGCGCGCGGATATAACCTGTTGCGTGCTCAAACTTAATATCAGGAAATTTGGCCGCAACATTGTTTGTTTGGTCCATGTAACCAAAGGATGTCGTGAAGATCAGGTCGTGACCGGACAGCGCCATTTGGGTTAGAACGCGTTCAGCGTCGGGGCCTTCAGCAACACTTTCAACGAAGGTTGTTTCGACTTGGTCGCCAAAATGGGCTTCGACTTCTTTGCGCGCTTGATCGTGCTCATATGTCCAGCCGCCATCGCCTGGCGTGCCGACGTAGACAAAGCCAACCTTTGTGGTGTCGGCCATGGATGGCAAAGCAACGCCGAGCGCGAGCGCCGCAGTTGCGAGTGTTTTCATTAGTTTCATTTAGGTACTCCCCTAGTGGACTTAAGTTTTTGGTTTCTTCTTCGACGGGTGCCGTGGGTGGATATTGGTTTCCACCTCAAGCAAGGCCGTGGTGACAATCGCGGCCGGAACCGCAACAACACCTAGACCGATAAACAGTATAAAACTGGTAAAGACTCGACCCCCAAGCGTTATGGGAACCATATCGCCGTATCCCACCGTGGTAAAGGAGGCGATGGCCCACCAGAAGCTATGCGGAATGGAGGAGAAAACATCGGGTTGAGCTTCGTTTTCAAAGACATAGATCCCCACCGCGCTAACGTAGAGCATGATGACGGCCAAGACCACAAACAGGAGCAATTCGTCGCGGACTTCGTCGAGGGCATGGGCCAATCGATCAAGCGCACGAGAGCTGCGAAACAGTTTTAACAGGCGCAGAGCACGCAAAAGTCTAAAGCTGCGCAGGACGGCCCATTCGGGTTTGACCACCGAGAGAATGGGCAAGCAGGACAACAGATCAATGATCCCCCAAAAGCTGATCGCATAGCGCAGTGGGTTGGGCGAACAAATGAGGCGCGTCAGGTATTCCAAAGTGAAAACTACCAGTACGAACCACTCGACGATACTGAGCGTCGTGTAGAGCGCAGGCGAGAGGCCGGGCATGGTTTCCAACGCAATTGCTGCCGCAGAAACACCGATCACGACGTTCAGAAACCACGCAACCGAAGTTCCGAACGCGGGGTCAGTTCCGTCAAGAATATGGATAATTTTCGCGCGGGTCATAGAGGCCTTAGGAGGTCGCGTGGAAGGATTTACCAAGGGACGCTGGGGCTGCCGAGGAACTGCGGGAAATCAAGACCAGAACGATGATTGTGATAATATATGGGCTCATCGACAAATACTCTACCGGCACCGGTATTCCGGCGACCTGAAGGTTGAGTTGTAGCACGGTGATGCCGCCAAACAGGTAGGCGCCAAAGAGGACACGCTGGGCTTTCCAGCTGGCAAATACCACGATCGCGAGGGCAATCCATCCAGCACCCGCAGTCATGCCGTCAGTCCATTGCGCGACCCGCACCAGTGACAGATGCGCGCCGCCAAGGCCCGCACAAGCGCCGCCAAATGCAATGGCAGCGAAGCGAATGCGCACGACTTTATAGCCGAGGGCGTGAGCGGCGTCGTGGTTCTCGCCAACGGCCCGAAGGACCAACCCCATGCGCGAATATTTCAGGAAGGCCCAAACCGCGACGAGCAGGAAGAGCGAGAAATAAACGATCGGATCATGCGAAAATAGGACGCGGCCAAAGAACGGGAGATCCGACAAGACAGGGATGTCGAGTTTTGGGGTTACAGGCGGGCGCGCCTCGGCAAAGGATTGCCCGATGAGGGCCGAGAGGCCGAGGCCAAAGAGCGTGAGCGCAAGGCCCGTTGCCACTTGATTGGACATAAGTTTGAGCGTCAGGAACGCGAAAATCATACTCAGGGCGGCGGAGGCTGTAGCGGCAAAAATGAACCCAAGCAAAGGGCTTCCGGTCGTGTAGGCGACGGCAAATCCAGAGACGGCCCCCGTGATCATCATCCCCTCGACGCCGAGGTTCAGAATGCCCGCTTTTTCCACCACCATTTCGCCAATAGCGGCAAGAAGGATCGGGGTTGCGGCGACCATAAGGGACGCCAAAAGCGCTGCGAAATTAACGGACGAGAGATCCATTATGAAACTCCTTTAAGGATGAGCGTCGTGAGCAGGTAGCCCGTGAGGCTCCCGATGAGGAAGATTGACCAGACAAACGCCGAGAGGCGGCGTGTGGCGGGGTCGGGTTCAGGCACAATTATGGGCAAGCGAAACCAGTCGGCAAAATTGCGCAGCATTGTGTGTCCAAACATGGTGGTGCCAACGTAAACAAAGATCATTCCGCTCAGCCAGATTGGGCCGGTGAAAAAACCCATCCCAAGCTGTAAAGCAATGGCGCGCCCCATCGTGCCAATCAATCCGCCAAACAAGAGAAAGATGACGAGCGTGAATATACGCGGCCAGAAATCAGGGTTGTGGGCGCGTGTCATACGGTTTCCGACTTCCCGATGCGGACGCGGAAATTGGTGAAAACATCCATCGCCAAGAGGAAGAACAACAGCATCCCTTGGAACACCTGTATCGCGGCGGCGGGAAGGTTGAGCATGAGCTGGGCCAATTCCCCGCCGATATAGGTGAGCGCCAACAAAAGGCCCGCAAACAGGATGCCGACGGGATGCAGACGCCCGAGGAAAGCCACGATAATGGCGGTAAAGCCATAGCCTGCGGCAAAGCTAGTGTTGAGCTGACCCGACGGACCAGCAACCTCAAAAATACCAGCGAGGCCTGCGGTGAGACCAGAAATCCCCATACAAATGATGATCAGAAGTTTTGGACGCACGCCCGAAAACCGTGCCGCGCGGGGACTTTCACCCGTAAGGCGGATTTGAAATCCAAGCAGGTGGCGATTGAGCAGAATATAGGCGGCGATCACAGCGACAAAAGCCGTCAGAACCCCCCAATGCATGCCCGTTCCAGAAATAAGTTCCGCATTATAAACGGCAGGATATTGTTGGAAATTCCGTGAGCCGGGAAACCCCATGCCGTCAGGGTTACGCAGAAGACCTTGAGAAACAGAGGAAAGTTCGTTGACGGCCACATAGACCAACATGAGCGACACAAGGATTTCGTTGGTTCCGAATTTGGTCTTGAGGAGGGCGGGAATCATAGCCCAGAGAAAGCCACCGACCGCTCCCGCAATCACCATTAAAGGGAAGACATACCACGCATCCAATGGGTAAAACGCGAGCCCAACTGAGGCACCACAGATCGCGCCAATAATATATTGCCCCTCGGCGCCAATGTTCCAGATGCCTGCGCGAAACCCGATAGAGAGACCGATAGCAATGAGGATCAAAGGGCCGGCCTTAACCAGCAATTGTGGGCGCGAATAGGCGGCAAAATCGGGATGAAACAGCGGATCCCAAAAGATGGTGCGGATGACGATGAAGGGGTCTTTGCCAAGGAAAGCAAACAGTATACCGCCGGCGATCATGGTTAAGAGAACGGCGATAATAGGGGTTACCAGAGTCCACGTGCGTGACGGGGTGGGGCGTTTTTCGAGACGGATCATTGGTGGGGCCCATTTCCTGTGAGTTTGGTTTGTGCGTGGCAGCGAGCGTTAAACATGAGCGGCCTCCATCCCGTGTGCGCCGCCCATCATTAAGCCGATTTCGTCGACCGTCAGACCCTGTACGGGGCGTGGATCGGAGAGACGGCCTTCGTTGAGGGCAGAGAAATTGTCGGAGATTTCCATAAGCTCATCGAGGTCTTGCGAGATGACAATGACCGCCGAGCCTGTGGCTGCGAGATCGAGCAACGCTTGGCGAATATCGGCGGCGGCGGCGGCGTCAACACCCCATGTGGGTTGATTAACAACAAGCACGTCTGGACGTTGGAGGATTTCGCGACCCACGACAAATTTCTGGAGGTTGCCACCCGAAAGGGCGCGCGCGGCATTATTTGGGCCGGGCGTGCGGACGTCAAAATCGGCGATGATTTTTTCGGCAAAACTTCGTGCCGCGCCCCATTTTATGAAGCCGCGATTGGTCAGGCCTTCGCGAATGGCCCCTGTCATGAGTGCGTTTTCAATGAGGGACATGTCGGGGGCGGCGGCGTGGCCGAGGCGCTCTTCGGGGGCGGTAAGAATGGCGAGCTTGCGGCGTGCGTTCGGCCTCATATGTTGGACTTCTGTTCCATTGACCAAAACGGCGCCTTTGCTAGGGCTGGTTTCGCCCGAAATCGCTGCGAGTAACTCGTCTTGGCCATTGCCCGCGACGCCGCCAATCCCGAGAATTTCACCCGCGTGTACCTTGAACGATACATCCTTGAGGGCGGTTCCAAAGGCGGTGGGGGCACGCATGGACAGGTCGCGCACTTCGATTACAACGTCTTTGAAGTCGTGGGGAACGCGCTCGGGGGTGTGGAGCGTTTGGCCCACCATCATTTCCGCAAGTTCGCGTGAGGTTTTTTCGCGCGGATTACAAATATCGACGACTTTTCCAAGGCGCAGGATTGTAGCGCTATCACAAAGGCTGCGAATTTCGTCGAGCTTGTGGGATATATACAGGATCGACGTGCCCTCGGACGAGAGTTTACGCAGGGTTTCAAACAAGATATCGACTTCTTGCGGGGTCAAAACCGAAGTTGGCTCATCCATGATCAGGATTTTGGGATTTTGCAGAAGACAGCGAATGATTTCTACGCGCTGGCGCTCGCCCGCTGAGAGCTCACCGACAATACGTTCAGGATCAAGCGGCAGACCATAGAGTTCGGAAACTTCGCGGATGCGGACGCTGAGTACGTTTTGCTTGGGCGGGTTTTCCATGCCTAAGGCGATATTTTCCGCCACCGAAAGCGCGTTGAAAAGCGAGAAATGTTGAAACACCATCGCAACACCAGAAGCGCGTGCGGCGCGGGGTTCGGCGGGGGTATAAGGCGCGCCCGAGAGTTCCATATAGCCACTATCAGGACGCACAAGCCCGTAGATCATTTTCACGAGGGTTGACTTCCCCGCGCCATTTTCCCCAAGCAAAGCATGCACTTCACCGGCTTTGATCGAAAAGGAGACATCGCTGTTGGCAATCACCCCGGGATAGGCTTTGGTCAGCCCGTTGACCGATAAGAGTGTGTCTTGTGTCATGTCATCTTCCCCATTGTCATGCCGCCCCTTTTTGTGAATCTGGGACGTGTTTTTTGCTTTGACCATCCAGCAATAGCGCGGCGGCAACCGATACGGCAATGGCCTGTGGATGTTTGCCAGTGCTTGGATCACCTATTGGGCAGGCAATGCCGTTTATTTGTGCAGTTTCAAATCCGAACCTTGAAAGGCGACGCTTGAAGCGGGCCCATTTCGTGGCTGAACCAATCAGGCCGATGTCCCGATGCGGGACCTTTAGGAGGGCGGCGCAGAGGGCGAGATCAATCGCGTGATCATAGGTCATGACCAAGTGGCGTGCGGTCGCAGGGGCGTAGGGCACAAGCGTTGGCAAGTCGGCAGCCATGAGGGGCGCGACATTTGGAATGGGGTTTGGAAAGCGGTTTTGGGTGGTGTCGATCAGGGTGACTGCGAACTGGGGTAAAGGCGCGAGGGTTGCCGCAAGGGCGCGCCCAACGTGGCCTGCGCCCCAAATCCAGACGGGCGTTTTGGACGGGCTGACATCTTCAACCAGCCAGCCTTCGCTTAGGCCCGTTTTTGCGGGCTGTGTTGTGGCGGCTTGGTCGGCGATGGGGCGGGCGAATTGGCGGCCTTGGGGTAGGGTTTCCGTTTTGAAAACCTCGGTCACGAGGGTCACGGAGCCGCCGCAACATTGACCCAGATCGGGGCCAAGGGGAATGCGGCGCACAGTGGGGCGGGGCTGGTGGAGGAGGGCTGCGCGAGCATCGTTGACCGCTTGGAATTCAAGCGCACCGCCACCAATGCTGCCGAGTTGATCGTCTTGCCAAACAAAGACTTCGGCCCCCGCTTCGCGCGGCGCGGAGCCTTTCACATCGACAACAACCACACGGGCAACAGGCCCGTGGGAGTGGCACAGCTGGGTAAGCGTTTCGAGGTCGAAACTCATACTCTTACCCGATTGATCGCGGCCAAAATGCCTTCCGCCGTGGCGGGCGCATTGAGCGACGGATAGGTCGCGCCACAGGCTGCGATGGCATCGGAAAGGGCCATCATAACCGAAATACCGTGCATGAACGGCGGTTCGCCCACGGCCTTGGAGCGCGAGATCGTTTCGATGGGATTGGGTCGATCGAATAAGGCAACATTGAGGATATCTGGACGGTCCGAACAGGCAGGAATTTTATAGGTCGAAGGCGCATGCGTCAGCAAACGGCCTTGGTCGTTCCAAACCAATTCTTCGGTGGTGAGCCAGCCTGCACCTTGCACAAAGCCGCCCTCAATTTGGCCGATATCAATCGCCGGATTGATCGAACTGCCCGCGTCATGCAGGATGTCGGTGCGCAGGATGCGGTTTTCACCAGTCAGACGGTCAATGACAACTTCGGAAACGGCGGCCCCATAGGCGAAATAGTAGAAGGGGCGGCCTTTGCCGGCGATGCGGTCCCATTTGATTTCGGGGGTTTTATAGAAGCCTGTGGCCGAGAGGCTGATGCGGTTTTCATAGGCGGATTTTACAACATCACACCAATCGCGGTCAGTGCCGTTGTGCCAGACTTTATCCTCACTAAAGGTGACACCAGTGCCATCGGGCGCCAAAAATTCCGCCAAACGGCTTCGCAATTCACGACACGCTGCATAGACGGCCATGCCATTCAGATCGGTGCCCGAGCTTGCGGCGGTGGCCGATGTGTTGGGCACTTTGGCGGTGTCCGTTGCGGTGATGCGGATGCGTTCCATGGGGATGCCCAACGCTTGCGCAGCAACTTGGGCGACTTTCTGAAACAGGCCTTGGCCCATTTCTGTGCCACCATGGTTGAGTGCAACAGAACCATCCTGATAAATATGCACCAAGGCACCCGCTTGGTTGAGGTGGGTCAGGGTGAAGCTAATACCGAATTTTACAGGCGTGAGGGCGAGACCCTTTTTGAGGATATCGTTTTGGGAGTTCCATGCGTCAACTGCGGCGCGACGGGCCTTGTAGTCGGACGATTCTGCAAGGTCATCGACAAGTTGGTTGATCACACAATCGATGACTTTTTGGCGATAGGGCGTTTCTTGGCCCGTGGGTTTGGCGACTCCATCTTGGGGCGCATCGCGATAAAAGTTCACGCGCCGCACCTCGAGGGGGTCTTTGCCGAGGCTGTAGGCGATGTGGTCGAGCACGCGTTCGATGCCCAAAACCCCTTGTGGTCCGCCAAAGCCGCGATAGGCGGTTGCGGATTGGGTGTTGGTGCGCAGGCGGTGACTCTCAATACGCACATTCGGCAGGAAATAGGCGTTGTCGGCATGGAGCATAGCGCGGTCAGCGACGGGCAAACTGAGGTCTTGGGCCCAGCCACAGCGGCACAGATGCAGGAAATCAACGGCGTCGATCTTGCCGCTATCGGAAAATCCGACGGTATAGGAGATGCGGAAATCGTGACGTTTTCCAGTGATGATCATGTCATCGTCGCGATCATAGCGCATTTTGCAGGGCCGACCAGAACGTTGAGCGGCAATGGCACAGGCCACAGCGAGCGCGTTTCCTTGGCTCTCTTTGCCGCCAAACCCGCCACCCATACGCCGAATTTCAACGCGCACACTGTGCATGGGCATGCCGAGAGCTTCGGCGACTTTGTGTTGAATTTCGGTTGGATGTTGGGTGCTGGAATTCACCACCATATCGCCGTTGTCTTGGGGCTGGGCAAGGGCGGCTTGGCCTTCGAGATAGAAATGCTCTTGGCCGCCCATCTCAATGGTTCCGGTCACACGGTGGCGCGCGGATTTGAGGGCATCTAGCGGGTTGCCGTTGGTATAAATGCGGGGGCCTTCTTCAAAGCGGCTGTCCGCGTTTAAGGCTTGGTCGATGGTGAGTAGGGCGTCGGTTTGTGCATAGGTGATGTCGGCCAAGCGGGCCGCCTTGCGGGCCAGTAGATGGGTTTTGGCGACCACGAGGAAAATCGGTTGCCCGACATAATGCACCTTGCCGATGGCCAACAAAGGCTCGTCATGGATGGAGGGCGAGACATCGTTTGTGAACGGGAGATCCCCAGCCACAAGGACGTCTGTGACGCCTTCGGCAGCCCGCACTGCGGTGAGGTCGATGGATGTGATTTTTCCGCAAGCAATCGTGGAAAGGCCGAAGGCAAGGTGGAGGGTTCCAACGGGTGTTGGGATATCGTCCACGTAACGCGCGGCCCCTGTTACGTGTAGGGTTGCGGCGTCGTGGGGAAGGGGGGTGTGGGCGCTCATGCGGTCACCTCATGTAGATCTACGGCTTGGCCCGAGCCTTCAAGGAAGGCCCGCAGGAGCATGTTTTGCGCGGTTTCCAGACGGTAGGCCGCACTTGCACGGGCATCCGACATTGGGGTGAAATCTTGGGCGAAAGCTTTCATTGCAGTGTCTATCGTGGCGCGGGTCCAAGGCTGGCCGATAAGCGCGGCTTCCACGGAACTCGCCCGCTTGGGGGTGCCTGCCATACCGCCAAAGGCGATGCGTGCTTCGGTGATTGTGGTCCCGTCTTGTATGATGTTGAAGCAGCCCAAAACGGCGGAAATATCCTGATCAAACCGCTTGGACAGCTTGTAGCAGCGTAGCGTGTCTGGCTGTTTGGGGATCGAAATACCGATGACAAATTCACCCTCTTGGCGATCCTGTTTGCCATAGTCGATAAAGAAGTCCTCAAGCGGGATGTTGCGGATTTCATCGCCGCGCCGCAGGTGGAGACTTGCACCAAGTGCGATTAGTGCGGGAGGGCCGTCGCCAATGGGCGAACCATTGGCGATATTGCCGCCGATGGTTGCGGCATTGCGGACCTGCGTTGAGCCATAACGCGCGAGCATGCGGGCGAAATGTGCAAAATGCGGCCGGATGGTTGTGGCGAAATCGGTGATCGTTACGCCCGCACCAAAGTGGAGGTGGCTGGGGGATTCTTCGCCAACTTGAAGGTCTTTAACTTGACCGAGGAAAGCAATTTTTTCGGGTGTCTTGAGGTGTTTTGTCACCCAAAGACCGATATCCGTTGCGCCGCCCACAAGGGTGGCATCGGGATTCTTCAAATACCATTGCGCAAGATCATCGCTGGAGGTGGGTTGCACCCAGTTTGCGCCCGAATGGGTGGTTGTGGGGGCGGGGGGCGTTTCAATCATATGGGGCGGGATGGGCGCGGATTGCGATGCTTCGGCAGCGCGAATGATCGGCGCATAGCCGGTGCAGCGACAGAGGTTGCCCGCCAGCGTTTCGTCATGGGTTGTGGTGCCGTTGACATGGGCCGTTGCAAGGGAAACCACAAATCCGGGGGTGCAAAAGCCGCATTGGCTGCCGTGATGCTCGACCATGGCGGATTGAACAGGATGCAAGGCACCGTCGGGGGCGGAAATCCCCTCGACGGTGCGCACGGCTTTACCGTTGAGTTGGGGCATAAAGAGAATGCACGCGTTTTGGGCACGGACACCTTTGTCATCCGTGATCATAACGGAACACGCGCCGCAATCGCCTTCGTTGCAGCCCTCCTTTGTGCCTGTCATCTGTTGCGTTTCGCGCAGCCAATCAAGCAAAGTCTGCGTTGCCGCGACCTCTTGTAGCTGCACAGTTTCTCCGTTGAGAAGAAACGTGATACCCATGCGAAAACCCGCCACTTTCTTTACATCATTGGAATTTTTGCACCCCTGCCCGATGTGGCGTAAAACAGAGATGCTCCCAGTATTATTGTAGCAAAGCGTAGTTTAGGGGGGTCTGGCAAGAAATCTTTCACAAACGGGTGAAGAAAGAGCTATCTGTTTTATGCGATAATCCGATTTCTGGTGAGTTTTTTTCCTAGAGATGCGCGATTGGACGTTTCCCTTACTGAGGAAGGAGGCTAGTTTTGCGGGATGTCAGAACCACAGTTTATTCACCTTCGCCTGCATTCGGAATACTCGCTCCTTGAGGGGGCGGTTCCCGTCAAGAAACTCTCGGGATTTTGCGAGCAAAACAACATGCCTGCGGTGGCGTTGACCGATACAAATTCGATGTTCGCAGCCCTTGAGTTTTCCGTCACCGCGAGCAGTTATGGCATCCAGCCGATTCTGGGGTGCCAGGTGGATATCACCTATGATCCCGCCGCTCCCGGAGAAAAACCGCGCCTGCCTGCTCCTGTGGTCTTGTTGGCGCAAAATGAGGCAGGTTACGAAAACCTGATGCATCTTTCGAGCTGTCTTTATATCGACAGCAATGGCGAAGTACCGCAGGTTTCACTGGATCAACTGGAGCAATATGGCGCTGGGCTGATTTGTTTGACGGGAGGAGCTGAGGGGGCGGTTGGCAAGCTTTTACAAGCATCACAGCGCCCAAAAGCCGAGGCGCTGATGGCGCGTTTGGCCGAGATTTACGACGGTCGCCTCTATGTGGAGTTGCAACGCCATCCCGGAGAGGGCGGCCAAACAACAGAGGCCGAACAAGGTACCGAGCGTGGGTTTGTCGAGATGGCCTATGCGCGGAACTTGCCGCTGGTGGCGACCAATGATGTCTATTTTCCTAAATCCGACATGTACGCGGCGCATGATGCGCTTATTTGCATCTCTGAGGGGGCCTATGTTGACCAGCAACAACCGCGCCGCAAGCTAACACCGCAGCATTATTTTAAGTCGCAACAGGAGATGATCACCCTGTTTGCGGACCTTCCCGAGGCGATTGAAAATACCGTTGAAATTGCAAAACGCTGCGCCTTTAAGGCGGCGCTGCGCGATCCGATTTTGCCGAAATTTGCCGACGATGAGGTCGTGGAGTTGCGTCGTCAAGCGAATGAGGGCCTACAGGCACGGCTCGCGATTATCCCTCATGCGGTGAGTTTGGAAGCCTACCAAGAGCGGCTGGATTTTGAGTTGGGCATCATTGAGGGCATGGGGTTCCCTGGCTATTTCCTGATCGTTGCCGACTTCATCCACTGGGCCAAAGAGCATGACATTCCGGTAGGTCCGGGTCGTGGGTCTGGCGCGGGGTCGTTGGTGGCTTATGCGCTGACCATTACCGACCTTGATCCGCTGCGCTACTCCCTTCTTTTTGAACGGTTTTTGAACCCAGAGCGGGTCTCGATGCCGGATTTCGATATCGATTTTTGCATGGACCGCCGCGAAGAGGTGATCCGCTATGTACAGCAAAAATATGGCCGCGATAAAGTTGGGCAAATCATCACATTCGGGGCCCTTCTGAGTAAGGCTGCCATCCGCGATATTGGGCGCGTTTTGCAGATGCCCTATGGGCAGGTCGATCGTCTGTCAAAACTGATCCCCGTGGAGGGGGTTAAACCGGTTTCGATCGCTCAGGCCCTAAAGGACGAGCCGCGTTTGCGTGAAGAAGCGCGCACCGAAGAAGTTGTTGCGCGGCTGTTGGATTATGCCCAGCAAGTCGAAGGGTTGTTGCGCAATGCGTCGACCCACGCGGCGGGTGTTGTGATCGGGGATCGCCCTCTTGATCAACTCGTTCCGCTCTATCAAGATCCGCGTTCAGATATGCCCGCGACCCAGTTTAATATGAAATGGGTTGAGCAAGCCGGATTGGTGAAATTCGACTTTTTGGGCCTCAAAACGCTGACGGTCATTCAGTCCGCGCTCAACTTGTTGAAGCTTCGCGGAATTGACGTCGATATCGGCACGATTCCGTTGGACGATGAACTGACCTACAAGCTCTATGCCAGCGCGAAAACAGTTGCGGTTTTTCAGGTTGAGAGCTCGGGCATGATGGATGCGCTTCGGCGTATGAAGCCCAACTGTATTGAGGATATTGTGGCGCTTGTTGCGCTCTATCGGCCCGGTCCGATGGAAAATATTCCGACCTACTGTGAGGTCAAAAACGGCCTCAAAGAAATTGAATCCGTCCATCCGCTAATCGACCATATTCTTGAGGAAACTCAAGGGATTATTGTTTATCAGGAACAGGTGATGCAGATCGCGCAGGTCATGGCTGGCTACTCGCTTGGGGGCGCGGATTTACTGCGTCGCGCGATGGGTAAAAAGATCAAAGAGGCGATGGACGCCGAGCGGCCAAAATTCGAAAAAGGCGCGGGCGAGAACGGCGTGGCCAAGAAGAAAGCCAGCGAGGTTTTCGACCTTCTTGAGAAATTCGCGAACTACGGGTTCAACAAATCCCACGCAGCGGCCTATGCGGTTGTATCCTATCAAACAGCGTGGCTAAAAGCGAACCATCCCGTCGAATTTATGGCCGGTGTGATGAACTGTGATTTGCACCTTACGGACAAGCTTTCGGTCTATGCCGAAGAGGTGCGGCGCGGATTGGATATCGAAATTATCCCGCCCTGTGTGAACCGTTCGTTGGAGACGTTTACCGTTTACGAGGGTAAAGTTGTCTATGCGCTGGGCGGGTTGAAAAACGTCGGTGCGGATGCGATGGGGCTGATCGTGAAGGCCCGCGAGCCGGGACCAGACGGGGCAGGTGGCAAGCCATTTGCGACGCTCTATGATTTCGCGCGTCGGGCCGACATGAAACGCGTCGGGAAACGCCCCCTTGAAATGCTTGCGCGGGCAGGGGCGTTTGATCAGCTTGATCCCAATCGGCGGCGGGTTTTTGAAAGCCTTGATGTGTTGGTGGGCTACTCCGCCGCCATACACGAACAGCGCGCGTCAAATCAGGTTTCGCTCTTTGGCGAGGCGGGCGACGACTTGCCCGAACCGCGCCTTTCAGGAGTCGAAGACTGGAATTCTGACGATCGTTTGTCTGAGGAAAATAAAGCGATTGGCTTTTATCTGTCGGGCCACCCGCTGGATGATTATATGGCACCGCTTAAGCGCAAAGGCGTGATTTCCCTCGATGAAGCGCGGGAGAAAGCCGAGCGAACAGGCGCGGCAATTTGCAAAGTCGGAGTGATTGTTTCGGGTCTCCAGCAACGAAAATCCGGACGCGGCACTCAGTTCTTTCGGATGAATATTTCTGACCCAACAAGCCAGATCTCGGGCATGGCGATGTTTTGCAAAGATTTTGAGGCGACCCGCGCGGTTTTGGAGAAAACATCCCGCGTTGTGATGACCATTGAGGCGAAATTCGAGGACGGTCAGTTCGATCCCATCGCCCGCAGCGTGACGCCCATCGACGGGGTCGTCGCGGAGGCTGGCACCAAGGGTTTGAAAGTGTTTATCGAAACCGTGGAAGCGGCAACTTCGGTTGCGTCGGTTTTGGAGCGCGCGCTTGATGATAAAGCCAATCGCAATCGCGGGCCGATCTCTTTTTGCTTGCTCGATCCGAGCCTTCCAGGGGAGGTTGAGATGGAGTTGGGCAAAGAATATCCCGTAAGCCCGCAGATCAAAAGTGCGCTCAAATCGCTGGGCGGTGTGGTGACTGTGGAAGAGTTTACATAGGCAAAATTCGGGGTCCCTGAAGGCGTTTAATCGCCGAGTTTTAAACGTGGTTATTGCTTTATGAACCAAAATTCACGTAAAAACACCGTGAATTGAGGGCAAAGAAGGCTGGGGAAACCAGCTCCGCGCCTCTTTTGGGGGATAGAATGACGTTAAAACTGCTCGCGAAACCATGCGTTTGCGCAATGATCATCTTCTTGGCTGGCTGTCAGGCGACGACAACTCCGGTGCAAGAATCAGACGCGCCAGACCAAGAGATCACAACAATCAGCCAACTTGAAGGAGCGCCAAGCGGCGCGAAAACCTCCCTAGTTGCCGATCCAAATGAACAGAGCTTCTTTTCGCGCCTGTCTGGAAATAAAGCCAATAATGCGGAGGCCACAATTGCAACGGGGCCTGCGCCGCTGGGCGTGGCTGTCAAAGCATGCGGGATTTCTAAAAGGGCGATGGGAACGAAAATCGAAGGGTATCCGGCAAAGGGCTCGAAACTTTTCCTCTATGATTCTAATCCCTCAACCAAAGCCCCACATGATTTTTACATCACAGGTTTTTCAGACAACTGCCCACGTAAATTTACCGCCGCTGTGGCGATGTTTGGCGACCTGCAATTGCATGAAATTATGCGCTATGAAGTGAAAGAGAAATCGGTCCCCTATTCGGATACTGACATGGCCTATGAGGTCATCAAGGGGCAGAAATGTAACGTCGGAAAGGGCGTGGCCTGTGGCGAGAAGAAAATGAATACGCTCGCAAAATCAACAGCGTTAGTTACACTTTACGGAGCGTTTGGTGGTGTTGGCGAATGGGCTGAAGTTTTGCTTCACAATGGTAAAATCCGTGCGAGCACCTTGGTGAAATAACGCTAGATTTCTACCAATGAGGTGGGCGTTGGTCCGTAAGAACCGCGCCGCCGCCCCCTTGAGATTCACGTTCCGCTTCGCGTTGCAGGAGCATTTGCACACGGTGCTTCAGAAGGCCGTTTTCGGTATCCATACGCGCAACAATATCGGACAGGTCCTCGACCGCGCGGGTCAAATGGGCCATCTCTTCTTCGATTTGCGTGATACGTTTTTCGCTCATAGGCCTGCCATATCACCACAGATCGCTGAATTCTAGAGCCTTTACCTTGCTCCCAAGCGCGTCGCGCGATAAAGCCCAAAGCGTAAACATTGCGATGAGGGCAAGACATGGCCAAGCAGAAAAAACAACCGCGTCCCAAGGCGATTACTCCCAAGGGATTCCGCGATTATTTTGGTGCCGAAGTGACGGCGCGCAAACAGATGCTCGATCAGATTGCCGAAGTGTATCATCGTTATGGATTTGATGCTCTTGAGACTGCTGCTGTTGAAACGGTTGAGGCATTGGGTAAATTCCTTCCTGATGTGGAGCGCCCGAATGCGGGGGTTTTTGCGTGGGAAGAAGAGGACTCAGGATGGGTGGCGCTGCGCTATGATATGACCGCCCCCTTGGCACGGGTTTTCGCGCAGCACCGCAATGATTTGCCCACGCCGTATCGCCGCTATGCGATGGGGCCAGTTTGGCGCAATGAGAAGCCAGGACCTGGACGTTTTCGGCAGTTTTACCAGTGCGACGCGGATACTGTTGGCACCGCGAGTGTTGCTGCTGACGCCGAGATTTGCGCGATGTTGTCGGACACGCTTGAGCAGGTCGGAATCGAGCGCGGGGATTATATTGTGCGGGTGAATAACCGCAAAGTTTTGAACGGCGTGATGGAAGTCGCGGGAGTTCTTGACCCGTCTGATCCGGAGAAGTTTGAAGCCGAACGCGGGATTGTTTTGCGGGCGATTGATAAGTTGGATCGTCTAGGCGAAACGGGCGTGCGCGCACTTCTTGGCGCGGGCCGTAAAGACGCGAGTGGCGACTTCACCGATGGCGCTGGATTGACAGAGGCGCAGGCCGATGTAGTCATGGGCTTCATGGCGGCCAAGCGCGAAACAGGCGCCTTAACCGTGGCGCGTTTGCGCGAATTGGTCGCGGGGTCGGCCGTTGGCGCTGAAGGTGTCGACGAACTTGAAACGATTGCGGAATTGCTCGCCGCACAGGGCTATGCGAGTGATCGTATTGAGATTGATCCTGCTGTTGTACGCGGATTGGGCTATTACACAGGGCCCGTTTATGAGGCCGAATTGACTTTTGAAGTGCTCGACGAAAAGGGCAATAAGCGCCAGTTTGGCTCCGTCGCAGGCGGAGGTCGTTACGACGATCTTGTGAAGAGATTTACCGGTCAAGAGGTTCCAGCAACGGGAGTCTCGATTGGCGTCGACCGCCTGTTGGCGGCTTTGACGGCCAAGGGACGTGTCGATACCCGCACCGCAGGACCCGTTGTTGTGACCGTGATGGATAAGGCTCGCATGGCTGATTACCAAACAATGGTTGCGGAATTGCGCCAAGCGGGCATTCGCGCCGAAGTCTATTTGGGCAATCCGAAAAACTTTGGCAACCAGTTGAAATATGCGGATAATCGCCATTCCCCGATTGCGATTATTCAGGGAGGCGACGAGGCCGTGGCCGGCGTTGTTCAGATCAAAGACCTCATTTTGGGTGCGAAAATTGCCGAGAATGCGACGCTTGAGGAATGGAAATCCCGCCCGAGCCAAATCGAAGTGCCACGCGACGAATTGGTCGCACAAGTGCAAGCCATGTTAAAGGGGCAGAGCGATGACTCAGAAACCTGAAGTCCGCGACGAAGCCGCCCGTCTTCAGGCGTTTTTTATCGCCGCTGGTGCGCAGGTCGTTGATACCGATATCCTGCAACCCGCCGAAACGCTTTTGGACCTCTATGGTGAGGACATTCGCGCACGCGCTTATGTGACCAACGACCCCTTGCGCGGCGAGCAAATGTTGCGTCCTGATTTCACGGTGCCCGTTGTGCAAATGCATATGAAAAGTGGCGCATCCCCTGCGCGCTATGCCTATGCGGGCGAAGTTTTTCGTCGGCAAGAAGAAGATACTGCACGAGCGAATGAGTATTTTCAAGTTGGCTACGAGTTGTTTGATGGTGCTGATCCAGCGGCCTCCGATGCCGAAGTCTTTGCGTTGTTCCAAGAGGTGCTTTCGCCTTTGGGCCTGCGCGCTGCGACGGGCGATATTGGGATTCTTATGGCGGCGGTCAAAGGGTTGGGAACAACCGAGCGACGCCGCGCGGCCTTGCTGCGCCACATATGGCGTCCTCATCGTTTTCGTGCCCTTCTGGACCGTTTTGGCGGACGTAAACCCGCGCCCGCGAGCCGTCTAAAGATGCTTAAGAAGTTACGCACACTGTCGGCCGAACAGATGATCGAGAATGCAGGAACTTTTGTCGGCCAACGAAGCGCCGCCGAGATCGCAGCACGCCTAAGATATCTGGACGAGGACGCGAAATCTCCCGCGATTTCCGCAGGAGAAGTCGAGATTCTGGAAGAAATTTTGAAGCTGAGGGAAACGGCGCCAAATGTTGTCGAAGCTTTGCATGATATCGCGATTGACTTGCCGTCTATTGGGCCCGCTGTCGAGCAACTGTCCAAACGACTGGACGCGATGTCTGAGCTTGGTGTCGACGTGGATAGTCTCGATTTTGAAACGTCTTATGGGCGCAGCACGATGGAATATTACGATGGATTCGTTTTTGGGTTCTATGTGTCGGGCCGCCCAGATTTACCGCCTGTTGCGACGGGCGGGCGGTATGATGCGTTGACCCGTGTTTTGGGGCAGGGTGAATCGATTCCCGCCGTTGGGGGCGTCATCAGACCAGGCCTCACTTGGGGCTTAAGGGAGGGCACGGTATGACGATCAAAATTGGTGTCCCCTCCAAAGGGCGGTTGATGGAAAAAACCTTCGACTGGTTTGGCGCGCGGGGAATTTCGCTTCGCCGCACAGGGTCGGAGCGAGAATACGCAGGGGCCATTGACGGTGTGGAAGGCGTTGAACTGGTGCTGATGTCGGCGGGTGAAATTCCGCGCGAATTGGCCGCTGGGCGCATACATCTCGGGGTGACGGGCACAGACCTCATTCGCGAAAAACTGGCCGTCTGGGAAAACCAAGTGGCGGAACTTGCCTTGATGGGTTTTGGACATGCCGACCTTGTTATCGCCGTACCAATCTGTTGGGTCGATGTGGAAACGCTGGACGATCTTGACGCGGTGGCGGCACAGTTTCGCTCCACACACGGAATGCGGCTGAGAATCGCGACAAAGTATCACCGTTTGGTACGAGATTTTCTGCGGGATCATGGGGTGGCCGACTATCAACTCGAGGACAGTCAAGGCGCGACCGAGGGCACTGTAAAGCACGAAACCGCGGAAATGATAGCCGATATTACGTCCACTGGGGATACATTGCGCGCCAACCATCTCAAGGTTTTGGTCGATGGTGTCGTGCATAAATCGCAGGCCACTCTGCTGCGCTCTCGCAATGCCGATTGGGGCAATGATGGTCGTAAAATTTTGCGGGACCTGCTGGATAAGCTCGAAATATCGGATTAATTCCGGCCCTAAAGGACGCCGATTTCGCCGAGGGCTGCTGCCAAATGGGCGGGTAATTCATCTTCGGCGCGCGTGCTGCGGAAAAGATCTGCGGGGGCATCTTCTGGTTTTAGGTAACGCCATCCTTGGAAGGCGCGCCGCGTCGCAGGCTGTGTCCGAATAAGCGCGGGTTCCATCAGGATCGCGCAGCGTCGTATACCATCTTCGCCGATTCTTTCTTCAAGCGAGTGGATTCGCTGACGTGCTTGAATGACTCCTTTAATGACCCAATAAAGCGAACCTCCCTCGAGCAATTCGGGTTCGCGTTTGGGCCACATACGGGTTACATGTTGCGAGGGGGATTCTGGCGAGGTGGCGCGCGCCTCGCGGAATGATTGCAAGTGTTCAAACGACTCGATGCCGACGCATAGCTTTACTAGATGTATGGTCATATTTGCAACGAACCCCAATATATGGACAAATTACTCTTGCCCTAGGCCACAACATACTTCAAGAAGGGGTCTAATTGCAATTGACCCATTTGCAATTAAAGTTTATCAAAATCACCCTGCCACACGCAAACACAGGACTATCTTATGAGCCGTTTCTCTGCCCCTATCGCCGAACAAATTTGGGACATGAAGTATCGCTTCAAAAATGCGGATGGGACGGCCATTGATGCAAGTGTCGAAGATAGTTGGCGCCGGATCGCGCGCTCGCTTGCGTCTGTTGAAAAAACACCTTCCGATTGGGAAGGCAAATTCTATGAAGCGCTTGAAGACTTTAAATATTTGCCAGCAGGCCGGATCACAGCAGGCGCCGGTACAGGGCGTGCCGTAACGCTTTTCAACTGTTTTGTTATGGGCACCGTTCCCGACAGCATGGGCGGAATTTTTGACATGCTTAAAGAGGCCGCGCTGACGATGCAGCAAGGCGGCGGCATTGGCTATGATTTCTCAACAATTCGCCCTAGAGGCGCGGGCGTGATGGGCGTTGCTGCGGATGCATCGGGGCCGTTGTCGTTCATGGACGTGTGGGATTCCATGTGTCGCACGATCATGTCCGCAGGCAGCCGCCGTGGCGCGATGATGGCCACAATGCGGTGCGACCACCCCGATATCGAAGATTTTATCACAGCCAAAAAAGACAGTGCGCGTCTGCGGATGTTTAACCTTTCCGTGCTCATCACAGATGATTTCATGGAAGCGGTTAAGGCGGACGGCAATTGGGAATTGAAGTTCGACGACACGATCTATCATACAATCCAAGCGCGTGATTTGTGGAACAAGATCATGCAGGGCACGTATGATTATGCCGAACCCGGTGTGATTTTTATCGACCGGATTAATAAGGCTAATAACCTAAGCTATTGCGAAACAATTGCCGCGACGAACCCCTGTGGCGAACAACCTTTGCCGCCCTATGGCGCGTGCCTTTTGGGCTCGATCAATATGGCGCGGTTGGTGTCTGATCCTTTTGAGACGACCGCGGCATTGGACGAGGCGTTGCTTTCTGATTTGGTCGCTACAGCCGTTCGTATGATGGACAATGTGGTCGACGAAAGCCGCTTCCCCCTTGAGGCGCAAGCCCAAGAAGCGGCTGCGAAACGCCGGATTGGTCTTGGTGTAACAGGCCTTGCAGATGCGCTTTTGATGGTTGGCCAGAAGTATGGTTCCGAGGAAGCCGCGCGTCAGACCGAAGCTTGGATGAAAGCTATTGCGCGCGCGGCCTATCTGGCCTCGGTGGACTTGGCGAAAGAAAAGGGCGCGTTCCCATTGTTTGATGCCGAAAAGTATCTGGCAACCGGCAACATGATGCAAATGGATGACGACGTGCGCGACGCGATCCGCAAACACGGAATTCGCAACGCGCTTTTGACATCCATCGCGCCAACGGGCACGATTTCGCTCTATGCTGGCAATGTTTCAAGTGGAATTGAACCGGTCTTTGCCTATGCCTATACGCGTAAAGTTCTGCAGAAAGATGGCTCGCGCACCGAAGAAGAAGTCGTGGATTACGCGGTGGATATGTGGCGTCAAATTAAAGGTGACGAAGCACTTCCCGATTATTTCGTGAATGCGCAAACCCTTGCGCCCCTTGATCACGTTCGTATGCAAGCGGCCGCGCAGAAATGGATCGATAGCTCGATTTCCAAGACCATCAATTGCCCAGAAGATATCAGCTTTGAGGATTTCAAAGAGGTCTATATGGCCGCATGGGATCAGGGCTGCAAAGGTTGCACAACCTATCGTCCCAATGACGTAACGGGCAGCGTTTTGTCCGTATCGAGCGAGAGCGAAAAAGCACCCGAGGTGGATTCAGGCGCGGACGTTGTTTACATAACGGAGCCATTGGATCGCCCACAAGCTCTTGAAGGAAATACATATAAGCTGAAATGGCCTGACAGCGAGCATGCGATTTACATCACGGTGAATGACGTTGTTATTGGTGGTCATCGTCGTCCGTTTGAGGTGTTTATCAACTCTAAAAATATGGAGCATTTTGCTTGGACGGTTGCCCTTACACGGATGATTTCGGCCGTGTTCCGCCGTGGCGGGGATGTGAGCTTTGTGGTCGAAGAGTTGAAGGCCGTGTTTGATCCTCGGGGTGGCGCGTGGATGGAGGGCAAATATGTGCCTTCAATCCTTGCGGCTATCGGCGGCGTGATCGAACGTCACCTTATCATCACAGGGTTCATTGCCGGCGAAGGGATGGGGCTTAAATCCGATCCACAAGCGGATGTTGTGGCCATTGGTGGCGCTCCACGCGGAAAGGCCTGTCCGTCCTGCGGGCAATATAGCTTGCAAATGAAGGAAGGCTGTATGACGTGTAGCGATTGTGGCCACAGCAAGTGCGGGTAGTTGAGAAACAGTAATCTTGATGTTTGTCGGGACGGGCGTAGTTATGCCAAAACCTCTGTTTTGGTTTGCCATGAAGCGGGGTAAGTTTTGCCACGTAGGCGTTCAGCACTGAATTAAAACGATTTTGGCCGAATGAAATATTTCGGCCAAAATTTACGAAATGACCTTGGATGCCGGTGCTCTGGTCATGAAGCTCTGAAGAAACCGCAGTGCCTATTGATCCTGATTTGCGAAACGCGGGATAGTAGGTCGCTGCAGTTCAAAGCCGCAGCATCAAAAGAAGTCAAATTGTAGTTCCCGTATCTGACGGGTTTTCGGTTTTTGCGCGGTCTTCTTTGTGAGACCGCGCCGACACGAAAACACGACCGATCTGAGGCCCCGATAGCGTGGATTGCACTCATGCTGTGCACAGGCCTCCTACGGATAAAATGACATCTTCATGAGGTAGGCCATGCTGTTATGACAAAACCTAACATCGAGAAATTCGCAACGCTGGACTTTGAAGCGTCCAGCCTGTCCCACGAAAGCTGGCCGATTGAGATTGGCCTGTCTTGGCTAACTGGCGATTAAGTGCAGACGTGGAGCACATTGATCCAACCTGCAGCAGACTGGGAGCTTTCCGACTGGTCACCCCAGAGTGCTGCCGTGCATGGCATCGCGCTTGAGGAACTCGAAGGTGCGCCCGTTGCCTACAGAGTCGTGGGCGATCTGCTGGAGAGCTTGGGAAACAGGGTGCTGGTGTCTGATGCTCCGGAGTTTGAAACACGCTGGCTGACTCGACTGATGAAAGCCGGTGCGCAGGCCACGGTACCCAATGTCGAGGATTATCACCGTGTGTCCTCTGCCAGCTTTTCGGGCTTGGCGCTCGACATGCTGTATGAAGCCCTTGAGCGAAGTCCGGCCCCACATCGGGCAGGGCCAGATAGTGCGCGGCTCGCTCATGCATGGCGCAAAGCGTTGCAATATTAACCTCCTTCAAATTGAATTTGGAAATGGTTGGCAGCAGTGCGAGTTGAGGTGCATTCCAAATTCACCTGATTTCCAGATATTGCGCGGGCCTTGGTGTGAGGCTGCGCAGATCCGGAAACTCCGGTGAGACCAAACTAATACAAATATTAATACGCCAAACGGATAGACTCATCTGCTGCTACAGCGAGTTTGGCCAGATCGCCTTAGTGAAAGGAGGAATTAGGCGCCTTGAAGCTGCCACCTTGGTGCAGCGTTACCCCGGTATGAACCCCATGACCTATCATCAGACATTCACCAAGCAGCCTTGCCAGAACCTGAAACAAGTTCGCGGGTTTCTTCGCGATTACGGAACGGCTTTGGCAATGGCTGCTTACAAACTCGGCGGCCCAACAGCCAGTGCGCGCGTGTTTCTACTGTGCGAGGCCGTTCGCCACGCGCGACAACTGACGCGGGCCCAAAGCCGTCAGTCGGTCGGCTTTCACCGTTTGCTGACCCTGGAGCATGTCAACGACCCTGACCGAACCGAGAGCGATCTCTTTGCCTAGATCAATTTTTCTTACGAGTTTGTCGATGAGTGTTGTTTTATATCAGATAAGCTCCGCGCGTTGCTGAATTCTATTGCTGAGAATGATCCCACCAGTGACATCCGATGCGAAGCATCGCGCATGATCTCGCAAGTCGCGTGATCCCCCAACAAAAGCCGGTTCCTCCAGGGCCGGCTGTCTTGAAGGGGCGGCTATGTTGGGGGCAGGTTCTCGGGCGCAAAAGGGCCTGTCTGGATGGATGCTCAACGCATTGATCAAGCGGCGCGTGCATGTGAAATGCTTGGCGTCTGCCGCGTCCGTGGTGCAGATGCCGACATCCGTGATCTGACAATGCAGCAATGGCACGAAGCGGGAGCGGTCGGCATGGAGGCTGTATCGCAAGGGCCGGAAGGCATTTACGCCATCTTGGAAGCAATAGTGCAGGAAGAAACCTTCAAGAAGCGATGGGGTGGGGTGCCCACTGCATTAGGGCGAATTTATGATTGGCTTCAATTTGATAAGTCAGATCAAGATCCAGGACCGATTAAGGATGTCGTGCGGGATTTCAACATTGATCAAATGCCGGTCGAGCCTGGCACGGTTCTATTCGGGGAAAGCGTACTGAAGCGTAAATGGCATACGGTGAACACGTTGTCCAAGGTGAGCAGAGTTCACCGAACTGTATTGAACCGGGCTCTGGTCGTCGAGGGACTGCTGGCCGACAGCGACCCGGGGCAGATCGAACTCAGAAAAATTTTCAGCGCAACGGACGGTGAAGCACTGGCAAACCGGATCAAAAATTCGACGCCTACAAATAGGATCCCAGATTATCTGAACTGTAATCGCACACAGGCACAAATGATGGTGAAAACCGGAATTCTAAAGAAACTGGCGAACGATCCATCGATCACTAAAGGCAAGCTTTCCAACGTTGCAAATGATGACCTCGACGATTTTTTGGCTCGGTTTCGAGCTGCTGGAAAACCAGTGCTTAAACCGAGCGATGGCATGATTAATACCATCGAAGCGTCTGTGGTGGCCCGGGTGCCCGCCACAGACATTGTCCGGTTCGTTTTAGAGGGGCGATTAGCCTGCGTCGAAACCGGCTGTGAAAAACTTCGCTTCCGCTCAGTGTTTGTCTGTCCAGACGAGATCCTGTCAGCGGCTGAGAAGGTAGTTTCAGAGAAAGGTTTATTACCCAAGGATGCGGCAAAGATAATCGGTTTGCCTACAACAGCCATGGAACGCCTCCGATATACAATAGACTTGGACGGTCAGCCATTTCTCAAAGGAATTGAGGTGGCCAATGCGCACGGAAAAATCCGCTATTGCTACGCCAAAGAGGACGTGGACAGGTTTTGTGAGGAGTTTGTTACTCTTCGGGAACTTACGGAAGATGCAGGCACCAACACAAAATCTATGTCCATGAAGTTGGCCAAAGCAGGCATTGAGCCGACCATGGAACGGAGTGTCCTAACAGCAAAAGTCTTCCGACGAAAAGACCTTTAAGCTAAGCCAATATCGAAAAACTCAGGCCGCCCTTCGGGGCGGTCTTTTTTTTATGCTCATTATGGCAAAACTTACCCCGATTTCCAGCGCAAAACTATACCCGTACGCTTGGCAAAAGTGGCTGCGCATATTGAGTATGAGAAATTCACATCGCTGGTAAGTAATTGATTTTATATGTATATTTAGAAGTTCGGAAATTTACATGGCATAACTGTACCCGCGTCGACAATGTTTTCGCAAGAAAAAGTTGGCCATTGGGCCGTTTGCCTCCCGAAAGTGTATTTATTGGTGATCGTTTACTTAACCTGTTTCGGATATTTGAATTTATTTGATCGTGGGTCTTAAAAATAATGCGGTACAGTGATTACTGCAAATAAAATTCTGGACGTCACGTGACGGTTATTTGTCTGTAATCTAATTACAGGACTTTTATCATGCTGGTCGGTCAAGTTTGCGATATTCATTCAGGCGATACTTCCCGTGGTAGGCTTAAGCCGACTTCAATTGGTGGCATACCAGCTATTCAGCTGCGCGACGTGGAATCTCGTGGAGACATCACTGACGGGTCGCTGCAGCGGTATAATCTCGAAGGCATTTCGGATCGATACCTTGTTCGAGGTGGTAAGGTCATTTTCAAGTTTCGCGGGGGGCCGAATACTGCGGCCGTTGTAAGTGTATCTCTCAAAGAGCCTGCAGCCGTTCTTGGTCCGCTGATTGTTTTGCACCCAGATCCGACGCGCGTCCTTCCTGCCTATTTTGCATGGGCGATTAACCAGCCAGGCGCACAACGCAAGCTCGGGTCTGAGGCGCAGGGAACCAGCATACGTATGATATCGAAATCTGTGCTCGAACGATTGGAGATTTCCGTTCCCAGCCTCGAAGCCCAATACAACATTGCGAATGTCGATGCTCTCGCATGGCGAGAAAGCGGTCTTTTGCGCGAACTTTCTGACCGTCGCTGGCAGCTAGTCAACCTCGTTCTCAGCGAGCGAAGCTCGCCTCCCAAGAGGGATACAATCAATGACCGACCAGATTACACAGCAACAAATCAACCAGACCGCGAGGGCCGCTTGCGACACCTTCCGGAGTGTCGTCGATGCTGGGCAGTACAAAGATTACATCCTGTGTTGTTCTTGAAGTACATCTCCGACGTTCACGATCAGCGGAGTGATGCCAACATCGGCGAATGGATCAATATCCCGTTAGAGAGGATCGAAGACGCCGATCGTGCCAAGCTCGAAGGTGTTTTCCGCAACATCGACTTTAATTCCGAGTCCAACCTTGGCCGCCAGAAAGACCGGAATCGCCGCCTTAAGAACATGCTTGAAGACTTCGTAAAACCGGCAATGGACCTTAGCCCAAGTCGCGTGAACGCGGAGATAATCGGCGAATGCCAAATCTACCTGATTTCGCGCTTTGCCTCGGACGCGGGGAAAAAGGCAGGCGAATTTTATACGCCCTCTGCTGTCCCTGGACTTTTGGCGAAACTGGCCGCACCTAAACCTGGCGATACGATCTGCGATCCGGCCCGCGTCTCTGGTTCGTTGCTGATACAGGCGTGACAGGAAGTCGGGTCTGAGAACTTTGCGCTGTATGGGCAAGAAGTGAACGGCGCTACTTGGGTACTCGCTCGGATGAACATGTTTCTGCACGCACGAGATGCGGCGCGCATTGAATTGTGGGACACGCAGAACGGCCCTGCTCTTGTCGAAGGCGACCACTTGCAAAAGTTCGACGTCGTTCTCGCCAATCCACCGTTCAGTTTGGACAAATGGGGGGCCGAAGGTGCAGCAAGTGACCTGTATAAACGCTAATGGCGTGGAGTTCCGCCAAAATCCAAGGGCGACTACGCCTTCATCACTCACATGATCGAGGACAACCTCTTGGACGCCGTTATTGGACTCCCAGCGAAAATGTTCACCACCACGGGCATTCCAGTGGCGAACTGGTGGTTTATTGTCGAATGTCGCCCGTGTTCCTGCCGCAGACATCGTAACTCATGTGCTCGAAGGGGGGCTGTCTCGGGTCGAAACGGGCGCGGAGGTCTTTGCCACAGCACATCTCGTGAGAGGTGTCAGTAGGGTTCGAGCTCCTAAGGCGGGTAATGTGCAAACATTCATTCAACTTTTTGGTTGACTGACGGCGAGGAGTTCTGTTATTCATCCTTATGGTTGAACGAAGTAATCCAGATCGCCTGAGCGAGATACTTAAAGCAGCAAGTGATCCCACACGTCGGGAAATTTTGACGCTTTTAACCCAGCATGGCCCGATGCGTGTCACGGACATTCATCGCCAGTTTGATATGAGCCTCAATTCAGTTTCTAAACATATCAAAGTGTTAGAGCGTGTGGGGCTTGTTCAGAGGCGGACAGAATGGCGAGAGCATTTGATCGAAGTTCAGATGGCCCCGCTTTCAGAGATCGACGCTTGGTTTGCTTCGTTACGCTCAATTTGGGACCTCAGGCTTGAGGCGCTCGACAACATTTTTACGCAAGGAGATACGGACGATGACTGAACTTTCCCTCACAGTTGACCGCAAGATTAATGCACCACAGGAGGCCGTGTTTAACGCGTGGCTCAACCCCGATACGCTGCGCAAATTTATGCATCCCGCGGCGGAAATGTCCGTGCCGCGTGCCTCTAACGACCCTAAAGTGGGCGGCGCGTTTGAAGTGGTGATGAAGGTTGGCGGAAACGAGTTGCCGCATTCGGGCAATTACAAAGAAATCTCGCCGCATGAGCGCATCGTTTTTACGTGGATGGGGCATGTGTCCGTGGACGATAGCACCGTTACGCTCACCTTTAAGCCGGTAGAAGGTGGAACGCACGTCACCCTAACGCACATCCGATTTATGGACGAAGAAACCCGCGACAATCACCAAGGCGGTTGGACAAATATTCTAGAAAAACTCGACACTGTTTTGTCTGCAAAGTGAGAACATAGATCGACGCCCCGCGCGCAATTGCATGGGGCGTATTGGCGCGTTTGTCTGTGTCCGGAAGGTCGCGCCGCATGAGGAAACGTAAAAACTTACTGGCGTGTAAGAACGCCGGCGCGTACATCCGAAGGGAACGCTGGGGGCGGCGAAGGGATATACAATGCGGCAGACACTTTTTTCAACACTCACTTTTCTTGCGGCAATAGCATTATGCTCGGTTGCGCAAGCCGGTGAGAAATTCACCTTCGGGACCGGACGCCTCTTTACCAACGACTATTTGGGCGATGGGAAGGATCGTTGGCGCTCGGGCGCTTACGTTATCAGTAAAATGCGCGCCTCTGAAGAATGGGACGGCGCTTACCCTGAAGAGATTGGCGCGATGGTTGAGTGGCGTTTTCGCACCGATATTCTGGCTCCGTCAAATATTGTCAATCCGAACGCCCATGATCGGCGCTATGCGGGAACGCTAACGTTCGGTTTGCACACCTATTTTGATCGCCAATCCGTCGACTACAATTTTGGCGTCGATCTGGTGGCGGTTGGCCCGTCAACAGGGGTCGGTAGCTTCCAAAATACAGCACACCGCGTGCTTGGAGCCCCAAAAGTTAGCGACGAAGTTTTGGACATGCAGATTGGCGATAAAATCATGCCCACGATTAGTGGCGCGGCGTCGCAACAGATCCGCTTTGGTGATGCCGAGACCGTGCGTCCCTTCGCGGAGTTCCGTATTGGCGACGAAAATTTCGCGCGGATCGGTGCGGACTTTATTTTTGGCAAAGTCGGGCAAAATGATCTTTGGCTGCGGGACGTGGGCACGGGGCAGCCTTACCGGGCTACGTTTGAGCGCGCATATGGGGTGTCCTTTCTTGTTGGCGGCGACATCGCTTTTGTAGAAAGCTCGCAATATTTGCCGTCTCAGGACGGAATAACTCTAAACCAAAATCGCGTGCGGGCACGTGCTGGGGTGCAATGGCAGGGCGAGAGCCATTCGGTTTTCTACGGGCTTACCTATTTGGGCAAAGAATTTGACGAACAAAGCGAAGGTCAGGTTGTTGGGTCTGTGGCCCTTAGGCGACGCTTTTAGGTAAAAGATACTTTCCGTTCTTCCCAAAAAGAATCACTGTGTGTTAGCAATTAACGAATAAATAAAAAAAGAGCAGGCATACAGGCATATGAAAACGGGCTTTAAAGGCACGTTTGTCATCACTTGGACGCAAACCGCAATAGACGGCGAAAATGCTGCAGATGTGGATGCGTTAACCGTAGGCGCCAACTGGCGTTGGAGCGGAACTTCTGTGCGGGTCGACGGCCCTCAGGGGGTATTGCGCCTTCACGAAGCCAAGGGATCGGCAGACCTCAGAAAACGTGCAGCACGCATGGTACAGCGCCTTATGGGCGATGCGGTCGATGCGACAAGAAATCAGAATATTGATGATATTGAGGGCCAAGGCTCCTCTTTGGATAACGGGTTTACCGTGACCGATGGCCGTCGGACGTACACTGTGACGATGATCGAAATTACTGCATCTCCTCAACCGCTTTTGATGTTCCTCGACGAAGTACCCCCAGCGGATACCGATTTATGGATTGTGCACCGTGTGTTGCGCGATGCGCGACACCAACAAATGTCCAATACCCCTACGAGCGGTATGATTTGTTTTGCTGCGGGTACCTTGATCCGCGCAGAGGACGGCCCCCGACTGGTTGAAAGCTTGTCCGTGGGGGATAGCATCCAAACAAAGGACAACGGGTGTCAGCAAATCCAGTGGATTGGGGCACGGCGCATGACGGGCGCGCGCCTTTACGCGATGCCGGAATTTCGCCCCGTGCGTATTCGTGCCGGCGCGTTGAATGATGATGAACCCGAGAGTGATCTTTTAGTGTCACCAAATCACCGGATGCTTGTGAGTGGGCCCGCGGCGCAACTCTTGTTTAATACATCAGAAGTTTTGGTCGCCGCGAAGGACTTGATCAACGACCTGTCGATCACGATTGACCACAAGGTGCGCGAGGTGACCTATGTGCACCTCATGCTCGAAAGCCATCAAATTGTCTGGGCAAATGGAGTTCAAAGCGAGAGTTTCCATCCCGCGAATATGGCGCTAGGGGTGATCGAAGATAGCCAACGTGCGGCGCTTTTGGAGGCATTTCCAAACCTCGCTTATGATACGCACGGGTATGGTGAATATGCGCGGCGCAATCTATCCGCATCTGAAGCCGCAATTTTGCAGCACGATAGTGGGAAATTCCCGCGTCTAGCCCATTGACTCCACTTTCCCAGCTTATATAAGCCCCAAGTTCCCGGCTCTCGTAGTCGAGATATTTCTTTGGTGTTTGAGACTCCCGCAAGGGATGTTCTGTCGCCGAGGGGCCTTTCGGGGTTCATCGGAAAGGAAAGCACCTTTCACAAGCTCGGTTTCGAGCGCACTTGAAAGGATCCAGTCGTGACTAAACGTACGTCTGCCAAACATAAAATCGACCGTCGCATGGGCGAAAACATCTGGGGCCGTCCTAAATCCCCAGTAAATCGTCGCGAATACGGCCCCGGCCAACACGGTCAACGCCGTAAAGGTAAAATTTCCGACTTCGGTACACAGTTGCGCGCCAAGCAGAAGCTTAAAGGCTACTATGGCGACCTGACCGAAAAGCAATTCCGCCGCATCTATGGCGAAGCTGAGCGTGTAAAAGGCGATACAGGTGAAAACTTGATCGGTCTTCTCGAACGCCGCCTCGACGCCGTTGTTTACCGTGCGAAATTCGTTGCAACAGTTTTTGCTGCGCGTCAATTCGTGAACCACGGCCACGTCACAGTGAATGGCAACAAGGTTAACATCCCGTCCTACCGCGTTAAAGAAGGCGACGTGATTGCCGTACGTGATCGTTCGCGTCAAATCGCAGTTGTCATCGAAGCCACACAATTGTCTGAGCGCGATGTGCCTGACTACATGGACGTAGATCACAACAAAATGACAGCGACATTCGTTCGCACGCCAACTCTTGGCGATGTTCCTTACCCAGTTGTTATGGAACCAAACCTTGTTGTGGAATTCTACGCGAAGAACTAATCTTCGCCACACCAGAGTATACGAAATGGGCTGCCTTCGGGTGGCCCTTTTTGCTTTCTACAGGGGAAGGGCGCGCCCTTCGGCGATGCTTTCCATCGCGAAATAACTGGTGACGCCATCCAGTTCGACCCCCTCGATCAAGCGTTGATAAACCTTATCATAGGTATCCATACTCTCGGTCACGACCTTGAGTTGATAGTCGTAATCGCCGCCAATTCTGTGAAAATCCACAACCTCTGGAATGGTCAGCACGTGGCGTCTGAAGTCTCGCAACCACTCCGCTGAGTGATGACGCGTGCGCAGCATAACGAAAACCACGAGCGTGAGGCCGAGTTTGCGCCGGTCAATCCGCGCGGTCGCGCCATGCAAGACACCGTCCTGCGTCATGGCCTGAATGCGCCGCCAGCACGCATTTTGCGATAGGCCTACTTTTTCGGCAATCGCGCGCTGGGAAAGCGTCGAATCGCGTTGCAATTCTGCAAGGATGTGGCGGTCTATTTGATCTAATTTTTTTGTAATCATGTGTCATTTGACACAAAAAACTATGAAAACGCAATGAATTTTGGGTAAAATGTGCCGCAATCATGGGGTATTTGTTGGCTAAGTAGTAAGGAAGTATAATGCCACTCACCTCATTTAAGCATGCCATAGATTTTTCAGACCCGATTGCCGCTTTCCGAAATGGTTTGATCGGGGAGGGCATCATGATTCCGGGCCTCAATGGCGACGTGCCGCTGGTCTATGCTGACTACGTGGCATCGGGACGTGCCTTGCAACAAGTCGAAAGTTTTATGCTTGAGGAAGTCCTGCCATATTACGCAAATTCGCATACGGAGGCGTCCTATTGCGGGGCGTATATGACAAAATTGCGCGCGGCAGCACGGGCGGAGATCGCTCGATTGACGGGGGCAGGTCCCGACTGTGCTGTGGTGTTTTCCGGATCGGGGGCGACTGCGGGGATCAACCAGCTTGTGTCCCTGCTTGGCGTGAATGAAGTCAAGAAAGCCGTCGTATTTGTTGGTCCTTATGAGCATCACTCGAACATCCTCCCATGGCGTGAATCTGCGGCAACGGTCGTAGAGATTCCCGAGGCAAGCACTGGTGGTCCCAACCTTACGTATTTGGAAAAGGCTCTCGAAACCTATGCCGATTTCGACCTCAAAATTGGGGCGTTCTCAAAGGCGTCGAACGTAACCGGAATCTTAACGGACGACGAACAAACGACAAGGCTGCTTAAATCGCACGGAGCCTTGGCTGTTTGGGATTATGCTGGCGCTGGCCCCTATGTTTCGATCGATATGGGGCAGGGGGATTTGGCCAAGGATGCCGTGGTAATATCACCGCATAAATTTGCGGGAGGTCCGGGGTCGTCGGGTATTTTGGTGCTCCGTCGCGCCAGTGTTGTGCGGGATAAGCCAAGCCGTCCCGGAGGTGGGACGGTTGATTTTGTGTCGCCTTGGGCGCACGCATATTCTCAGAAGGTCGAGGCGCGCGAAGAGGCTGGAACGCCGAATGTCCTCGGTGATATCCGCGCAGCCCTCGCTTTTTTGGTCAAGGAGCGCGTAGGCTATGCTCTGATTTCAGAGCGTGAAACGAAATTTTGTTCCGCAGCGATGGCCGCATTTTTGGCGCATCCACAAATCGAAGTTTTGGGGAATATGACCGCAAAGCGGCTGCCAATTTTCAGTCTGTGTATTACGGATTCAAAGGGTGCGCCGATCCACCAGCAATTGTTCACGCGGATGTTGTCCGACGTCTATGGCGTCCAGGCGCGTGGCGGATGTGCCTGTGCTGGCCCGTATGCGCATCGATTATTGGGGATTGAACGTCCGGAGTCTGAGGCTTTGTTTGCAGCTATTCGGGGAGGGGAAGAACTGAGTAAACCGGGCTGGGTGCGTCTGAATTTCAGCTATTTGATGGCGGATGAAACTGTACATAAAGTCATTCACAGCGTGATCGAACTGGCGGAGAATGCACAAGAATACATGGCATATTACCAAGCTGACGCAGCGACCGCGCGCTTTGTGCCAGGCGTAAAGCGCGCAAGCTAGAATAGTGGCCCCGCGGCCACGCCTTCCCACAATCGTCAAGTTTTCCACTTACCTTTGCTCTAGCTGCAATTTGCGTATGGAAAAGCTTGGGCTGGCTCGCTAGAACCAGCCCATAAGGGGAGCCTATTATGAGTGCCACTATCCAGCCACAGCCAGGTATTTTGCAAATTGAACTCTACAAATCGGGGAAATCCGCAGTAGAGGGCATGGAGCATGTGGTGAAACTGTCCTCGAATGAAAACCCGTTGGGGGCATCAGATGCGGCAAAAGTGGCCTATGCGCGCGAAATGCACAGCCTCAATCGATACCCTTCTTCCGACCACATCGATCTGCGTACCGCCATTTCGCAAATCCATGATTTGGACGCGGATCGCATCATTTGCGGCGCGGGTTCGGATGAGGTTATTACCTTTTTGTGCCAAGCCTACGCCGGGCCAGGCGACGAAGTGGTTTACACGGAACATGGCTTTTTGATGTATCCGATTTCGACTCTTGCTGTGGGCGCAACGCCCGTGAAAGTTGCCGAAAAAGAGCGTGTTGCGGATGTGGATGCGATCCTTGCCGCTTGTACGGCCAAGACCAGACTAGTTTTTATCGCGAACCCGAACAACCCAACGGGAACGATGATCACTGGTCGTGAAATGACGCGGTTGGCGGCAGGTATTCCTGAGAAAGCCCTTCTTGTGATTGATGGCGCCTATGCCGAATATGTTGAGGGCTACGACGGCGGCACAGCGCTGGTTGATAAACTCGACAATGTCGTGATGACGCGCACATTTTCCAAGATCTACGGGCTTGGTGGATTGCGGGTTGGCTGGGGCTATGGTCCACGCCACGTGATCGACGTTCTTAACCGTATTCGCGGTCCCTTTAACCTTTCGTCGGCGGGGCTTGCTTCGGCCGAGGCCGCAGTACGTGATGTCGGTTTTGTCGACAAATGCCGTAAAGAAAACGCGCGGATGCGCAAATGGCTCACCTTAGCTTTGTTGGAGCTTGGGATTGATTGCGATACATCTTTTGCCAATTTCATTTTAGCGCGTTTTGCCGATGAAGAGCAGGCCGAAGCTTGTAATCAGGCCCTCGCAAATGAGGGGCTGATTGTGCGTCAGGTCGCAGCCTATGGATTGCCAAATTGCCTGCGGATCACCGTGGGGGATGAGGCGTCTTGCCGCCGTGTCGCGCACACCATTTCCAACTTTTTTAACGCAGTCCTTTCCGAACCGACGATTGAAGGCCCGCAATGAGCGGATCGGCACCTCAGAGCGCACCGATTTACGGCAAGGTCGCCCTCATTGGATTGGGCTTGATTGCCTCGTCGCTTTTTTGGGCGATGAAACGCGCCAATCTTGCTGGTACAGTGAAGGGATATGCGCGTAGCCAAGAAACACGCGATACTGCGCGTGAAATCGGTTTGTGCGACGAAGTTTGTGACAGCGCCGCCGCAGCTTGTGAAGGGGCGGACCTTATTGTGCTCTGCGTGCCGATAGGCGCAATGGAATCCGTCGCACAGGAGATTGCTCCCTATTTGAAAAAGGGTGCGACCGTTACGGATGTTGGCTCTGTGAAACGTGCGGTTATCGACTCCGTTGGTCCCCATATTCCAGAGGGCGTGCATTTCATTCCGGGCCATCCTCTTGCAGGGACAGAGCACTCCGGCCCGCGTTCGGGCTTTGCCGAACTCTTTGATAATCGCTGGTGTTTGCTTGTTCCCGTCGAAAACTCCGATGCTGCCGCCATCGCGCAATTGCGCGCGTTGTGGGAAGGTGTGGGTTCAAATGTTGAGGAAATGGACGCAGAGCACCACGATCTTGTCCTCGCCGTAACCAGCCACGCGCCCCACCTCATTGCTTATACAATGGTGGGGGTTGCCGACGATCTGCGACGTGTTACCGACAGCGAAGTGATTAAATACTCGGCGGCAGGTTTTCGCGATTTTACCCGCATCGCCGCAAGTGATCCGACCATGTGGCGCGATGTGTTCCTCAATAACAAAGAAGCCACGCTTGAAATCCTTGGGCGCTTCACCGAGGAACTGTTTGCGCTCCAACGCGCCATTCGAACCGGTGATGGCGAACATTTGTTCGATTATTTTACGCATACACGCGCCATCCGACGTGGTATTATCGAAGCAGGGCAGGATACGGACGCCCCAAATTTTGGGCGCGGTAAAAAGGACGTAAAATGAAGTTACTTGGAGCAGGAGTACTTGTCGCATTGTTGGCCAGTGCACCCGTGGTCAGTATTGCCAATGCTCCAACACAGTCGCTTCGTCCTCTTTCTCGTCCGACCGAAGGGGTGGTTTCTAAGACGTCGCCCGTGTCGTCGGAACCGCGGTTGATGCTGGTTCCCGTCTATTACAGTGCCTCCGTACGCCCCGTTCCGCGGCCCGTTGCACTTGGGGGAACCGCCCCCTTGAAAAAATCAATTCCTATGACCAAAGTTGTCACAAAGACCACTGTCACAATGGTCGCGTCAAAATCCGCCGTTGAACATTCGCTGCGACCTTTGTCACGGCCTGAGGGGCGTATCGTTACGAAATCACGCGCAACGACACAGCAAGAAGTTGTGACGCTCGCAGCAGTGAAAGCGCCACAATCCGTCCCGACCAGCAATAAGGGATCAATTTGTGGAAGCAGCAGAATTCGCGGCCAAACCATGAGTGCCATTCCGGGAAAAATCAAAGGCTGCGGTGTTAAAAATCCTGTATCCGTAACTTCCGTCGCGGGCATTCCCCTTTCGAGAGCCGCCACAATGGATTGCAATACAGCCATAACATTGCACAATTGGGTGGAAAAAGGCGTAAAACCCGCCGTCGGACGCCTTGGCGGCGGGGTCGCACGCATTGACGTTATTTCGGGGTATAGCTGTCGCACGCGCAATAACCAAAAAGGCAAAAGAATTTCAGAGCACGGCAAAGGTAAAGCCGTCGATATTTCCGGTATCACTCTTGCAAATGGCGTCTCAATTTCGGTCCTAAAAGGGTGGAACAGCAAGGCTCAAGGCAAGCTTTTACGCGCCATGCATAAATCCGCCTGCGGCCCCTTCGGGACAGTGCTCGGCCCTTCCGCCAATAGCTTTCATCGTGACCATTTCCATTTTGATACCGCCAAATATCGCAGCGGATCGTATTGCAAATAGCCGTTAGAACGGCGGGATAAAGCCAAGGGGTATGAAGCCCAAAAAGATATTTCCACGATTTACCGTGATGGGCGCATGAATATCGGTTGCGGAACCACTTGTGGTTGCGAGTCCCTTTAACACCGTTGTAACCATATGCGATTGTTCATCGGGGATTGCACCAAGCCCGTCCAGCATCGCAAACCCATCTTCCCAGTTAGGCGTCGAAAACGTGAGCGAACCCGTTGCGAAACCTTCAGAATCAAAGGTGAGCGCACCAGAAAGAGTGATATTCACTTGCCCTTGTGAGAGCGCAAACTGGTTGAGGGTGAGTGCTGTGAGTTTCGCGGGCACTTCGCCTCGACCAAGGGCAGCGTCAAATTCCAGATTGGTGTCAAGCACCACGGTTTCAATCGAAACGGTACCTGTCGGATCCATTATCGATGGCAGAGAGACATCAGACATCTTCCCTGAAAAATCATGAGAAAAGGGCAGAATACCTCGACGAGAAGCCGCCGAAATCGCGCGCGATCGATAGGTCGTGCCCGCGTTCAAGACAACTTTAAGGTCCTCGCCGGTCAATTGAAATCGGTTGAGCGCCAGAGTGGAGTTGGGTTTTACAACGAGGCTTGCCCGAAGGTCCGACGTTGAAATCTGTGCCGAGATACCCTGATATTCAATCAGTTGTTCATGTGGCCAGACGGCGATGATGTGATAGGGCTTATAACTCAAGGCAAAGATTTGGAAAAAAGCAGCTTTCCATCGAAGCCCCGAAAGCGTGAAAACATCGATATCCTTGATTGTCGTGTCAAATCGGTTTGGGAAACCCGCCGTATTCAAGTTGGAATACGAGATTGAATTCCCCGCCTTTGTGGCGTCTTCAATGGCTGAAACTGCCGCTTTTTCCACCGCATTCGCGCCGACAAACCAATAGCCGCCCCAGAGAATCGACACGATAGCCAAAAGCCAAACAAAAAACCGCATATCTGCCCTTTCAAACATATACTGTCTGTTGTTTATAAGGGGGAGCGAGAAAGGACCAGTGCAATGACGGACACGCCCCTTTGGGTTTTTGGCTATGGCTCTCTGATGTGGAGGCCTGGTTTTAAGTACAAAAACCGCCAAGTCGCCCGACTCTCGGGGTACCAGCGCAGTTTTTGCATGTGGTCCATTCACTATCGAGGAACTGTTGAGAGCCCTGGACTTGTGCTGGCTTTGGATCGGGACGAGGCTTCCAGTTGCCTTGGGTTAGGGTTTGAGGTTGCCGCACAAGACGCGGCCGATGCCCTTGAATACCTGCGGGAACGGGAGTTGATTTCTTCGGCCTATCTTGAAGTCGAATTACCGATGGACCTTGACGATGGGCGGCGCGTAACCGCCGTGACCTACGTTATCAACCGCGAGAACAACCAGTATTGTGGTGGGATTGATTTGCAAAAACAAGCGCAAGTGATCGCGCGTTCGCACGGGGTAATGGGCCCCAACGTGGAATACCTGAAAAATACTGCCGAGCATTTGCGTGAATTAGGGATCGTTGACGCGGATATGGAATGGTTGGTAGCACAGGTTGACAAAGGGGACGGCGAATCGAGTGATTATTGATAAATTTCTAGTAAATCAGGCAGCTTGCCCTTACTCTAAACACAACAAAAACAGCGTCAGGATGTCCAAATGGACTTTATAGATCGCGAGGCCGAGCCGGAATTTACCCTGCCTACCCGCCAAATTACTCTTATGAGTGTGGTTCTGGCCATCATGATGGTTGGGGCATGGTTTGCGTTACCACGCATATTGCCGCTTTTCCTCGCGAATTTGTGGCTAAACGGGTTCATTTGCTTTGTGTTCTTCATCGGGGTCTTGGCATGCTTTTGGCAAGTCATTCAGCTCTATAGCTCTGTGAATTGGATCGAAGGTTTCGTGGTCAACCGTGCCGGGCACGAGATTGTGACGCCGCCGCGTTTGCTCGCGCCCCTTGCGGCACTTTTACGATCACGCGGCGCGCGGATGCAGATTAGTTCGACATCAAGCAGTTCCATTCTAGACTCCGTTGCAACCCGCATTGATGAGGCGCGGGACATAACGCGTTATATCGTTAACCTTTTGATTTTTCTGGGACTTTTAGGAACGTTTTACGGCTTGGCCACCACGGTTCCTGCCGTAGTCGACACCATCCGATCCCTCGCGCCACAGGAAGGCGATACGGGCGTTAAGGTTTTTGAAAAACTTATGAAGGGGCTTGAGGCCCAGCTTGGCGGCATGGGGACGGCGTTCTCGAGTTCGCTTTTGGGGCTCGCGGGCTCTCTTGTTGTTGGGCTTTTGGAGCTTTTTGCTGGCCACGGTCAAAATCGCTTTTATCGCGAGTTGGAAGAGTGGCTTTCAACGATTACTCGGCTTGGTTTTTCTTCAGGAGAAAGCGAGAGCGGCGGCGACGCAGGCCATACCGCGGTTGTGTTTGAACATATGGCTGACCATATGGAAGCGATGCGCGCAATGTTCACACAATCCGAGGCAAACCGCACCCTTGTAGATGAGCGGATTGGCACCCTAACCACGGCAGTTGAAAGTCTTGCGAGGAACATAGAGCGCGGCCCAGAAAATTCGGCAATTGAGCGTATGCTGCAGGGGCAAGAGCGGTTGATCGAAACCCTACAATCTAATGAGGACGAGGTGGGGTCTGGTGGAGGGAATTCCGATGCGGAAAGCCGGATGCGTTTGCGCTCAATCGACGTTCAATTGCTGCGTATCCTTGAGGAAATAAGCGCAGGTCGTCAGGAGTCGATTTCGGATTTACGCACGGATATTGCAGGTTTGACCAATGTAATTCGGGCGGCGACGGCGCCGTCACAAGAGGGGTAGGTTGTGGCCTTAAGTCGGCGCACAGGGCAACGTTTTCAAGGGTCGATCTGGCCCGGTTTCGTGGATGCGATGACGGCCCTCTTGCTTGTGTTAATGTTTGTCCTCACCATTTTCATGGTGGTTCAATCGGTCCTGCGCGAGACAATTTCTGGACAGGAGACAGAACTTGATGAACTCACGTCGCAGGTTCTAAGTCTTGCGGAAGCCTTGGGTCTTGAGCAAACAACCAACCAACAATTGCAAAGTGAAGTCGTTCGACTTTCTTCAAACCTGCTCGATGCCCGCGATGCGGCAGATATTCAAGCGAGTATGATCGCGTCTTTGACAGTGCAAAATGATGCGCAATCGGTGGAAATTTCTGCGCGCAAGGCCGCAATTGCCAGCTTTGAGGCGCAAGTTGCGACGTTGTTGGCGCAACGGAACAAGGCTCTGGCGGATGGCACGGCGTTGGCAACAACATTGAGTGAAGCCGAGCAAGAGAAAGCACGGCTGATTTCCGAACAGGAAGCGTTGCAATTGGCACTCGCGAGTGTTCGTGAAGAAGTCGATCAAGGGGCGGAGGCCGCCAGACTTGCCGCTGCAAAGCGCGAGGCTCTAGAGGCGCTTATCGCGGATCTACAAGTTGAAAGCGCGCGCGAAAAAACGAGTTTAGCACAAACTTTGGCACGGCTTACGGAGCAAGAAACCTTGAATGCAGGGTTGTCGGGCGGGCTTTTGGAAACCCAATCCAAGCTGGACGCAGTGGAAGCTGCAAGGCTTGCGGAATTAGCCACGGCCGAGGCTTTGCGACTCAGACTTGATACTGCAGCGACAGCATTGTCCGAGGAAGAAGCCGCGCGTTTGGCGGAAGCGGCCGCGGCCCAAGCGTTGCGGGATCGATTGGCGAATGCCGACGATGAGATAACCGCGATGAGTTTGGCTCTTGAGGCAAAGCGGCAAGAGGCCGAGGATACGCTCACATTGCTTGCCGCCGCAAATGATGCGCGTGGCGATTTGGATGAACGTTTAGCGGCAGCGCTGGCCGCAAAAATTCTCGCCGATAAAGGCTTGAGCGCGCAGGGGGCGGCAGCGCAAACGTTGGAAACTCAATTGGCTGCGGCTTTGTTGGCGGGCCAAAACTCTGATGACACCCTAGAGAATACCAAAGCAAAACTGGCCAATGCAGAGGCTTCTTTGGCGCTCCTGCAGGAGAAGTTGGCTCAATCGGGCGCGGATGAAGACGATATGCAAAAACGCCTTTTGGCGGCATTAGCCGCAAAAAGCGAAGTTGATGCAAACCTCAACACAATCATGACAGAAGCCGAACAGCGCAGCGCATTGCTCAAAGTTGCGAATGATCGGCTTTCGGCGAAGGAAGCTGAATCCGCCGAAAGTCAGAGAAAAATGGCTGTTTTGAATGAGCAGGTTACGCAGTTGCGCGCTCAATTAGGTTCGTTGCAAAGCGTGTTGGATGCTTCCGCGGCAATTGATGGCGAGTCCAAAATACAGCTTCAGGCCTTAGGCTCACAACTCAATCAAGCCCTTGCCCGTGTGGCGAGCGAAGAGAAAAAACGCCGCGCTCTTGAAGAGGCGGAGCGCAAGCGACTCGAGGCCGAAGCGGAAATTCTCAAGGCCGAAACAAAAAATTTGGCACGATACCGTTCGGAGTTTTTTGGTCGACTGCGCGATCTTTTGGGTACGCAGGAAGGAATGCGTATCGACGGCGACCGGTTTGTATTCTCTTCCGAGGTTTTGTTTGAAACTGGCGCAGTCGAACTTTCTGAGGAAGGCAAGGGCGAGGTTGCGAAAGTCGCGGCGATCTTGAGGTCCGTCGTCGATCAGATTCCCCCGGAAATCGATTGGGTTATACGCGTGGATGGCCACACGGATGACACACCCCTTTTGAGCAACGGGAAATACAGCGATAATTGGGAGTTGTCACAAGGACGCGCCTTATCTGTGGTACGTTACTTGGTCGACGCATTGGATATTCCGCCCAGCCGTCTCGCGGCAAATGGGTTCGGCGAATACCAACCTGTCAACACTGATGACACGCCTGAAGCCCGCGCACAAAATCGGCGAATTGAACTCAAATTTACCGAGAAATAGGTGAGGTTCAAAACGAGCTTCCCTCGATCTAGATTTTTGTTACCCCACTGAACAGTATCGCGGTTTGGGTGTTTTCCTGTATGCCATTTTTCGGCGTTGGCCTCTGTCAACTTTCCGACGCTGCAGGCACGGGCTAGGATCTTCCGCAAATTGGCTTGGCCGCAAAACATGATATCAAATAAAGATGCATCCCTTTCTCGCGGGTTTCGGAGAAAAAACTACCTAAAAGACTGGCCGCCTTGGGGTGTTTTGGGAGCCATCGAAAAGCCCGCATGTACTTGCGAATATTTAAGGACCGAGTTTGTTTCACCGCTTGGAATAATGACTGCTGAGTTTGATCCCGCTAGATTGCGCGGGTACTGCACTTTTCTAGGGGCTTTATACGATTTCTGGCGACTCAACTGCACGCTGGTCATGTGTAGTATTTGTAGAGACTATCTGTCCTCCTGCATTTCTGCCCTGCCTGACACCGCAAGTTCTGACGGTGTTGTTTTCCAATTTGAGGCGCCACCCCGCATGTTTCCTTTAGCGTTGCCGTTTTGGTGTAGTCAAAGTGCAGATGTGGAAGCGCGACACTGCTAGAAAGGTGACAAAAACAATCAGGGCAACTTGTTTCACAGGGCCGACGACATGTACCACGACATTTTCTTCCGTTATTTTACAGTGAGGCACATGCCCAGAAAACTGAGCTCTCGAAATCTAGAGATACTAAAGTGTGAAGCCAATTGTCGTATTCCTTTCATTGCAGATTTGGTCTTGTCACGGTCTAATTACGGTCTCGTTCGTACTGGGTTTGCCTGCGACTAGCGACGAGACACAGACGAGTTTCGCCGTGATGCTGTGTGTATCGCAACGACCAGCGGCCTAACGCGGCCTCAAGTTTTATCTGATTTGGGCGTAAGTCTTTCGACCCTGAACAAGTGGCTCAAAAGTACTAGGACGATGTTCAAATGCCCGGACCACAGGAAGGCGTCGAGAAAAAGACCGAACGCCTTCGTTAGGAAGTCCACTTGTTGAGCGAGGAGAGGGAAGTGTTCAGGTCGAGGCGTTTAGGATATGATCTGGGGACCATGCTGCGCGCAATCCTGCCGGGCAATGGACAATTCCTTGGTTGAAACGTTCTTCAAATCACTCAAGGCAGAGCTGATCTGCCGAAACTGTTGGGAAAGCAGACACATAGGCCAAGGGGATATATTCCAGTATATCAATGGGTTCTACAATCCACGGCGACAACATTCGTCGTTAGGTGGCAAAATCCCCTTGGCCTTCGAACGAAAAGCTGTCTAAATAAACTGAATGACCCGAACGTTAACGTGATAAGACCAGACCCGTGCAGTACCGCTAACAGGTTTCGCTTATCTGGAATTCTCGGCAGGCCAGCGCAAAACTGATCCCATTCATCGCCATCTCCCGTCTTCGAGATGACTTCAGCACCTTTTTTCCCAAGTTCGACACCCACTCGAGCGCATGGCATTCATGCTTTCATCCACTCAGCAAGTCGTTCTGCATGCTCATCTCGGCATATATCTTCTAGAGTGGCCGGTTCTATTTTATCATGGCCACGATCTGTAGGTTGCTAAATATAGCTGTCTTCATCAAAAATCTCCTTAGATATCTTGCCGAGAAAATTCTACTTTTGAACACAACTATTTGGGGGGGATTGCCTGTACATCTGAATCAACTCAGTACCAGCATCGATAGAATTATCGTTATCAAGCGACGCCTGAAGGATGAGTCGAAAATCTGAAGTGGTCCTGATTTTTAGGACAGGTTTGCGGCTCAGCTAAGATTTAATCTGGTCGGTCTCATGGGGCCTTATGGGTTCGTTCTGTGTCGAAGAATGTGTCGTTTGGTGATCGTTTGTCGAGGACCGTATGAGGCCGCTCGGAGTTGTAGAAACCAATCCAATCTTTGATCACGCGTTTGGCTTGGAAACCGTCCTGCAATTCGTGCTGATATATGGCCTCCTGTTTGAGCGACCGCCACAGCCGTTCGATGAAGATATTGTCGAGATAACATCCCCGTACGTCCATCGAGATTTTGACGTCAGCATCGGTCAAGGTTGTGACCCAGACGGACCCCGTGAACTGCGATCCTTGGTCGGTATTCATGATCTCGGGCTTGCCGTATTTTGCGATGGCCTCGTTCAAAGCGTCAACACAAAAGCGGGCATCCAACGTGTTCGACACCCCCCAAGCCAGCACCTTGCGTGTCGCCCAATCCATAATCGCCACCAGATACAAGAACCCACGCCGCACTGGAATGTAAGTGATGTAGCTGCACCCGTCGCCCGGCAGCATGTTTACATGCCCGAGAGGAGAACGTGGTTCGGCCGCGTGATTTCTAACTTCCGTAGCAGAAAGGGATAAATCCGGTGTTGAGGGTGCTTTTTGCTGGTAATTGGCCCTTTATCGATCGCTTGCAGCCCCATCAAACCCATCAGCCGCCGCACGCGATGGCGACCCGAATGGAACCCATTTCTCGGCAAGTAGGCCGCGATCTGCCGGTTGCCGAAGAACGGATATTTCGTGAACACGCGGTCGATTTCATTCTTCAGCTCCAATGTCGCTGCATTCACCCCGACTGGGGCATAATACAGGGATGACCGGCTGACTTTTAGCAGCTTGCGCTGCTTTGTCAGGCTCAAATCTGTGCGGTCTCGGTTGATCATTTCTCAGCGTTCACTCGGGCTCATCGCTTCAGTCTTTGTGAAAAAAATCATTTTCGACCGCCAGCTTCCCGATCTTCGCATGAAGTTCTTTGACCTCGGCCTCATTTTCTTCCGCTTTCTTGATCTTGTCCGAGAACGCCCCTAGTCAGGCCATCTATTGCGCCGTCCTGTCTCCATGCAGCGCCTCAAGCGCCACCGTAGCTTTGAACTTGTCCGAAAAACTGCGTCTTTTCGTCATTTTTGTATCCTATCGGCGTTGTTGGATACACCTTAGCACACTGTCCGAATTTGCCGGACAACTTCAATCTGATCCAAAAACGATATGGCTGCAAACGGCAGCGGGCCTTGGCCCTTTCAGTGCAATGGCCAAGATCCGATGGGCGGTAAAAGAAACAAGCAGCTAAAGGACACATGACTTGAGCAGATGTGAGAAAGACACCGAGACCGTAAGAACAAATGATCGACTAGATCAAAGCATGGAAAACCAGTGTGGAGCTAAGAGTATCGAATTCGCAGTATTGATTCGCACCTAATCTCCGCATCACTATACTGGCCCGCGGCATGCGAAACGCCGCAAACTGAGGTCTGACACATTACCGTACCCGATAACATGTTCAAACCGTCGGAATATCTCTTGCATAAAACGAGGCATCCACACCAGATTATCAGAAATGGCTGCCAAAATGCATGGCTTCGAAGTCTCCCCTCCCGTGCAGGTAAGCATGCGAGAAAGGGGAGTTGATGAGTGGCAAAGGCAATTGTAATGGGAAATCCACGGTTGAGACGTTCTTCAAATAGCTCAAGCCAGAATGATTTGGTTCAAACGCTGGGAAACCAGACGGCACGCTGAAGGCGCAATCTTTCATTTCTAAACCCCAAGAAGACAGTACGCTGCACTGGGCGGTAAAAGCCCATTGGCTTTCGAATGAAAGGCCGCACAAGGCGTTGGGAGTCTGGAATGTAAACGCAACTAGTCCAAGCTACGCAAAAATTATAAAAACTGCTCCTCAACCATCACGGGGATGGCTGAGGATTAGAGAATTAACCTTTAAAGGACTGCATTATTCTGCTGTAAGAAGCGGAGGCTTTTTAGAGGAAAGTTTAGGGGCTTCGGGCTTGAAAACCTGAAGATCAATTTTTCCATTTTTAATTCCGACTTTCACCAAACCACCTTTGACCAGCTTTCCAAAGAGCAATTCCTCGGCCAAGGGTTTCTTGATATGCTCTTGAATCACGCGACCAAGTGGTCGTGCTCCCATTTTGTCGTCATAGCCAGCTTCGGCGAGCCATTCTGCAGCAGGGCGCGTTAGTTCGATTGCAACGTTTCGATCCAAGAGTTGGGCCTCAAGTTGTAGAACGAATTTTTCGACCACTTGCAGGATGATCTCTTTGCCCAACGGCGCAAAGCTGACGATGGCATCAAGACGGTTACGGAATTCTGGAGTGAACATGCGTTCAATCGCAGCGGTATCCTCGCCTTCTCGTCGGTCTCGGCCAAATCCAATGGCAGCTTTGGCTTGATCAGCGGCCCCCGCATTTGACGTCATGATCAGGATCACGTTGCGGAAATCCACCGCGCGCCCGTTGTGGTCAGTCAGTTTGCCGTGGTCCATCACTTGAAGCAGGATGTTGAAGACATCCGGATGCGCCTTCTCGATTTCATCGAGAAGCAGGACGCAATGTGGATGTTGGTCTACGCCATCCGTGAGCATGCCGCCTTGATCGAAACCGACATATCCGGGAGGGGCGCCGATTAGACGGGAAACCGCATGTTTCTCCATATATTCGGACATGTCGAACCGAAGGAGTTCAACACCAAGGATATCCGCAAGTTGGTTGGCAACTTCGGTTTTACCTACACCCGTAGGTCCCGAAAACAGATAGTTCCCGATGGGCTTGTCGGGTTCGCGCAGTCCCGCCCGAGACAATTTAATCGCGGACGCGAGCGTTTCGATGGCTGGATCTTGGCCAAAGACAACCCGTTTTAGTCCCTTTTCAAGATCGCGCAGAATTTCGGCGTCATCTTTGGACACATTCTTGGCGGGAATGCGGGCAATTTTTGCGACAACCGCTTCGATTTCCTTGACGCCAATAGTTTTGCGACGACGACTTTCTGGAATCAGATGCTGTGCGGCACCCGCTTCATCGATCACGTCGATTGCTTTGTCCGGAAGCTTGCGATCGGCCATGTAGCGCGACGAAAGTTCGACTGCAGTTTTGATCGCGTCCGAGGTGAAGCGCACATCGTGATGTTCTTCAAAATAGGGCTTCAACCCTTGTAAGATTTTGATCGCATCTGGAACTGTTGGCTCGTTTACGTCGATCTTTTGGAACCGGCGTGAAAGCGCGCGGTCCTTATCAAAGTGTTGACGGAACTCTTTGAAGGTGGTTGACCCCATGCAGCGCAATTTTCCGCCCTGCAACGCAGGTTTAAGCAAATTGCTCGCGTCCATAGCGCCACCAGACGTCGCTCCAGCCCCGATGATTGTGTGGATTTCATCGATGAATAGAATTGCGTCTGGATGGTTTTCCATTTCGGTCATGACGGCTTTGAGGCGTTCTTCAAAGTCGCCGCGGTAGCGAGTGCCGGCCAAGAGCGCGCCCATGTCGAGCGAATAAATAGTAGCATTCGCTAAAACTGTGGGCGTTTCGCCTTTGACAATCTTGCGGGCCAAACCTTCTGCAATCGCTGTTTTACCCACGCCAGGATCGCCCACCAAAAGCGGGTTGTTCTTGCGACGACGGCACAATACTTGAATGCAACGTTCGACTTCATGAGCACGACCAATCAGAGGGTCGACTTCGCCCTTGGCTGCTTTCGCATTCAAGTCGACACAATATTTGGCAAGTGCGCTGTCTTTGGAATCGCCTTCCTCTGCGAGCGGGATGTCCTCATCGGTCTCAGGGGAGCCAGTAACGGGCCGTGCTTCGCCGTAGGAGGGGTTTTTAGCCACACCATGCGCGATGTAATTTACGGCGTCATAGCGAGTCATGTCTTGTTCTTGGAGGAAGTAGGCCGCATTAGATTCGCGCTCGGCGAAAATCGCAACAAGGACATTGGCCCCTGTCACTTCGGTGCGACCCGAAGATTGAACATGGATGGCCGCGCGCTGAATGACGCGTTGGAAGGCCGCCGTTGGGACGGCTTCGGAGCCTTCGACGCTTGTTTCTAACGAAGAGAGGTCGTCTTCGATGAATTCAAGCAATGTGGCGCGCAGTATATCGAGGTCAACATTACAGGCGCGCATCACCTGAATGGCGTCAGGCTCATCAAGAAGCGCAAGGAGCAAATGCTCCAATGTCGCTAATTCGTGCTTACGTTCGTTTGCTAAACCAAGAGCGCTGTGGATCGCGGCTTCGAGCGTATTGGAAAATGAGGGCATTCCACTTTCCTTTCTTTGAGATTGCAAACACCAGTATCGGTGTCCTGTTCTTATAGATTTCGGTTTTCTGACGCAGTCTTCAAGAGCAAACACCAAACTTCCCGAATATTTCTCAGTTTCACACCGAGTTGTTACCTTTCAGCTAAGAAAAAGCGTGATTTTTGATATCACATCACCTTTTTTCGATTTCATCGGGGACAACAAGTTTGGCCTCGCACAAGCGCGAGTCGTAAGTTGAGGTCACCGCAGGGGTAGTAAGCACCGGGTTGGGACCTAGAAACCGTTTCTCCGCGTACGGAGTTCGGCGAAAACCTCGACGTTCGAGGCCTCCTGTAAGTTGAGCGTAGCGCGAATGTGGGCGTCTTCATATCGTAAAAATGGATTGGTCGCACGTTCTTGACCCAAAGTTGAGGGAATCGTGGGCAATCCCGCGTCCCGCGCCGCTGAAATCTCGGTGATACGGGTGATCAGGGCAGTGTTTTCGGGATCAACCGTTTGTGCGAAATTTGCATTGTGGGCGGTATATTCGTGTCCCGAATAAAGAAGAGTCGTATCTGGCATTTTGGCAAACTTTTCCATGGAGCCGAGCATCATTTCCGGCGACCCTTCAAACAAACGCCCACATCCCATCACCATCAGGCTGTCGGCGGTAAATATCGCGCCGGTCTTGCGAAAATAAAACGCTATATGTCCGATTGTATGCCCGGACACATCGAGAATCTGCACGCTTTCGCCGCATATCGTTAAGACACTGCTGTCCTCGACCGCCAAGGTGAGTGGGGGCAGGCGGTGAGCGTCGGCTTTGGCGCCGATAATGCGCGCCTTCCCGACAGAAAGTGCCTCAAGCCCGTCAATATGGTCCCAATGATGATGCGTGATCAGAACATCCGTCAGCGTCCATCCCTTTTGAGCGAGCACAGCCTCAATGGGCGCAGCCTCCGGAATGTCCACTAAAGCGGTCTCGCCAGTTTCGCTATTGTGAATTAAATAAGCGTAGTTATCTTTCAAGCAAGGGATCGTGACAATCTCGAGGGGCATGGCGTTTTGTGCTCGCTTTGATATGGTTTACGTTAGCTTTGCCGATTTTGGCCGTCGTTCCTAGGGGAAAAGATATGCACCTTGATGTGCGCGACCTGAAAACTTTTTACTACCGAAGCGCTTTGGGGCGGGCGGCCCAAAAGGCAATTCGCGATCAGGTGGTTGAATTTTGGCCTGAGGCCAAAGGACAGACAGTGGTGGGCTATGGTTTTGCGGTGCCTCTTTTGCGACCCTACTTGGGCGATGCGCGGCGCATTGTCGGACTTATGCCGGGACCGCAGGGGGTTATGCCTTGGCCTGCAGGGCAAAAGAACGTCTCGGTTCTAAGCGAAGAAGTGAACTGGCCGCTAGATACAGGGTCGGTCGACAAGCTCGTTCTCCTTCACGGGCTTGAAACCAGCGAGCATCCGACCGCATTGCTTGAGGAGTGCTTTCGCGTTTTGGGGCCCGGGGGCAAGGCGCTCTTTATCGTGCCCAATCGCGCGGGCCTTTGGTCTCGTAGTGATCGCACGCCTTTTGGGTTTGGGCGTCCCTATTCGTTGATGCAGCTCGAATCACAACTCAAAATGCATCACTTTCTACCTGAGCGACACAGGGCGGCCCTCTTTGCCCCCCCCTCAAGCAAACGTTTTTGGCTCAGAACCGCGCCTGTCTGGGAAAAGACGGGCCGAAAAATTTCATCCTATTTAGCTGGAGGGGTCTTAATCGTCGAAGCAACAAAGCAAATCCAAGCACCAACGCGTCCCGGCCTGCCTGTCGCATTTAAGAGGCCGTTGGGGGTTTTTGAAGGTATCAGAAAGCCCGCAGGGCGACCTGTTGGCGAGGGAATTTAAGGGATTTTCGGGACTCTCCCCTATTTTTCGGAATGTACGGGGCCAAATGACGCAGCCACCGTCAAGCGCGCCGATTCATGGAATCAGATAAAGGGCTTGGAAAACTGAAAAATCACAGTCCCAATGTGAGAAAAAAAGCGAAGATTTCTGTCGCTGTCAGCGCACAGCCCTGTTTCACGGGCCAATTGATATAGAGCAAACGCGTATAGAGTGTTGCGACGTGGCAATTGCTCTGCTACATCACAGCCGATTTCAACGCGTGTGTGAACATGCGTTACTTAGGCTGCCTCACTAAGTCCTGCATAACGCGGGGTACCGAAGGAGGCCCAGACTAGCGGAAGGGTGGACGTGTCCGAACCAGCTTCGATCTCCTCTGGCATTGCTACGCGCTATGCCACGGCCGTCTTTGACTTGGCCAAAGAAGGCAAAAAACTCCCAGCCCTTGAGGCTGATTGTAACGCGTTGGAAAGCGCACTTAGTGACAGCGACGATTTTGTGACTTTGATTTCTTCACCCGTGTTATCGCGTGACGAGCAAAGCAACGCTGTGACTGCTATTGCCAAAGCAATGAAACTCTCGCCTATCGTGTCTAACACGCTGGGTCTGATGGCCGAAAAGCGTCGCCTTTTCGTGCTGCCCCAATTGATCACGGCTCTGCGTACGCGGATTGCCGATGAGAAGGGGGAAGTCACCGCCGAAGTGACGGCAGCTAAGAAGCTGACCAAAGCTCAGGCAGACGCGCTTGCCAAAACGCTTAAGGCGTCAGTTGGCAAAGATGTCATCGTGAATGTTGCCGTGGATGAATCCCTCATCGGCGGCCTTATCGTTAAGATGGGCTCAAAGATGATCGACACGTCGATCTCCTCTAAGCTCGCTAACCTCCAGAACGCAATGAAAGAGGTCGGATAATGGCTATCCAAGCTGCCGAAATTTCTGCGATCCTTAAGGACCAGATCAAAAACTTTGGCCAAGACGCCGAAGTGGCCGAAGTCGGCCGAGTATTGAGCGTTGGCGATGGTATCGCTCGCGTGTACGGGCTTGATAATGTTCAAGCTGGTGAAATGGTTGAGTTCCCTGGCGGTATCGTCGGGATGGCTCTGAACCTTGAAGCTGACAACGTTGGTGTTGTTATCTTCGGGTCTGACCGTGACATCAAAGAGGGTGACCTCGTTAAGCGGACAAACTCCATCGTGGACGTTCCTTACGGCGATGAGTTGCTCGGACGTGTTGTTGACGGTCTGGGTAACCCGATCGACGGCAAAGGCCCGATCAAAACAAAAAATCGCGCTGTTGCGGACTCCAAGGCTCCGGGCATTATTCCCCGTAAGTCTGTCCACGAGCCAATGGCGACTGGTTTGAAATCTGTTGACTCGATGATCCCCGTTGGCCGTGGCCAGCGCGAATTGATCATTGGTGACCGTCAAACAGGTAAAACAGCGATCGCGCTCGACACGATCCTGAACCAAAAATCTTACAATGAGGCCGCTGGCGACGACGAGAGCAAAAAGCTCTACTGCGTTTACGTTGCGATCGGTCAAAAGCGCTCCACAGTTGCTCAGCTTGTTAAAAAGCTCGAAGAAACTGGCGCGATCAAATACACAATCGTTGTGGCTGCGACGGCTTCGGATCCTGCCCCTATGCAGTTCCTTGCGCCATATGCTGCGACTGCGATGGCGGAATTCTTCCGCGACAATGGCCGCCACGCTTTGATCGTTTATGATGATCTTTCCAAGCAAGCCGTGTCCTACCGTCAAATGTCCCTCTTACTTCGCCGCCCACCCGGACGTGAAGCTTACCCAGGCGACGTTTTCTATCTTCACTCCAGACTTTTGGAACGGTCTTCGAAATTAAACGAAGATAACGGTTCTGGTTCTTTGACGGCGCTGCCGATCATTGAAACTCAAGGTGGCGACGTTTCTGCGTTTATTCCAACCAACGTGATTTCGATCACCGACGGTCAGATCTTCTTGGAAACTGAATTGTTCTACCAAGGTATCCGTCCCGCTGTGAACACAGGTCTTTCGGTTTCGCGTGTTGGCTCTTCCGCTCAAACAAACTCGATGAAATCTGTTGCTGGTCCGGTTAAGCTTGAGCTTGCTCAGTACCGTGAGATGGCTGCTTTCGCACAGTTTGGTTCCGATCTTGATGCTGCAACTCAGCAATTGCTGAACCGTGGTGCGCGTCTGACCGAATTGATGAAGCAGGCTCAGTATTCGCCCCTTACAAACGCTGAAATCGTTTGTTTGATCTTGGCGGGTACAAAAGGGTATCTGGACAAAATCGCGGTGAAAGACGTGGGACGTTTTGAGGCGGGACTTTTGTCTCACCTACACAGCAAACACGCTGACATCTTGAAATGGATTGCTGATGAGGACCCCAAAATTAAGGGGGACGCAGAAGCCAAGATTCGTGTCGCACTCGATGAGTTCGCTGCTAATTTCGCCTAGTATTTTCGCCTTAGGATAGGATTGGATACATGCCAAACCTGAAAGACCTAAAAAACCGGATCGAAAGTGTCAAATCGACACGTAAGATCACCAAAGCCATGCAGATGGTTGCCGCGGCGAAACTTCGCCGCGCGCAAGATGCTGCAGAAGCTGGTCGCCCTTATGCAGAACGGATGAATTCCGTTCTGGGTGGCCTAGCTGCGGCGGTTGGTGGCTCGTCCTCCGGTCCGAAGCTGCTCACGGGTACGGGTTCAGATCAAGTTCACCTTTTGGTGGTCATGACGTCTGAACGCGGTCTCTGTGGGGGTTTCAACTCTTCTATTGCCAAGCTGGCCCGCGCAAAAGCTCAGGAGCTTCAAGCGGCTGGTAAGACGGTCAAAATCTTGACTGTTGGCAAAAAAGGGCGTGACCAGCTCAAACGCGATTTCGCGGGCTCCATGATCAGCCACGTTGATCTGTCCGATGTTAAACGTGTTGGCTATGTCAATGCTCACAAGATCGCGACCCAAGTTCTTGACCGCTTTAATGTCGGTGAATTTGATGTCGCAACGATCTTTTATAGCCGCTTTGTAAACGTGGTGACCCAAGTGCCAACAGCACAACAGGTGATCCCGGCCTCGTTTGAAGAAACGAGCGAAGCATCAACGCTCTATGATTATGAACCCAGCGAAGAGGCGATCCTTGCGGATCTCTTGCCGCGTGGTGTGGCCACACAGATTTTCGCCGCTCTCCTCGAGAATGGCGCATCTGAGCAAGGTGCTCGGATGTCTGCAATGGACAACGCAACACGCAACGCGGGTGAAATGATTGAAGACCTGACCATTGTGTACAACCGCTCGCGTCAGGCCGTCATCACCAATGAGCTTATCGAAATCATTTCGGGCGCTGAAGCGCTCTAAAGGACCGGAGAAACAAAATGGCAAAAGCGAAAGCTACTGGCAAAATCACAGCTGTGATTGGCGCCGTTGTAGACGTTAAATTCGAGGGCGACTTGCCCAAGATTTTGAACGCTCTTGAGACAGTAAATAACGGCAACAAGCTGATCCTTGAAGTGGCTCAGCACCTTGGCGAAAACACTGTACGGACAATTGCGATGGACGGAACAGAGGGCCTCGTTCGCGGCGCTCCTGTGACGGACCTTGGCGAGCCGATTTCGGTTCCCGTTGGCCCCGCAACACTTGGTCGTATCCTGAACGTCACCGGCGATCCCGTTGATGAAAAAGGTCCGGTCAAAACGAAAGAGCGTCGCGCGATTCACCAGCCTGCGCCTTCTTTTGATGAGCAGGCGACGTCTTCCGAGATGCTCGTAACAGGCATCAAGGTTATCGACCTGCTCGCGCCTTACACTAAAGGTGGCAAAATTGGCCTCTTCGGTGGTGCGGGTGTTGGTAAAACAGTTTTGATCATGGAATTGATCAACAACATCGCCAAAGTGCACTCTGGCCTCTCCGTATTTGCGGGTGTTGGTGAGCGGACACGTGAAGGCAATGACCTTTATCACGAGATGATCGAATCCGGCGTTATCGTTCCTGATGACCTCGAAAAGTCGAAAATCGCGCTGGTTTACGGCCAAATGAACGAGCCTCCCGGTGCGCGTATGCGTGTTGCTTTGTCAGGCCTCACAATTGCTGAGCAGTTCCGTGATGAAACAGGTTCCGATGTTCTGTTCTTCGTGGACAACATCTTCCGCTTTACGCAAGCGGGTTCCGAGGTTTCGGCACTTTTGGGTCGTATTCCTTCCGCTGTGGGCTACCAGCCAACATTGGCGACTGACATGGGCGCGATGCAAGAGCGTATTACATCAACCAAAGCTGGTTCGATTACGTCGGTGCAAGCCGTGTACGTTCCTGCGGATGACTTGACTGACCCTGCGCCAGCCACGTCGTTTGCTCACCTTGATGCGACAACGGTTCTTGACCGTTCGATCTCTGAAAAAGGCATCTACCCTGCGGTGGATCCTCTTGGTTCGACATCGCGCTTGCTTGACCCGCTCGTTATTGGCGAAGAGCACTATAAAGTTGCGACAGAGGTTCAGCAGATCCTTCAGCGCTATAAATCGCTGCAAGACATCATCGCGATTCTAGGCATGGACGAGCTTTCTGAAGAAGATAAGCAAACCGTTGCTCGGGCGCGTAAAATTGAACGCTTCTTGTCACAACCTTTCGACGTTGCGAAAATCTTCACCGGTGCCGACGGCAAACAGGTTCCTCTCGAAGATACTGTGTCTTCGTTTAAAGCTGTTGTCGCGGGCGAATACGATCACCTCCCAGAGGGCGCTTTCTACATGGTTGGCGGCATCGAAGAAGTGATTGCAAAAGCTGAGAAAATGGCTGCTGACGCTGCTTAATGTAACGGGTTTTTGGCGGGTTCCGGCCCGCCAAACAAACTCTGAAGGAGGCCGATATGGCTGAGAAACTGCAGTTTGATCTGGTAACGCCTGAGCGTAGCTTGGCATCGTATGAAGCAACCGAGGTGCAAATCCCGGCGGCCGACGGCGATCTCACAGCTTTGGCAAACCACGCGCCTTTGATCACAACGCTGCGCCCTGGTATCCTAAAAGTTGCCAGTGAAACAGGCACGCAAGAGTATCTTGTTACGGGTGGCTTTGCCGAAATTTCGGACAAGTCGACTTCGGTTTTGGCCGAAAAAGCCGCGCCCGCATCAGAAGCGACCCAAGAGATGATCGATGAAATCGTTGCCGACGCCAAAAGGGCTCTCGATAACGCACCCGCCGACCAGATCGACATTCTTGCAAAACAGATTGCTGACATCGTTTCTTTGGCGAACCAGCTTGGCCTACGGGCTTAAATTAACTTATTTTGAATTTTAGAGGCCCTGCAAGGATTTGTGGGGCCTTTTGCCTTTTCTTGGCCTTTTTTCTCAATAAACTACCGAGAAGTTTGAGGAACATTCATGCGGCGTTTTCAAAATCACCAACTCGGAATTGATCAAGGCTCCCTTGTGCTGTTTTCGGATTTTCAGCACGATGGAAATATGTGGACGGGCGAGGGCCAACGCGAGCATCGCGAGGCGGTTTCTTTCAGCACCGCCTTCCGCACGCCACCCGTCGTTCAAATTTCGATATCCATGTGGGATTTTGATAGTGCAACCAATCAACGTGGGGATTTAACGACTGAAAAAGTGTCCACTGAGGGGTTCGTCGCTGTGTTTAAAACTTGGGGCGACACCCGCATTGCACGCATTCGCGTCGACTGGACGGCGGTGGGGGAGTTGGAAAATGAGGACGACTGGGATGTTCATTAAGATTTTGGGGCTCTTTCCACGGGCTCCAACTTTCCCTAGAAGGGGCCTATGAACAACAAAATTGATCGATCCGGATTGCGCCCCAATTTTTGGGAAGATATCCCTCTCAAGAAAATGAATTCCCGCGAATGGGAAGCGCTTTGTGATGGCTGTGGGAAATGCTGCCTCAACAAGCTCGAAGACGAGGATACTGGGGAAGTTGCCTTTACACGGGTTGCATGCCGTCTTTTGGACGACGACAGTTGCCAATGTGGTCAGTATGAAATTCGCAAACAATTCGTGCCTGAATGTGTCTCCCTGAAACCCGAATCGATCAAGGATGTCGCCTATTGGTTGCCCGCAACATGCGCGTACCGATTGCTTCACGAGGGTAAGCCATTAAACGACTGGCACCCCCTTGTTTCGGGCGATCCACAAACCGTGCATACGGCCGGAATCTCTGTGCGTGGCTGGACAATTCCCGAATTTGAAGTCGCCGAAGAGGATTGGGAAGACTATATCATTGAGGACTTGAGTTAATGTTTTTTGCATCAGACAACGCCGGAATGGCCCACCCCGAAGTGATGCAAGCCTTGCTCGACGCTAATTCGGGCTTTGCCATGCCCTATGGTGCCGACGCGATCATGGCCGAAGTGACCTCCAAAATCCGCACCATTTTCGAGGCACCCGAAGCCGTCGTGCATCTTGTGGCCACAGGGACAGCGGCCAATTCTCTTATTCTCGCCTGTCTAGCGCGACCGTTTGACACGATTTTTTGCAGTGATGTTGCCCATATCCATGAGGACGAATGCAACGCGCCGGAGTTTTATACGGGCGGCGCCAAGCTCACTTTGATTCCGACGACTGATGGGAAAATGTCCCCGCAATTTCTGGGAAGTGCCATTCGGGGCGAAGGCAATCGCGGCGTGCACGGACCACAGCGCGGCCCGATTTCAATCACCCAGCTCACGGAAGCGGGCACAATATACAACTTGGACGAAATTGCAGCCATTACGGGCTTGGCCAAATCCTATGGGCTCAAGACCCACATGGACGGCGCACGTTTTGCGAATGCGATAGCCGCATTGGGATGCACACCCGCAGAAATGACATGGCGAGTTGGGGTCAAGGCGCTGTCCTTCGGCGGGACTAAAAACGGATTACTTGGCGTTGAGGCTGCGGTCTTTTTTGACCCCAGCGATGCGGCCGAATTTGAGTTGCGCCGAAAGCGCGGCGCGCATTTGTTCTCAAAAAACCGTTTCCTTGCGGCGCAAATGTTGGCGTATCTTACTGATAACTTGTGGCTTTCGTCCGCCACTTCCGCCAATGAAAACACAGCGTATCTGGCGGAGGGGCTTGCAAAAGCGGGAGCCGAATTTGTCGGACCTGTAGATGCCAATATTATTTTCGCGGCCCTTCCTCGCGCTGCGCATCAAAAACTCAAAGAGGCGGGTGCCGTTTATCACATCATGGTCGGCGACCTAGACGGGGAGAATCCTGAGGAGCCTCTCATTGCACGGTTTGTTTGTGACTGGTCGATCAGCCATGAGATGATCGACCAATTCCTTGATGTTTTGCGAACTTAAAGTTTGCCCGCGAGGTGGAGATCAAGGTCGTCTAAACGGTCTTGACCCCAAAAAACTTCCCCGTCAGCAACATAGGTAGGGGCGCCAAAAGCACCCGCTTCTACGGCATCCTCAAGGTTGCGAGTATATGTTTCTGCACCACTTAGGAGGCCTGAGTTCACCAACTCAGGGTCGAACCCATTTGCAGCGAGGAGGGCGCGGATGACCCCCTCATCGGCCACGTCTTTTTCCTCGGCCCAACAGGCGCGGGTAAACGCGTGGGCAAGCGCGCCGACATCGCCGCCGGTGTTTTGGGCCGCAATGATTGCATAAGCCGAAGGGGCCATATTTGTGGGCCAATGCGCGGGTTTTATATTCGTGGGCAGGCCCGTGCGCGCGGCTTGGCGACGGATTTCCTGCAGGCGATATGCCATGCGATTTGGATGGCGATCCTTTGGAGGGGTGCCGCCCGTGCGTGCAAAAAGCGCCATAATGTCGAGCGGCTTATAGGTGACCTGCGCCGCGTGTTTTTTCGCGATTTCCTCAAGGCGTGCGCCTGCTAAATAGGTGAAAGGGGAAATCGTCGCGAAATAGTAGTCTATTTTAGTCATATATGGTCTCCAAGGCGGCATTTTCTTTGGCACGACGGTAGCGAGATGTTAAGCCGTGTCAACGTCATGATTCTGATACTGACTTTCAATAGGGACCCCCCTGCCATGTCCACCAAATCTGCTCCCAAACTTATCTCCGGAAATGCGAACCGTCCGCTCGCAACCGCCATTGCACGCCGTATGTCGCTGCATCGTGGTGTGAGCGTCGGCCTTGTCGACGCACGCGTTGAACGCTTTAACGACCAAGAGATTTTCGTCGAAGTTTATGAAAATGTTCGTGGCGAGGATATGTTTATCATCCAATCTACGTCAAATCCGGCGAACGATAATCTGATGGAATTGTTGATTATCGCAGATGCACTGCGGCGCTCGTCCGCAGCGCGGATCACGGCCGTCATTCCCTATTTTGGCTACGCCCGTCAAGACCGCCGCACCAAGGCGCGCACCCCTATTTCGGCGAAACTTGTTGCAAACCTCATTACCCAAGCCGGTATCGAACGGGTTCTAACGCTCGATCTTCACGCCACTCAAATCCAAGGGTTTTTCGATATTCCCGTGGACAACCTCTATGCCTCACCCGTGTTTGCGCTTGATATTGAACATGAATTCAAGGGCCGCATGGATGAATTGATGGTCGTGTCCCCGGATGTGGGCGGGGTTGCGCGCGCGCGCGAATTGGCCAAACGGATCAATGCGCCGCTTTCCATCGTTGATAAACGTCGCGAAAAAGCTGGCGAAATCGCAGAAATGAAAGTGATCGGGGATGTGACGGGCAAAACCTGTATCATCGTGGACGACATGGTGGATACCGCAGGAACCCTTTGCAAGGCCGCAGAAGTCTTGATGGAAAGCGGTGCTAAGGAAGTCCATTCCTACATCACACACGGCGTCATGTCCGGCCCTGCCGTTGAGCGGGTTGCCAATTCGGTGATGAAATCTTTGGTGATTACCGACTCCATTCAGCCTACGAAGCCAGTTGTCGATGCGACAAACATTCGGATTGTTCCGACCGCTCCGATGTTCGCCCAAGCAATTCAGAACACATGGAATGGCACTTCGGTTTCGTCTTTGTTTGACGCTGACACGCTCGGGCCAATTTACGAAGGCACCTATACTACCTGAATGTTTTGATTAAAGCGCGGCGAGTATTTGCCGCGCTTTAACACAGTCCGCGTCCATTTGCGCGATGAGGACCTCAAGCCCGTCAAACTTTTCCTCAGGGCGCAAGTATTGAATTAGCGCGACGGAAATATTTTCCCCATAGATATCCCCCTTGAAATCAAAGAGGTAGCTTTCCAAGTTGGGAAGGTTTTCACCAAACATTGGGCGCACCCCCATAGAGGCCGCGCCACTATATGTTCCCGCATACGAGCCAGTAAGAATATCCACCCGTACAACATAGACGCCGAATTTTGGAGGATGCAGGCCGGCGATTGACATATTAGCAGTGGGATACCCCAGCTCGCGGCCACGTTGATCGCCACGAATGACTTGCCCCTCGATACGATGATAATGGCCCAACATGCGGGCGGCAACTTCGGGTTGCCCAGCGGTTAGCGCCGCACGAATTGCGGAGGAGGAAACTTCATCGCCCCCGTCCGCAACCAGTTCTACGACCGTGACGCCAAAGCCAAACTCTTTTCCAAACGCGATCAAATCGATGGCGTTCCCTGTGCGCCCTTTTCCAAAACGAAAATCCTCGCCGACGGTGACATGACGGGCGCCAATGCCTTCGGACAGGATTTCTTGTGCGAAGGCGCGCGCCGAAAAGTTGGAGAGGGAGGCGTTGAAGTTTAACTCGTACAGCCTTTCAACACCCAGCTTTTCCAAGCGGTGGGCGCGGGCGGTCGCATTCATCAGGCGAAAAGACTCGCCTTTGGGGGCGAAGTATTGGCGCGGGTGGGGTTCGAACGTGAGAATTCCAAGGGGGGCCGTGGGGGCTGCAGCACGTGCAATATCGATAACTTTTTGGTGGCCGCGATGCACGCCATCAAAGTTTCCAATCGCAATACTTGCGCCTCGGTACCTGGGGTCAATGAAGGTGTGATCACGGAAAATATGCATGCTTGGCACATATCCTCGGACGTGCGCCCGTGCAAGCATTTGTGAGGGCTACGAGGGTAACTTACGTTAATGCGAGCTTGATACGGTGTGTTCGAAATACACTTATAGCAAGCTGAAAATTCCCGATATATCGCCATTTTTGGGAACTTGAGTTAGGATAGATCCCAAAGCCAAAATGGATGTAACTTCATGATTTCAAACCTGAAAACTCCACTATTCTCCGCAACTGTACTGTTTGCACTGGTTCTCGCAGGGACGGCAATTGCCCAAGATACCACGATGGACACGGGAGGTGCGTTTGATTTTTACGGCCAAGTAAGTCAGGGATATCTGGGGTATGATGACGGCGAGATTTCACAAAGTTACTTCCCCGTTGACAACGACAACTCTGGTTCCCGTATAGGAGTGAGATATGAAAACACCCTTGGGGCTGGATGGGGCATTGGTGGTCGTTTTGAAGTGGGGATTACTCCAAACTCCACATCGTCTGTAAATTTGAACACGCCGGTGGGAAGTGGGTATACAATCGACAAAACAAATATCCGCCACTTGGAGGTGGAATTTGAAAACGACCTTGTGGGCAACTTCGCGTTTGGTCAAGGATCAATGGCGACAGATGGCATCACGGGAATCGATTTCCCCAACACAACAGTGGTCGCTGGTGTCTCGGTCAAAGATTCTGCGGCGAGCCAGTTGTTACGGAGCGTTGACGGCACCCTCAGCGGGGAAATAATTGCGGATTACTACAAAAATTTTGTCGGCAGACGTTTGTTCCGCGTGCGCTATGATACGCCGGATTTCAATGGATTTATGTTCTCGGTGGCGCACGGCCAAGATGTCCTTCACGACGATGATGAAAATGTCTATTCCGATATTGGCGGGGCGCTATGAAGGGGAAACAGGCGCTTATCGCTTTATGGCGGGTGTCGGGGTGAGTTGGATTGGCGAGACCTTCGAAAACCTCGCAGGGTCTGCATCCGTTTTACACAAATCCTCCGGCCTCAATCTTACGGTGGCAAGCGGCACAACGAAGGACATTGGCGACTACAATTACGTCAAAGCTGGTGTTTTACGAGATATCTTCGCCGCCGGCACGACGGCCTTCTCGCTTGATTACTACTTGGGCGCGGATATCCCTGCGGATTGATCATCAAGCAAGTCCGTGGGGTTGGCTGCTGTCCAAAACTTCGACAGGCAAAATTTGCAACTCTACGCCACGTACCGTCGCTACGACACCCAAGGGGTGGCCGTGTCCCATCTAGATAGTGAAGCTTTCTTGGCTGGTTTTCGGTACAGTTTCTAGACTTCATGGGGCGTTGTATTTAGTCGAATTTTTTGGAGGGTGCGAGGACTATTGCCTCGCCTTTCAGCACGGGTTTTCCGTCGATAAGGCATAGACAATCAAGCGTCACACGTCTTTTGGAGTAGTCGATCTGCGCGACGGTAACTTCTGCACGGACGATGTCGTTAGGGCGCACTGGGGCAAGAAACTTGAGGCTTTGGCTTAGGTAAATTGTCCCATGGCCAGGGAGTTGTTCGCCGATCACCGCAGATACTAAACCCGCTGTCAGCATGCCGTGCGCAATGCGACCCTCAAAAATGGTGTCCTGCGCATAGGCATCGTCGAGGTGGACAGGGTTACGGTCAGTCGACACTTCGGCAAAAAGTTCGATGTCCCGGTCCGTAATGGCTTTCTCAACATGCCGCGACATACCGATTTCTAGGTCTTCGATACAGACGGTGCCTCGGTAAAAGTCGTCCAACATTTGCGTCATCCCTACATCCATCGCGAAATAAAAATACCAACAGATTACCTCTGTTGGTATTTTATTACTTTGCTGGTGCAGAAAATCAAGTATTTTTTAACGCAGGAACCCGATAGAAAATGTTGGCTGAAAGCCAGATTCATCAAGATATGTCTTTAAACGCTTGGGGTTGGGCTGATCTGTTGTCCCAGTTTCTGCAGCTGCGAGGCCGCCTGTGATGAATAAAGAATCTATGTCTTCACCCACCGCGCCTTGGATATCGGTGTGAATACCGTCGCCAATGGCCAAAATACGGTCATCCGGAATGCCGCTGTCGATTTCCGCGAGTCGGCGGCGGGCTAGATCATAGATGGGCGGATGTGGTTTGCCGAAATACATACTCTCACCCCCCATTTCGGTATAGAGCGCGGCGAGCGCACCTGCGCACCATTCGCGGCGCTCCCCGCGGTCGACGACAATATCAGGGTTGGCGCACAGAAGTTTTAAGCCGCGTGTTTTGGCGGCAAGAAATGTGGGGCGGTTTACGGCAGGGTCGGCGAGGGAATCTTTGGGGCCGCAGCACACAATGCCTTCCGCCTCCGCTAGGGGAACCGCTATGATTTCGCGTGCGTCCTTGACGACGGCGATAGGGCGAAAGAAGGCAGCCTTTTCGTCTTCAGTTCCCATGAAATAGACTTTTTCTCCGACAGCGCCGCGAAACATCGCCGAGCGCGCGGAATCGCCCGAGGTAGCGATGGCGTCCCATGCGTCGCGGGGCACGCCAAAGCCATCGAGTTGAATCTCAACCGAAGCGCGGGGGCGGGGCGAGTTGGTGACCAAAATGACTTTTCCGCCACGTTTACGGTACGCTTGCAGGGCTGCCACAGCGTCGGGGATCGCCGCGATTCCATCGTGTACACATCCCCAAAGGTCGACAAAAAGTGCGTCGTATGTTTCGGAAATTTCAGCGAGAGAAGAGACAATGCGCGACATAGAAACATTCCTTTTGATCAAAAAGGGGGCGCACATGGCACCCCCTTAAAAATTGTGAACTAACTCAAACTTTAAGGTTTGGGATGATCTGTTTTTTGCGGCTCATGATACCGGGAAGGACCACGCTGTCGCCAGAAACGGGCACACCGAAGCTTTTTTCTGCGACCGCTTTGACGGTGTCGTTTTGGATAAGCAGGGTGGCTTCTTCGGCGAGAATGTCGACAACGAACAAGAGAACGTGGTCAACATTATCCTCGGCGGCGACGGTCGCACACGAAGCCAAAAGGCTCGCCTTGCGGTCGAGTACGATTGCCGGAGCGGTGGTCTCAAGGACGGACACGCGGAATTTTACGTTGTCCACAGTGAATTCCTTGCTGTCCATACGCAGAAGCTCGGCGTCAGAGAAGCGTGAGATATCGGATTTCGCTGCGAACATTTCGGCGGCATACGTCGGAATGTCGAGGTCCAGTTCACCAGCCAATTTTTCCGCAAGGGCGCGATCTTGGTCGGTTGTGGTCGGGGAGCGGAATTCAAGCGTATCCGAAAGGATGCACGACAGCACGAGGCCCTTGATTGGGGCTGTCATATTCGCCGCGTTGTCGCCCATCAGATTGTGCATGATTGTGGCCGTACATGCGAGGGGGCGGATTGTGATCGAGATTGGGCCGCTTGTTTCAAGGCCGCCAACCAATTTGTGGTGGTCGATGATGGCTTTGATATCCGCGTTATTAATATTTGCAGGAAGTTCGGCTGGGTTGTTGGTATCGACGATCACAACGGGCGCGCCATCGGCAACATCCGTAATGATTTCAGGAGTTTCAAAGCCCCAGCGTTGCAGAACGAAAGCGGCTTCGGTGTTGGGAGTTCCGAGCAAAACGGCCTTGGCCGCCGTTGATTTCACGTCATTCAAGTACCAAGCCCAAATGAGGGCGGAACCGGCGCTATCGGTGTCGGGGGCTTTGTGGCCGAAAACGAGTGTTGTCATGAGATATGTCCAATTTCAAAGGGATTTGAGCGCGTTATAGGGGGAGTCGATGGGCTTGTCACGCATTGGTGGCGCGGATAACGTCACAGTTTTTACGCACGTGGCTTTAGGTCGCGCTCCTTGGAACCTGAAACTGGGAAACACTGTGGCCAAACCGAATGTAAAACCACGCGAAACAGATTTGTATCCGCCAGTGAAAGCCTATCTAGAGGCGCAGGGCTACGAGGTGAAGGCGGAAATCGGGGCGGTTGATGTTGTCGCTGTGCGCGGGGACGAGGCGCCGGTTCTGGTTGAGTTGAAGCTTGGGTTTACGCTCACGCTTTTGCACCAAGGTGTGGCGCGGCAAGCCATAAGTGATGATGTTTATCTGGCGGTGCCGCGCGGCAAAGGGAAACCTTTTTTGACGGCCCTCAAGGGGCATTTAAGTCTGTGTCGACGTTTGGGGTTGGGGCTTATTACTGTGCGTTTGAAGGATGAGTTCGTCGAAGTCCATTTAGACCCCGCGCCCTTTACACCCAGAAAATCCAAACCGCGCCAAACGCGATTGTTGCGGGAGTTTGCGCGGCGGGTTGGTGACCCCAATGCGGGCGGGCAAACGCGGGTTGGTCTTGTGACGGCTTATCGGCAAGACGCCATTAAAATCGCATTATTTTTGGCCAAGAATGGCCCGTCAAAAGGCGCGGTGGTGGCCAAGGCGACGGGTGTTGAGGTAGCGACGCGGATGATGGCGGATGATCACTATGGCTGGTTTGAGCGCGTCGGATTGGGGGTCTATGCGCTGACTCCCAAAGGGGAGCAGGCACACGCCTAGGCTAGTCGATCGGAAACAGGGTGTACCCCTCATTTGCCAGCAGATTCAAAATGCCTGTCTCTCCCGTTAAATGGGCTGCCCCGACAGCGATGAAAAGCCGTTTATCCTTTGCTTCCTCTAAAATAACGGACATCCAAGCGGCGTTGCGATCAACAAGGGTGACGCGCTCTAGTTTGGCGAAATCCTGTTTTAGCAAGTCTGGATCAAGCCCAGGTGTTGAGAGGGCTGTGCGTCGGCCAAATTCCCAAATCGCACCGTGGTCACCGCGAAAATATCCTTCGCGCAGGGTAATAAAACTGTTCGTGGCGTCGGTTGTCATGGCGATCCCAATGCGCAAAGCTTCCATCGGGTCACCCTCTTCTAGGAGGTTGAAAATGCCAATCGCTGTGTCAAAAGGCTCAAGGCCTTTGGTCGCAACCCGTTTGTCGCGGGTATAGTTTTGAATAAGGGTATCCAAGCCCGCAGGCGCGTCTCCAGAGACGAAATCCATCGCACAAGGCGGGATGCCAAGCATCATCGTGGCATAGCCCGGCCTAAATTTGCTGGCCATGAACGACGGAATTCCCCGCACCCCCATTTCCTTGGAAAACTGTTGCCAAAGGTCTTCGGGAAGTTGGTCGGGAAGGGTTGGTCCGTCTTGAATGAACAAGATTTCCGGATTTTGGGCCATGTAGGTTTTAAGTTTTTTCACGTCGTTCCGCGTGGCTTCGAGCAGCACGAGGTCGGCAGAATCCAGATAGGGCGCGATTTTGAGCATGGTTGCATCGTGACGCGGATCGCCCATATGGAAAGTGCCAAATAGGAAAACCTCCTGGTCGCCTTTTTGTGCGCGCCAGAAATTCCCGCTGGGAAATGGCTGCGCATTAACGACGGCGTCAAATGCCGCGCGTTCTTCCGATGGCATCGTCTGGATGAGGTCTTTCCCCTCACAGGTGGCGTGTGCTGGCAAAGAAGCGCCGAAGAAAAGTGCAATAAAATAAATAAAACGCCGCATAAAATCTCCTGTTATCTTAATAGATAGGGATTGATACCCCGCATGGAAATAGGGCGCGCGCGAATAGTGGAAAAATTTGCATAGTTGGCGGTTGACACCTTCGTGAGCGATACATAGGTTCCAGTCGTTATCACTCGACCGTGTTGAGTGACAAAGAATTGAAACCTCGAATGAAGGAGCGTTCTGAGATGGCATTTACACCGTTACATGACCGTGTACTCGTTCGTCGCGTTGAAAGCGACGAAAAGACTGCTGGCGGCCTATTTATCCCCGAAAGCGCAAAAGAAAAACCGGCTGAAGCTGAAGTTATTGCAGTGGGCGAAGGCGCACGCAAAGACAGCGGCGAGCTTATCCCAATGTCCGTAAAAGCAGGCGACAAAGTCCTGTTTGGCAAATGGTCCGGCACCGAAGTCACCGTTGACGGCGAAGAGCTGCTCATCATGAAAGAAAGCGATATCCTCGGCCTTCTCGGCTAAGCGATCCTTTCCCAACATTAATTTTCTGTAGGAGTGTCAAATGGCTAAAGAAGTCCGTTTTAACACAGACGCCCGCAATCGTATGCTTGCTGGTGTGAATATTTTGGCCGATGCGGTTAAAGTAACTTTGGGCCCTAAAGGCCGCAACGTTGTGATTGAAAAATCCTTCGGCGCACCCCGTATCACCAAAGACGGTGTGACGGTTGCCAAAGAGATCGAACTTGAAGACAAGTTTGAGAACATGGGCGCACAAATGGTTAAGGAAGTTGCTTCCCGTACCAATGACGAAGCTGGCGACGGTACAACAACCGCGACAGTTTTGGCTCAAGCCATCGTTAAAGAAGGCTTGAAATCAGTTGCTGCTGGGATGAACCCAATGGACCTGAAACGCGGAATCGACTTGGCTGTTTCCAAAGTTGTTGAAGCGATCAAAGCGTCTTCCCGTCCTGTAAAAGACAGCGACGAAGTTGCGCAAGTTGGCACAATCTCCGCCAATGGCGAAGCTGAAATCGGTCGTCAAATCGCAGACGCGATGCAAAAAGTTGGCAACGAAGGCGTTATCACTGTTGAAGAGAACAAAGGTCTGGAAACAGAAACCGATGTTGTTGAAGGCATGCAGTTCGACCGCGGCTTCCTCTCCCCTTACTTCGTGACGAACCCTGACAAGATGCTCGCTCAACTTGACGACTGTCTTATCTTGCTTCACGAGAAAAAGCTTTCTTCGCTCCAGCCAATGGTTCCATTGCTTGAAACAGTGATCCAATCTGGCAAACCACTTTTGATCATCGCAGAAGATGTTGAAGGCGAAGCGCTTGCAACTCTCGTTGTGAACAAACTTCGTGGCGGCTTGAAAATTGCGGCTGTTAAAGCTCCTGGTTTCGGCGATCGTCGTAAAGCCATGTTGCAAGACATCGCGGTTCTTACGGGTGGTCAAGTGATCTCCGAAGACCTCGGCATGAAGCTTGAGTCTGTCACAATCGACATGCTTGGTTCTGCGAAAAACATCACCATCACCAAAGACGAAACAACAATCGTTGACGGCGCTGGCGTAAAAGCAGAAATCGAAGCACGCGTTTCCCAGATCCGTACACAGATCGAAGAAACAACTTCCGATTATGACCGTGAAAAACTTCAAGAACGCGTAGCCAAATTGGCTGGTGGTGTTGCTGTTATCCGCGTTGGCGGCATGACAGAAACTGAAGTTAAAGAGCGCAAAGATCGCGTTGACGATGCATTGAACGCAACACGTGCTGCGGTTCAAGAAGGCGTTATCGTTGGTGGTGGTGTTGCTCTCATTCAAGCAGCTAAGTCTCTTATCGGCATGACAGCAGCGAACGCTGATCAAGAAGCGGGCATTGCTATTGTTATGCGTGCTCTTGAAGCGCCACTGCGTCAAATCGCAGAAAATGCTGGTGTTGACGGTGCAGTTGTTGCGGGCAAAATCCGCGAAAGCAACGATCCAACTTTCGGCTTTAACGCTCAAACAGAAGAATATGGCGACATGTTCAAATTTGGTGTTATCGATCCTGCGAAAGTTACACGCACAGCACTCGAAGATGCGGCCTCTATTGCTGGTCTCTTGATCACAACAGAATGCATGATCGCCGAGAAACCAGCTCCTGCTGGCGGTTCCGGTGGCGGCATGCCCGACATGGGCGGCATGGGCGGCATGATGTAAGCTTTTAGCTTCATCAGAAAATTTAAAAGGGCCTGCGGAAACGTGGGCCCTTTTCCGTTGCGGCATATGAAAATCGACAGTTTTAAAATTGTTAAAGTTTTTAAAAACTCAATGCTCTTGCCCTAAAAGGCTGATGACGTCAAAAGGCGGTATGCGTCTTTTATTTCTAGTTGCCTTAGCAATGGTGGCCTTTGCTGCTAATTCTGTCCTCAATCGATTGGCCCTTGCGCAGATGGCCATTGATCCCGCAGGCTTCGCTGCTGTGCGTCTATTGTCAGGTGGTGTTTTTCTTTGGGTCGTGGTCCTGATTCGGGGACGCAAACTTGAGTCGGGTGGCGTGGGCGGCGTTGTCTCTCTTGCGGTGTATATGGTCGGGTTTTCCTTTGCTTACATCACTTTAGGCACGGGAGTAGGGGCGCTTATTCTGTTTGGCGGCGTTCAGATCACCATGTTTGTAGGCGCAATTCTCGCGCGCGAAAGCCTTCCAAACGCGCGGTGGATTGGGGCGGCTGTTGCCTTTGCGGGGCTAGTGTACCTGCTTTGGCCCTCAGACGAAGCCACGGTTCAAATCTCGTTTTCGGGAGCAGCAATGATGTCTGCCGCTGCAATCGGATGGGGAATTTATTCACTTATCGGGCGCCACGCGATTGATCCTTTGGCGACCACCGCTGGAAATTTCGTTTTCGCGATCCCACTGTCGCTTTTGGTCGTGCTGTTGAACGCTTCCACGGCCGCATATACCCCCACGGGCATTGCCTTGGCCATAATTTCTGGGGTCGTCACGTCGGGAATGGGCTATGCGGTTTGGTACGCAGTTTTGCCCAAACTCCCTTCTACGGTTGCGGCAATTTCCATGCTGACTGTCCCGATTATCGCGTCCATCGGCGGAGTTTTGATCCTGAATGAACCGCTGACCGTTAGACTCATGGTCGCCACGGCACTGGTTTTGGCGGGTGTTTTGATTTCCCTCAAGCGTCCTTCCGCAGGGTGATCCTCACAGGTCAGGAATTCCCCTCGTATTTTTGCACAACGAGTCTTATATTTTGGCAATGATGAAACGTTTTTTAGTAGCCCTCTTTTTGTTATTGCCCGCATCTGCCTCGGCTGAATGCGTCATTTTTCTACATGGATTGGCGCGTGGATCGAACTCCCTGTTTGCCCTTGAGCATTATTTGGTGTCAGAGGGTTATAAGGTTGTGAATCAAGGCTACCCTTCAACAAAAATGAAGGTACAGGACCTTGTAGAAATAACCTTCCCACCCGCCGTGGCAGCTTGTGGTGACGAGAAAATTAACTTTGTTACCCACTCTATGGGCGGGATTTTGGTGCGTGTTTGGGTCGCCGTAACCGAACCAGAAAATTTGGGCCGTGTGGTTATGCTTGCACCACCAAATCACGGTTCGGAACTGGTGGATATCTTGGGGGACTTGGAGCCGTTTGAGTGGGTTAATGGACCTGCGGGGCTTCAATTGGGTACTGAAGCCGACGATATGATCGCACGCATCCAAAAGTCACAATTTGAGCTCGGTGTTATTGCGGGGGATCAAAGCCTAAATCCAATCTACTCGGCCCTGATTGAAGGGCCCGATGATGGCAAGGTCTCTGTTGCCTCGACGCGCCTCGAGTGGGCGGCGGACCATATCGTTTTACCTGTAAATCATACGTTTATGATGAATAACGCTTTGGTCATTCGACAGGTTTACACCTTCCTTGAGGAAGGAAAATTCGACCACAATCTAACGTGGACACAGGCGGTCGAGGATCTCCTTTTGACCCAAGACCTCCTGCCTGATTTTCTGCGTTAAGGTTTCGCGGTTTTTTTAGGGACGAGGCGGTTAACGTGGCCCATTTTGCGGCCAGATTTTACATCCGCTTTTCCGTACAAATGAAGCGCGGCATTCCCTTCGTCGGCCAAGGTTGAAACGCGGTCCATATCGGTGCCAATCAGGTTGTGCATTTCTACGTCTGCATGGCGGGAACCATCCCCAAGGGGCCAGCCGACCACCGCGCGGATGTGTTGTTCGAACTGGTCGATCACACAGCCGTTTTGCGTCCAATGGCCCGAATTGTGGACGCGTGGCGCGATCTCGTTGACGATTAAACCTTCGGATGTCACGAAAAGTTCGACCCCCATGACGCCAACATAATCCAATGCATTGAGGATGTTTGCTGTCAGTAGAACCGCCTCCATCCGTTGGCTTGATGTTAGGCGGGCAGGGACGGTCGTTGTGTGTAAAATCCCGTTGCGATGGACGTTCTCGCCGGGGTCATAACAGGACACCTGACCATCTATCGAGCGGGCTCCAATGACCGAGACTTCATGCGTAAAGTTGATGAAGCCTTCGAGCACGCTCGGCGCACCCGCCATGTCGGCGAAGGCCGACGGGGCATCAACGGGCGCCATAATCCGAGCTTGCCCCTTGCCGTCATAGCCAAAACGGCGGGTTTTTAGGATGGCTGGCGTGCCGATTGTTGCAAGAGAATCTGTCAGAGCTTCGAGTGTATCAACCGCTGCGTAAGGAGCTGTTTTCAAACCAAGACCGACAAGGAAGTCCTTTTCGGTGATCCTGTCTTGTGAGACGCGAAGGGCCTCGCGGCCCGGGCGAATTGGGCACAGAGACTCGAGGTGATCGAGGGCTTCGGTTGGGATGTTTTCAAATTCGTAAGTTATGACATCTACGCTTTTGGCAAAAGCTGTGAGAGCCGCCAAATCGTCGTAATTGGCCGTTGTGACCTTGGCTGCCACGTCGCCCGCCGGAGGGTTCACTCCAGGTTCAAAAATGTGACAGGCAAAGCCCAGACGCGAGGCGGCGACCGACAGCATTCTTCCAAGCTGCCCCCCGCCTAAAATTCCAATCGTCGCACCGGTTTTTAGCATTGCTTCACTCATCACTTGGTTCTTCCGGAATGGAGGCTGCGAGGTCCTCGCGCCACTGGTCTAATCGCGCGGCAAGGTCAGGATCATTATTGGCCAGAATCCCAGCGGCCATGAGGCCCGCATTGGCAGCCCCTGCAGCGCCAATCGCCATCGTCGCGACGGGAAAGCCCTTAGGCATTTGGACGATGGAATAAAGGCTATCCACACCAGAAAGTGCGCGGGTCTGGATCGGCACGCCAACTACAGGAACACGGGTTTTACTCGCCATCATTCCGGGCAAATGCGCGGCACCACCGGCACCTGCAATAATAACCTGAAGGCCGCGCGACACGGCTGTTTTGCCGTAAGCCCAAAGGCGGTCCGGCGTGCGGTGCGCGGATACAATTTTGGTCTCATAAGGCACGCCCAATTCGTCCAGAATTTCAGCGGCGAGTTTCATTGTTGGCCAGTCGCTTTGGCTGCCCATAATGATCCCAACTTTAACATCTATCATAACATGCCCATTTCAGGGTTTGGGCCCAGTCTTTTGGGCCGAGTGCAATGGAAGCGGCACTATAGCTAACCTGAGCGGCTAGGCAATGATATCGGGCGTCAGCTCGTCTTGGATTGCCGAAATTCGGTCTTTTAGCGACAGTTTTTTGGTTTTCATCCGCCGAAGTTGCAGCTGATCGGCCAAACGAGACTCCTCCAACGCATGAATCGCAAGATCTAGGTCGCGGTGCTCCTGAGTCAAAACGGATAGTTTTACCCGCAGAACGTCGTCTCGGGGCATTTCATTCGCAGTATCCGACATGGGTTTATTAACTTTCGACTCGCATTGATTTTGCCTGAAAATAGCGTGTTTTACCGCCAGCGGGGAAAAATATGTTACCTAAAGACAACGATAAATTAACGCCCCTTGCGACTCACCTCCCGCGTGCCCATATTTAACCTAAGCGGTCGCCGCAAAGCGGGGCCATAAATAGACAGTCGCTTTTGAGAAGGACGCGTCGATGACTAAACTTACACTCGGGTCTCACCCATTTTTATTGGGGTTTGATCAACTTGAGCGCCTTGTTGAACGGACAGTCAAGTCCGGAAATGAGGGCTATCCTCCGTACAACATTGAACAAACCAGCGAAAACAGTTATCGAATATCTCTTGCTGTGGCGGGATTCGATGAGAAAGATCTGTCAATCACGGTTGAGAATAAACAACTGGTGGTTCGGGGGCGTCAATCTGAAGAAAGCGACGGTCGTGTGTATCTTCATCGTGGAATCGCCGGACGACAGTTCCAAAAGAGCTTTGTGCTGGCGGAAGGGGTGGAGGTTGGACATGCGAAAACCGAAAATGGCTTGTTGCACATCGATCTGACGCGCGCTGTACCTGATGTTGTGGTGCAAACAATTGAAATAAATCAGAAATAATCAATCGAGATTGGGGCTGGATATGAATACGAAAATGAAACTACCAAATGACGACAGCCGGATCGTTTACGTACGTCCTGTTGAGGTGGCCTCACTGCCAATGGATATTCGACTGGAAATTCCAGAGCTTACGCGCGTTTATTCGGTACATAAGGCTAATGGAGAACAGGTGGCATTGGTGAATGACCGCCAAACTGCGTTTCACTTAGCGCTGGAAAATGATTTTGTACCGATGACGGTGCACTAATAAGTCCTATGCGCGCAAGGTTTTGTGCGATTCACGTAGGTTATAAAGGAAAATACCCCGGTCGCAAAACCGGGGTATTTTTTTGCTTAGAATAAAAGCTTATGCTGTAATTAGGCCCATGCTTTCAAGTTTAAGAATGACCTGATGCGCACAGTTATCGACATCAACGTTCTCTGTTTCCACAGACAGTTCTGGTGTTAGAGGAACGTCGTAGGGGTCTGAAATTCCAGTAAACTCTTTGATCTTCCCTTCGCGCGCAAGTTTGTACAGGCCTTTGCGATCCCGACGTTCACATTCTTCGATCGACGTGGCGACGTGGACTTCAATGAAGGCCCCGAATTGATCAACTTCTTCACGTACGGCGCGGCGGGTCGTTGCATAGGGCGCGATTGGCGCACAAATGGCGATGCCACCATTTTTGGTGATTTCGCTCGCAACATATCCGATGCGGCGGATGTTTAGGTCGCGGTGTTCTTTGCTAAACCCAAGCTCAGAGCTGAGGTTTTTGCGCACGATATCACCATCAAGAAGCGTCACCGGACGGCCACCCATCTCCATGAGTTTTACCATTAAAGCATTAGCAATGGTCGATTTTCCTGAGCCAGAGAACCCAGTGAAAAAGACGGTAAACCCTTGTTTTGCGCGGGCTGGACGTGTTTTGCGTAATTCTTCTACAACGGTTGGGAAGCTAAACCATTCAGGAATTTCAAGCCCTTCCGAAAGGCGGCGGCGAAGCTCGGTGCCTGAGATGTTAAGAACAGTTACGCCCTCTTCGATCTCGTCCGCAGGTTCGTATTGGGCGCGTTCTTGCACATAGACCATGTGTTTGAAATCGACCATTTCGATGCCCATTTCCTCTTGGTGCACGCGGAATAAATCCTGCGCTTCATAGGGGCCATAGAAATCTTCGCCTTGGCTGTTTTTGCCGGGGCCTGCGTGGTCGCGACCAACGATAAAGTGGGTTACACCGTGGTTTTTGCGGATCAATCCGTGCCAAACAGCTTCGCGTGGACCTGCCATGCGCATGGCAAGGTTGAGGAGACTCATAGACGTTGTGGACGATGGATATTGGTCCAAGACGGCTTCATAACACCGCACGCGCGTGAAGTGGTCAATGTCACCGGGTTTGGTGAGGCCAACAACAGGGTGAATTAGCAAGTTGGCTTGCACTTCTTTGGCGGCACGGAATGTCAGTTCTTGGTGGGCACGATGCAGCGGGTTACGCGTTTGAAACGCGACAACTTTACGCCAGCCCATTTTGCGGAAATAGGCGCGCAACTCGTTTGGGGTGTCGCGACGGGCGCGGAAATCATAGTGCACAGGTTGTTGGATGCCCGTAATTGGACCGCCGAGGTAAATTTTTCCGGCTTGGTTGTGCAAATAATTTACTGCAGGGTGCGCATCGTCATCGGCTCCGAAAACCTTCGCGGCTTCGATGGATTTATTGGGTTCCCAACGGTCTGTCACGGTCAAGGTTGCTAGAATAACGCCTTCTTGGTCGCGCAGGGCGATATCCTGGCCCAATTCGAGGGCTTCAGCAAAGGCTTCGCCAACGTCGAGCGTGATTGGCATTGGCCAAAGCGTGCCATCTGCAAGACGCATGTTTTCAACGACGCCATTATAGTCGTCCTCGCCCAAGAAACCTTTGAGCGGATTGAATCCACCATTCATTAAGAGTTCTAGGTCGCAAATTTGACGCGGTGTAAGGTCCCACGAAACAAGGTCGGCGGCTTCTAGTTTCAATTTCTGCGCGGATTCATAGGAGACAAAAAGCTCTGGGATCGGGGCGAGGCTGGATACGGGCATAGGGTTACTCAATTCCAAAAAGGTAAATGCCCGTCATTCATGGGCGAAGAAGATTGCCGCGAAATAACGCGTTTAAGGTGTGAAATTCAAGCCAGCATCGGCCAGGTTTGCGAGTTGAGGCCAAAAACACATGGATTCGGTTGATTTTGGACGAATTTTCCAAATTTGGATGGTGGAGGGCAAAAATGGTTTCTATTTTGAAGTGGATAGGGCCGCCAGAGGGACAGGTTTCTGGCGGCCCCCGTTTTTATTCGCCTGCGAGGAATCGCTCGGCTTCGAGAGCGGCCATGCACCCCATGCCAGCCGATGTCACGGCTTGGCGGTATTTATGGTCCGTTAAGTCGCCGGCGGCGAAAATGCCTGCAATGGATGTTTCGGTGGAGTCCGGTTTGGTCACAACATAGCCCCCCATGTGGGTTTCGAGGACGTCTTTCACCAATTCGTTGCTTGGCGAATGCCCGATGGCCACAAAAACACCCTTGCAAGGGATCTCGGTGATTTCGCCTGTCTTAACATTCTTTGTCCGAACACCCGTAACGCCAGTTGGGTTGTTGTCGCCAACAACTTCGACCAATTCGTTATACCAGAGCGGGAATATTTTCTCATTCTTTTCAAGACGATCAATAAGAATTCTTTCCGCCCGAAGCTCGTCGCGACGGTGAACAAGTGTAACTTTTGATGCGAATTTTGTTAAAAACAACGCTTCTTCGACAGCGGTGTTGCCGCCACCTATGACAACAATTTCGTCACCGCGGTAAAAGAATCCGTCGCAGGTTGCACAGGCAGAAACGCCAAAGCCTTTAAATTTCTCTTCACTCTCAAGGCCAAGCCATTTGGCCCGCGCACCGGTAGCGAGGATCACGGCATCGGCGGTATAGATCGTGCCGCTGTCACCTACGGCGGTAAACGGACGCTTGGAAGTGTCGAGTGAGGTGATTATGTCGCTAATCACCTCGGTACCCACGGCGCGCGCATGGGCTTCCATGTTGATCATGAGATCAGGCCCCTGAATTTCCGTGTGGCCAGGCCAGTTTTCGACTTCGGTTGTTGTCGTCAATTGGCCGCCGGGTTCGATGCCTTGAACTAGAATCGGTTCAAGCATGGCACGGCTTGCATAGACCGCAGCAGTATACCCAGCAGGCCCAGATCCAATTATCAAAACTTTTGTGTGACGCGTTTCGGCCATTTGGCCCCCCAAATTTCTAGAAAATGCAAAGTTGCCCTAGATATAGACAGTCAATTGGCCCACGGAAACCCTTGGCCGCAGAATTGTTTGACCTGTCGCGCTATGAACTGGAAGTTCCATTTGTTGCGCAGTTGTGAAATATTATTGCGTGTGGGGTGGATGTTAAGTACAATCGCGAAAATCCAAGAGTACTTAGGGTGCATTTGGCAAAAATCAAAAGAACAAGAGGAAAACTTATGCCGATAGCCAAGCTCGACCCCATTGACCGCAAAATCCTTGCTGAGCTTCAGGCTGACGGCCGCATGACCAACGTTGAACTGGCGAAACGAGTCGGCATTTCGGCCCCTCCTTGTTTGCGTCGGGTGCGTACTCTCGAGGAATCGGGATTTATTCGCGGCTATCATGCGGATGTGAATTCGCGGGCCCTTGGTTTTGAGGTTCTGGTTTTTGCCATGGTCGGTTTGCAATCACAGGCGGAGGTTGATCTCTCGGCGTTTGAGGCGCTGTGCCAAGGTTGGCCGTTGGTCAGAGAGTGCCACATGCTCAATGGTGAGGTGGATTTTATCCTGAAGTGCGCGGCACCAGATCTGTCGACATTTCAATCTTTTCTGACGGGCGATCTTTTGACCGCCCGCAATGTTGCGAGCGTAAAAACATCTTTGGTCATCCGCGGCGCTAAGGACGAACCTGGCGTGCCTTTCGAGGTCTTGGAGCAGCGGTTAGCGCAGACTTCCTAAGCGGCAAACCCCGCAAAAATCTGTTCGAGGGCGTCGTCTTCCTCTATTCTGGGAAGACACAAGGTGCCAAAATCATCCACCGTTTCGCAATGGGGGAAAAGCCCCATGAACAAAGGTAGCATTTCGCGGCTGAGGCTCATTTCGGCTGAGTTTCCAGGATGATAACTTTCGATTTCCAGCCCATTCACCCGCAGAATTTGGTGTGTTTCAAAAGCCAAATGGTAAACACGTACGGGCGTAAATGGAGTGACGGAAAATACGGTCTCGCCGTTTTGCATGGTCGCGACAGGTGCCAAAACTTGGCCTTTGGTTCGATGTCGCACCGTAAGGCGCGCTTTTGGGCCAAGAATGAGATCCGGCATGGGACGACCGAGCCCGAAACTATCGGCCGCAATACGAGTTAGAAAACCCATCTCAGGCGACTGGCCGCGCGCTCCTGCGAGGGAATCAGGAACCAATGTCGTACTGCCTATCCATAACAGCGTTTGAAAACCGTTTTCGGTGGTTTGCAAACGCATACCGGGCAGGAGATCTTCAACAGCAGTCAGTCCCGCTTCAGTGGAAAAAAGAGATCCACGGGCAATAGCCGCAAAAGCATCTTCAAAAATGGGGAGGGACGGAGCGATTTGCGAGAACTCTTCGACGTCGCCAAAAGAGTTCAGATGGGCGACCTCGTATTTCCGCATCAGAGGCATTGCGCGGAGAGGGCGCCCATTTGAACGAGCAACACGGGTCTTAGGGTCCCGTGGATTCGTCGCAAGGCTGGCGACGGGTTGGTGGGAGTGCATGTAATAGTCCTTTCGGTGCATTACATCTGCATTGGCCCCACCATTGCAGAAATTCTTATGCTCCTAAAATGGTCCAAAATTCAGTCTATTGTCAAAGGTTTGGTTCATTTGAGGTTCGGAGCGTGCGCAATGACCCTCAAGACCATAGATTGTTTCCGAAGGCGGGACGTTTTCGCCTTAATTGAATTTTCAACGGCGGTATCACCCTGAAAATGCCAAGAATCGGCAGGCCTTCAAGTGTGGGTTGGAAATAGAGCCGGCGCAAAAAGAAAACCACCACAGCCGAGGCCATGGTGGTTGAAAAAAGTGCAATAAATCCACTCAAGGGGTCGCTACGCGAAGGGAAAAACGCGCAGTCTAGGGATATAACCTAGGCGCGAACCTGTTTTACTGCCTCTGCTGCACGCAGGCGGCGAGCGATCATTGCGGCGCGGCGGTTGCCACGTTCCCATGGCATTGCTGGCTGTGCTTTAGCACTTTCAGCGATTACAGCTTTCATCCAGCGGTTCTCTTTAGCCATGGGGTCTGCTCCTTGTTTAATTCGGTGTTCAACTCGGTGGGCGATGCGCCCGTTGTAATTTCTGACCTCAATATGCGGAGCAAAGTGGCCCTAGGTTGGGACAAATTGTGGAAAATTCGCGCCATTCGGCATTAATCCGGTTGGGTTTTGTTGAAACCGATGTTCCGCCCGTGAAATAAGGGCGTTTGTCGTCAATAATTATTCCAATTGGTCGTTATATGCAGGATTGTTTCCGTTATTGCGGCAAAAATGGGGCGCAATTCTCGGTTTTCAGAGCCGGATACAGGAAATGAGGCGCCCATAGTCGGCCTCTTTTTTGTGGACCGAACGTCGGTAGGAAAAGAATCGCTCTGAATCCGAGTAAGTGCAGTGATTTGTATATTCAGCAAAGCCGATTCCTGCCGTGCGCAAAATATGCAAACCGTACGACGGCAGGTCAAAATGCATGCGATCGCCGACGCCTCCGCCAAAGAAACGACTGAGGCTGTCGTCATGAAGTATAAGCGTGTCAAAAAATTCGGGTCCGACTTCATAAGCCGCTTGGCTGATGCTTGGACCAATAACGGCGGTCGTGTTTTCGCGCGCCGCTCCGAGGGCCTCCATGGCGTCCAAAGTGGCCTCCAATACGCCGTTCATCGCACCCTTCCAGCCGGCGTGTGCGGCACCAATCACGCCCGCCGAAGAATCCGCGAATAGGACAGGTTGGCAGTCTGCTGTCAGGATTGCGAGGGCAAGGTTTGGGGTTGCAGTAACGATTGCGTCGGCTTGGACCGCTGGCTCATCTGGTCCCTTAGCCACATGCACTTTTGCAGAGTGAACTTGATGTACGCCGCAAAGGTGGTTTGGCGCAACTTGCATCGCTTGGGCGACACGATCGCGATTAACATGGACGGCTTCGCTTTGGTCGGAGGAACCGAATCCACAATTGAGGCCAGAGAAAATTCCCGACGACGCACCGCCTTTACGCGTAAAAAAGCCGTGCCGAAAAGGCGTGAGGCTATCTGCGGTGAGGATTTCAAGGGTCATGGCTAGTTCGCTTTACTCAAGTCCAGGAGGTGCCGCCTGTCCGCGAGGGGTGAGAGAGAGCACTTTGAAGAGGTTCCCCATTTCTTTGGGGTGGGTCAAGCGCCGATGTGCAGCAACATGGCTGGTAAGGGCGGGCCCCGCAAGATTTAGGGCAAGTTTGCGCGCGCGGGGCGTAATGCCGAGCCGTTCCAAAAACACGCCTTGCGGGATCATTTTCGAAACCGTGCATCCCTTTGCCGCTTCGCTTAGCGCTTCAAAATCGACATGTGCGGTTAGGTCCGCTTGTCCGGGTGTCGTGAGGGGCGGCACTTTTTCATGCGCGCTGATGGCTTGGAATGTGTCGCCAAGGCTGCGCCAATCACCATAGTCGATGAACAGGGCTGCACCGCCATAAGCCGAAATGCGTGTGGCAATCTCTTGAGTGATCGACATGGCTGCGGCGCAAATTTCCACCATATCTCCGGTTTTGGTGTCTGCGAGACGCCCCGCAAGGGATTCGATTTCTTGCGGGTCATTCAGGCCAAAGCGCAGGGTTTCATCCTGCCAGCCGATCCGGCGTTCGCACCATGTTGCGCCCTTGGAGCGAATGAATTGGCGGATTGGTAGCGCATCGAAAAACTCGTTTGCGACTAAATATAAGGGGCGGTCGGGGAGGGACGTGACCTGACGGTGCCACGTCACGTCATATTCCGCCAAGGCATCCGCTTGACGCGCGCGCAGTGGTTCGGAGGCTTCAATCAGATGGATTTTCAGGGCGGCATGAAACCCGTCTACGGATCTGGTTGATCGCAGGATATCGTTCATCAGCGTCCCACGTCCGGGGCCAAGTTCTGCCAGTAGTATTTGATCTGGCTCACCTTGTGACATCCAAGTTTGCGCGAGGCAAAGACCGATCATTTCCCCGAACATTTGGCTGATTTCTGGCGAGGTGGTGAAGTCTCCTGCTTCGCCCAAAGGGTCGCGTGTTGTGTAATACCCTTGGGTTGGGTGCAGCAAACATTCGGCCATATAATCGGCAACCGTGAGGGGGCCGTCAGCGGCGATTCGGGCTTTAAGGTGTTGGGATAGATCAGACATATTTTTTCTTAGCATGGTGGCGTGCCCAAAAGATGAATCCCAATCCGACAGCGATCATGGGCAGGGAAAGTAGCTGCCCTTTTGACACGCCCCAGTCACCAAAGCGTACAGCATATCCAAGTGGATTGTCGGGCGTGATATAGATTGCGTCTGCCTGACGAAAGAATTCTACAAAGAACCGCGCCGTGCCGTAGCCTGCAAAGAAAAGGCCCATCGTTTGCCCCGGTATTTTGAGCCAGTCGCGCTTGAAAACCAGAAAGATCAAGATACCGCCGAGCAAAAGTCCCTCTAGACCCGCTTCATAAAGCTGGCTTGGGTGGCGTGCGCAAAGCCCATCGCCCACCAATCCGACTGGGCCAAGGCAGTACTGTGCGTCTGTACCCGGGAAAATAACGGCCCACGGAACGTCACTGGGGTGGCCCCAAAGTTCCGCGTTAATGAAATTCGCGAGACGCCCAAGGAGGAGACCAACAGGTGCGGACATGGCGATAACGTCGCCAAGGCTTAAACGTGCGATGCCGTTGCGGGTGGCATAAATCCATGCGGCAACCACCACACCGAGAAAGCCCCCATGAAAGGACATTCCACCTTGCCATACGAACAGGATTTCGCTGGGGTGGCTGAAGTAATAGTCGCTGGCGTAAAAGAATACATACCCCAAGCGGCCCCCAAGGACGACGCCCAAGATCGACCACGTCAACAAATCTTCAACCCGCGCAGGCTCCATTATGGGGGTGTTGTCCGGCCAAAGCGTCGGGCGACGCAGGGCCGAAACCACGAGTCGCCATGCAATGAGAATCCCCACAATATATGCAAGGGCGTACCAGCGCAGGGCAAAGCTGAAACCACCAAGATTTAGGGTGAAAATTTCGGGCGAAATTTCGGGGAAGGGGAGGGACGCTATCATGCGCCTATCTGCCTCGGAAAAAACAGGCAAGTCAAGGTTGCGATTGTCCTGAATAAACCCCATATACTAAATGTTATACATCCTTCGACGTTGGAGTTCGTTATGCAAACCCGAAACAAGATCCTAGACGATATTTCGCAACTCATGAGCAATGCCGCCGGTGTTGCGCAGGGTGCGAAAAGCGAAGCCGAGACCGCAATGAAGGGGTTTGTGGATCGTTGGATGGCGGACCGCGATTTTGTGTCCCGCGATGAATTTGATGCGGTGCGCGCGATGGCGCAAAAGGCGCGTGAAGAAAACGAAGTGTTGAAAGCCCGTCTTGATGCGTTGGAAGCAAACCCTGCTCCTGCCAAGAAGACGCCCGCTAAGAAGGGCGCGCCCAAAAAGGTGTAGTATTCCGTTAGAGATTCGAAATTTGGGGCGCATTATGCGCCCTTTTTTGTGTTTTAAGGCCGAATCTGTTGTTGGGTCGTAGCCGGTTAGGGGCTTCAGAAAACCACGCGCCCCTAGATGTAGCGCAATTTTCTCTAATTTGACGGCTTATCCACAACTTATTGGGGGTTAGGGTTAAATATTGCTTTACAGGTCGCTTTGTATCCCACACCATATTTTGTGTAATCAATCGATGATCTGCCTTTAATTGGTGTGATCCCCTAAGTTCTTGTGGGTCTTTCTACAAGAAACAACACCTGAGGCCGAGCATGTCCCTATCTGAACAATTTTATCTAGAAGACGATGCGCACCCGATTGATATGGTTGAATCGCTGGCCCAGCATCATGCATGGGAGTTCGAACGGGTTGCGGATGATCAGATCGCGATGGCGGTTGAAGGACAATGGCGGACGTATTCGATAACGCTCGCGTGGTCTGCGCAAGACGAGACTTTGCGTTTGATTTGTACGTTTGAGATGGAGCCTCCTGCTGATAAGTTGCCGAAACTGTTCGAAACGCTCAACCTTGTGAATGACGCGTGTTGGACGGGGGCGTTTACGTATTGGCACGAACAACGCTTGATGGTCTATCGCTATGGATTGGTGCTGACTGGCGGCCAGCAGGCGGGGCCAGAACAGATCAACACGTTGATCAATGCGGCGGTTAGCTCCTCTGAGCGGTATTATCCCGCGTTCCAATTGTCGAACTGGGGCGATCAATCCCCCGAAGATGCGCTACAAGTTGCCATTGCAGAGGCCTACGGTCGCGCATAACCTTCGCTAAATCAAATTAGGGAATTGAGCGAATGGAAGATATTAGAGCGCGCGGACTTGTCCTTTTGGGCTGTGGTAAAATGGGGTCTGCTATGTTGGCAGGCTGGATCGCAAAAGGTCTTCCCGCAACGTCGGTCTGGATTCTTGATCCGTTTCCGTCGGATTGGCTGAAATCCCTCGGCGTTCACCTCAACGAAGATTTGCCCGCAAATCCTGCAATCGTAATTGTGGCCGTTAAGCCGCAAATGATGGACGAAGCTTTGCCAATTTTAATACCGCACGGCAATGGCGAGACACTGTTTTTGTCGGTTGTGGCGGGACGCCCAATCAAGAGTTTTGAAGCGGCGCTGGGCGCAAATACACCTGTGATCCGCTCCGTGCCCAATACACCCGCCGCCATATCGCACGGGATCACGGCGATTTTTGGCAACGATCATACCAGCCAAGCACAAATGCAACAGGCCGAGACTCTCTTGTCTGCGGTCGGGCAGGTGGTGCGCCTTGATAACGAAGGGCAATTAGATGCGGTGACAGCTGTTTCGGGGTCTGGTCCTGCCTATGTTTTCCACTTGATCGAAACACTGGCCGCAGCCGGAGAAGCGCAAGGTTTACCCGCCGATCTGGCCATGCAACTGGCTAAGGCAACAGTCGGTGGCGCGGGTCATCTGGCGGAAATGGCCGACGAAGATCCAACACAGTTGCGGATCAATGTCACGAGCCCTGCGGGAACCACTGCGGCGGCCCTTGCGGTTTTGATGGACCCAGAAACAGGTTTCCCGCCTCTGTTGCTGCGCGCCGTAAAAGCCGCAACAGAGCGGTCCCGTGAGTTGGCTAAATGAGCGAGGTAATCGACTTTGACGCCTTCCTAAAGGTGGATATCCGCAAAGGGACAGTGGTGCGGGCCGAACCATATCCCGAGGCCCGCAAACCAGCGATCAAGCTTTGGATCGATTTTGGCGGCGACATTGGCATCAAAAAAACCTCCGCTCAAATCACTAAGCACTACACGCCCGAAAAATTGGTCGACACCCAAGTCCTAGCCGTTGTCAATTTTCCGCCCCGTCAAGTTGGCAAATTTATGTCGGAGGTTCTGGTGCTGGGCCTGGGTGACAAGAACGACGATATTGTCCTTATTCGGCCGGAAATTACCGTTCCGAATGGGGCTAGAATGCACTAAACGCTGAGGCTTCATGCAAAAAATCCTGATTACCCGAACACTACCTGACCGCGTTCTTGACGCTGCAAAAGCGCGATTTGACGTTACATTGCGCGAGATGGACTTCCCAATGACCGTGGCCGAGGCCGCGCAGGCGCTCAGTGATTACGACGGGATTTTACCGACATTGGGAGACGGGTTTTCGGCCGATTGCTTTGCGCTCACTCCTGCGCCGCGGTGCAAAATCCTTGCGAATTTCGGTGTGGGTTATAACCACATCGATGTGGGTGCGGCGGCCAAGGTCGGCGTTTTGGTGAGCAACACCCCGGGGGCGGTCACCGATGCGACTGCAGACATCGCTATGACCCTACTTTTGATGGCGGCACGACGCGCAGGCGAGGGCGAGCGGATGCTGCGCGCGGGCGAATGGCAAGGCTGGGGACCAGTCCAAAATCTGGGAACCCATGTGACGGGAAAAACCGTGGCGATTCTTGGGATGGGACGGATTGGCAAAGCTATCGCCCGTCGCTGCCACTTTGGTTTTGAGATGGAAGTCGTGTTTTTTAATCGATCGGCCGTAGATAATATCGGCCTCCCAGCCGTTCAAAAGCCAACGATTGAAGAGGCGGTTTCCGGTGCAGATTTCGTGATCACGGCCGTTCCAGGGTCACCGGAAACGTATCATTTTATTGATGAGGATATCTTTGCGGCGATGAAGTCCTCGGCCATTTTCGTGAATATTTCGCGTGGCGATGTTGTTGATGAGGCGGCCCTTATTGCAGCCCTTCAAAATGGCGAAATCGCGGGGGCTGGGCTCGATGTTTATGAACAGGAACCTTTTGTGCCAGAAGCTCTGAGGGCGCTCGATAACGCGACGCTCTTGCCGCATTTAGGGACCGCCGCTTTGGAAGTTCGCGAGGCAATGGGTATGATGGCGTTCGAAAACCTATGCGCGGTCGCCGACGGAAACGCTCCGCCAAACAAAGTCTAAGCGACTGATTTTACGTGTTTTCGCGAGATGTCTTCGCCCATGGCCGCTCGCCAGTGACGGCGGCATAGGGACACGTAGGTTTCGTTGCCACCAATCTGAACTTGGGCGCCTTCCTTGAGCACATTCCCCTGATCATCTTGGCGGATAACCATGGTTGCCTTTTTACCGCAATAACAGATGGTACGTGCTTCGCGCATTTCGTCCGCGAGAGCCAAGAGCGCCGCCGATCCGGGGAACAGTTCGCCTTGAAAATCGACACGCAGACCGTAACACATAATCGGAATTCGCAAGTCATCAACGGCACGGGCCAATTGCCAGACTTGTTCTTTCTCTAGGAATTGCGACTCGTCGATAAACACACAGGCACAGGGGTCGCTTAGCATACGCGCTTGAATTTTCGCAAAGAGATCTTCGCCTGTCTCAAACGTATCCGCATCTTCACCAATGCCAATTCGCGAGGCAATGCGCCCTTCGCCCGCGCGCTTGTCAAACCGCGCAGTCAGCAGATAGGTGTCCATGCCGCGCTCGCGATAATTATGCGCAGCCTGCAGCAGGATCGTCGATTTCCCAGCGTTCATGGTGGAAAAGTGAAAATAGAGTTTTGCCATGGGCGGAAACTATATTGCCGCCCGATTAGGATCAAGTATTAGACCGTTGAAAATGCGATTTAAGCGCGTTCCAAAATGACGGATCCCACGGAATATCCCGCGCCAAACGAGCAGATTATGCCCTTGTCGCCGACCGCCAAGTCGTCTGAGTTTTGGCTAAAAGCAATGATCGACCCCGCCGAAGACGTGTTTGCATAGTCTTGCAGAATATTTGGCTGCTCACTTGCTTCGGGGGTACGCCCAAGCACCTTTTTGCCAATGAAATCGTTCATGGCTTTGTTGGCCTGATGCAGCCACATACGCTTTAGGTCGCTAACGTCGATATTTTTGTCCGCTAGGTGGGTCGACATATGTTCGGAGACCATCGGCAGAACTTCCTTAAACACTTTCCGCCCGTTTTGCATGAACTGCATGTCGCGCCGATCCGCAACGCCATCAGGGCGGGAACGGCGCAAAAAGCCATTATTATTCCGAATATTATTGGAGAATTGAGTGGCGCAGCGCGTCGAGAGGATTTTGAAATGCGGCCCCGTTGCCAATTCTTCGCGCTCTAATAATGTTGCCGTTGCAACGTCGCCAAAAATGAAATGACAATCGCGGTCCCGCCACTCAAGGTGACCTGAACAGATTTCAGGATTTACAACAAGGATCGCGCGGGCCGAGCCAGAGCGGATCATATCTGCCGCTGCTTGAATGCCGAAGGTCGCGCTGGAGCAGGCGACATTCATATCAAAACCAAAGCCCTGAATTCCAAGAAGGTCTTGAATTTCAACGGCAATTGCGGGATAGGCGCGTTCCATATTTGACGCGGCACAAATAACGGCATCTACGTCCGCCGCCGTTTTCCCCGCTTGAGCGAGTGCTTTTTTACAAGCATCAACCGCCATTTCCGCCATGATTGCGGGCTCCTCGTCGGAGCGCTGACGAAGCGTGGGGTGCAGAATTTTGGGGTCCAAAACGCCCGTTTTATCCATGACAAAACGGTTTTCAATTCCCGAGGCCCTGACGATGAACTCGCTGCTTGAATGTGATTTGGCTTTGAGGGTCCCCGCTTCGATTTGCGCGGCGTTTTCAGCATTGAATAGGTCGACGTAAGCGTTAAACGCAACGACCAATTCATCGTTTGTTATGACGTTTTCAGGGGTGAAAACACCCGTTCCTGTAATCGCAACATTATACATAACGGCCCCTTATTTACAAAGAGAGTAGGCTGGATTTTGCGCCAGTGGTCAAGGGGCCGCGAGGGCCGCCACACATCCGAGCCCTTGCGGGCTCAGATGTTCAATGGCGAAAACGGCTTATCGCTCTTGCAAGGAACGCACTTCAAGTTCCCCGTCGCGGCGGCTTTGCATCGCAAATGTCACAGCATGGGCGGCTGCGGCTGTGGTGAAGTACGGGATTTTGTCATAGAGCGCCACTGACCGAATTTCACGAGAGTCTTCAACCGCTTGCGTGCCTTCGGTGGTGTTCATGACCAGAGAGATTTCGCCGTCTTTCATGCTGTCCACAATGTTGGGACGGCCTTCGTAGACTTTGTTCGTCAGCTCAAACGGGACGTTGTTTTCCGCCAACCAAGCGCCCGTGCCACGGGTTGCGACAATTTCAAAACCCATTTCGACGAGGGCCACGCAGGCCTCCAGCATCATGTTGGTTTTGTCCATGTCTTTGATCGAAAGGAACACGCGACCTTCGGTTGGCAATTCAACGCCTGCGCCCATTTGCGCCTTAAGGAACGCGCGGTGGAAACTAGCGTCCGAGCCCATAACTTCGCCAGTCGAGCGCATTTCTGGTCCAAGGATCGTATCGACACCCGGGAACCGCGCGAATGGAAGAACAGCTTCTTTTACGGCGAAGGTTTTGATGTTTGGATCAACTAAGTCAAACGCTGACAGCTTCTCGCCTGCCATAACACGCGCGGCGATTGCGGCGATTGGGCTGTTCACGGCCTTGGCCACGAAGGGCACCGTGCGCGAGGCACGGGGATTTACTTCGATCAAGTAGATGTCCCCGTCTTTTTCGGCGAACTGAATGTTCATCAAGCCAACAACGTTCAGCGCAAGCGCCAATTGGCGTGTTTGCACCGCGAGGGTCGCCATTGTTTCTTTGGAGAGCGAGTAGGGGGGGAGCGAGCACGCGCTGTCGCCAGAGTGTACCCCAGCTTCTTCGATGTGCTGCATGATACCCGCGATATGAACATCGGTTCCATCGCAAATCGCATCGACATCGATTTCAATCGCGCCCGAAAGATAGCTGTCGAGCAGGACGGGGCTGTCACCGGACACAACCACCGCTTCCGATATATACCGCTCAAGTTGCGCCATATCCCGCACGATTTCCATGGCCCGGCCGCCCAAAACATAGGAGGGGCGAATGACCAATGGAAAGCCGATTTTAGCCGCGATCATAATCGCCTCTGCATCCGTCGAGGCAATGCCATTGTTGGGTTGAAGTAAGCCAAGACGGGTCACAAGCGCTTGGAAACGTTCGCGATCTTCGGCGAGGTCGATTGCGTCGGGGGATGTCCCCAGAATAGGGATCCCTTCGGCTTCAAGGGCGTTGGCAAGCTTGAGCGGAGTCTGGCCACCAAATTGTACGATCACGCCATGCAGGGTGCCGTTCTCCTGCTCAACCCGCAGGATTTCCATCACGTGTTCAAACGTCAAAGGCTCAAAATACAGGCGATCCGAAGTGTCGTAATCTGTTGAAACTGTTTCAGGATTACAGTTTATCATGATCGTCTCGTAGCCCTGTTCGGTAAGGGCATAACAGGCGTGACAACAGCAATAATCGAACTCGATCCCTTGGCCGATCCGGTTGGGACCACCGCCGAGAATGACGACTTTTTTCTTGTCACTTGGACGCGCTTCGCACTCGACGTCGCCCATCGCGGGCGCTTCGTAGGTGGAGTACATATAAGGGGTCTGTGCTTCAAATTCGGCGGCACAGGTGTCGATGCGTTTGAAAACAGCCGTTACACCCAAGTTAATCCGTGCGCGGCGAACATTTGCTTCATCGCGGCCCGTAAGAGTCGCGAGGCGTGCATCCGTGAAGCCCATCATTTTCAGGCGGCGCAAGCCCTTCTCGGTGACGGGCAAGCCGCCAGCGCGCACCTCTGCTTCGACATCCACGATTTCGCGGATCCGTGCGAGGAACCACGGATCAAACATTGTGATTTCGTGGATTTCTTCATCCGACAGGCCGTGGCGCATGGCTTGTGCGATCGTCCGCATACGGTCTGGTGTTTGTTTGCCGATAGCTTTGATGACAGCGGATTTTTCGGGTGCGCCTTCGATGATGATTTCGTCAAAACCGGTGAGGTCATTTTCCATGCTCGCGAGCGCTTTTTGCAAGCTTTCGTGGATGGTACGACCCACGGCCATAACCTCGCCGACGGATTTCATCGCAGTGGTCAGGTAAGGTTCAGCACCGGGGAATTTTTCAAAGGCGAAGCGCGGGATTTTTGTGACAACATAGTCGATCGTTGGCTCAAAACTCGCAGGGGTCACGCCGGTGATGTCGTTGTCGAGTTCATCCAATGTGAAGCCCACGGCAAGTTTGGCCGCGATCTTCGCGATCGGGAAACCTGTTGCTTTGGAGGCAAGGGCGGAGGAGCGCGACACGCGGGGGTTCATCTCGATCACGACCATACGACCGTCGGCGGGGTTTACAGCCCACTGAACGTTCGAGCCGCCCGTTTCCACGCCGATTTCGCGCAGAACGTTGATCGAGTGCGTCCGCATTATTTGGTATTCTTTGTCCGTCAACGTGAGGGCAGGGGCCACAGTGATGGAATCACCTGTGTGCACCCCCATTGGGTCGACGTTCTCAATGGCGCAAACGATGATGGCGTTGTCGGCGGTGTCGCGCACAACTTCCATCTCAAACTCTTTCCAACCCAGAAGCGACTCATCCACGAGGATTTGGTTCACGGGCGAGGCGTCCATGCCGGTACGGCAGAAATGTTCAAAATCTTCACGGTTGTACGCTACGCCGCCGCCTGTACCACCAAGGGTAAATGCGGGGCGGATGATGGCGGGCAGGCCGATGTCTTCGAGACATTCAAGCGCGATGCGCACGCCTTCGTTGAGGTCGGCTTTGCCGTTGGGTAGCTTTGGCGCGGTTACGATGGTTGCACGTGGGTTTTCAATGCCCAAACGATCCATGGCTTCGCGGAACAATTTGCGATCCTCGGCCATTTCGATGGCTTCGCGTTTGGCTCCGATCATTTCGACGTTGAATTTCTTTAGAACGCCCATTTCCTCAAGCGCGAGCGAGGTGTTGAGGCCCGTTTGACCGCCCATTGTGGGCAGGAGCGCATCGGGGCGCTCTTTTTCGATGATTTTGGCAACAATTTCGGGGGTGATAGGCTCAATATATGTGGCATCCGCGAGGGTCGGATCGGTCATGATCGTCGCTGGATTTGAGTTCACAAGGATGACGCGATAGCCCTCTTCGCGCAGCGCTTTACACGCCTGTGCACCAGAGTAGTCAAATTCGCAGGCTTGCCCAATAACGATAGGCCCCGCTCCAATGATCATGATGGATTTGATATCGGTTCTTTTTGGCATGGTGCGCCCCCAGACAGCAGGTTCAAGCAAATTGTCGTGGGTTATAGACATGGGGCGCGTGGGCGCAAGCCCTTAAGCGGGAATCGCGCTGTCTTTGGCGGAGGCTTTTTGGGTTAAGGCGACGGGGTGTCGATCTTTTGCCAAGAGATAGGCCCAAACCGCGCAATAGGTAGCTAAGCAACTAAAGCCAACCAATTGAGGGACGTTCATAGAATTCGATAGGCCCTCGTAGGTCGGCAACAACCCCATCGCCAAAGGAATAAAGCAAATCGCCAATGTGCGAAGTCCGACACGAAAACCCAAAAAGGCCAAAATCGCGGGGGCAAAGCTGGCGGCGGGCAAAAAATGATAGCCCCATGCGAGAGGGCTCATGAGGGATACAAGGGTCAACGCAAAAGGCCAAAGGGCGAGCGGATTACGATCTCGGGTTTTGTAGGCGACAAGCGCGAGGGTAATTGCTGACAACAGTATTACAAGTTGGCTCAAAATCATCCAGATTGCTGGTTTGGCCATCGCCAGTTGACCGATTTGAATTCCATTTAGAGCATCAGCATCGAGTTCGCTTGCCGCTGATGTGCTGAAAACGAGTTGTTCTTGGAAAAACACATTCGCGATAGAGGTCTCAAGCGCGTAGTTCGTTTTGTTTAAAAATACACCGTTTGAAATGACCCGAATTTGCTCAAGGAAGACCTCATGCAAGGGCCACCCAGAAATGAAAATCGACAAAAGGCCAATAGCACCGCCACCAATTATAAAGGACGCCGCCGCGCGATTCTTGCCCTGCGCAAGCCAGAAAATGGCAAAGAAAACGGGGTATAGCTTAATCGCTGCCGCCAAGCCCATGGCGAAACCGCCGATAATAGGCGCGTTCGCCCGTTCACGTTCAAGACCAAGGAGTATGAGAAAACTGACAAGGATTTGGACTTGGTTCTGAAAAAGCCCGATTGTTCCAAGGGTCGTTGTCATCAAAATAATCATCACGAGCGCCACGTAAACGGGTGCGCGGATTCCCTTCATTCCGGCCAAACAACAAAAACGCCACGCCAAGAATGCCATCCCCCCCATCAGGATCGGATTTATGACGCCCGCAATGGTGGATAACGTGTGAAACGTCGTGAGTGTTGTCAGTTTGGCGAATAATGCCGCCCAAATGGGGGGGTAAATATAAGAGTAAACTGGCGTCGTTTGGCCCTGTGCCGCAATATGAGCGATCCACTCAGGCGAAGGCTTGCTGGTGAAGTATTCGGTGTCTGGGGGGTAGATTTGGTCGAATGCGCCCGCTTGGTAAAACTCTCCGGCCACCCAAAGCGCTTGAAAATCGGCGGCGACATCTGGATTAAACGTCGTGACGGATATGATCGTGGCAATAGAAATCACCAACACGACCCATAAAAAATCGGATTTCATACCCACTACTCCTGCTCGCACGCGCCATTTTTTTGGGCCCAAATAGGATAATGTCCCCGTGGCTTTTGCGGATCACGATAGGTCGCGCGCCCAGTTAAGACCATGTATTCAGGTTGATGGCGGGTTAAAACGGGCAACTGTGTGATGTTTGCACCTTAATCCCGTGCGCTTCTATTGACTTTTCCACCCTAAAACGGTGTATCGGCATTCGAACCACTTCACTTCGTCGTCTTTCAAAGGAAAACGCCATGCACGCCTATCGCAGCCATACTTGCGCCGTTCTAACCAGCGCCAATGTAGGAGACACTGTTCGTCTCTCTGGCTGGGTACATCGCGTGCGAGATCACGGTGGCCTTTTGTTTATCGACTTGCGCGATCACTATGGCATCACTCAGGTTATCGCCGACCCCGACAGCCCCGTTTTTGCTGCCCTCGAAAAAGTGCGCTCTGAATGGTGTATTCGCATTGATGGTACCGTTATGGCGCGCGACGCGGGCCTTGTGAATAAAGCTATTCCGACGGGCGAAATCGAAGTTTTTGTACGTGATCTTGAAGTTTTGGGCCAGTCCGAGGAACTTCCGCTGATGGTCTTTGGCGATCAAGAATATCCCGAAGAAACGCGCCTGAAATATCGCTACCTCGATCTGCGTCGCGAAAAGCTTCAAAAGAACATGAAGTTGCGCTCTGATGTTGTGGCTTCCATGCGCCGTCGTATGTGGGATGGCGGCTTTCGCGAATATCAAACCCCGATCATCACAGCCTCAAGCCCTGAAGGTGCGCGCGACTTCCTTGTGCCGTCGCGTCAACATCCCGGAAAATTCTACGCGCTGCCACAGGCTCCGCAGCAATTCAAACAGCTGATTATGGTCTCGGGTTTCGACAAGTATTTCCAAATCGCGCCTTGTTTCCGCGACGAAGATCCACGCGCCGATCGCTCACCCACCGATTTCTACCAACTCGATCTCGAGATGTCTTTCGTGAGCCAGCAAGACGTGTTTGACACAATCCAGCCCGTCCTCACGGGTATTTTTGAGGAGTTCGGCGGCGACAAAAAAGTCGACCAAACGTGGGAGCAAATCTCCTATCGCGACGCAGCGCTTTGGTATGGCTCCGACAAGCCCGACTTACGTAACCCGATTAAAATGCAGGTTGTGTCCGAGCATTTCCGCGGTTCTGGTTTTGCGATCTTTGCTAAAATGCTGGAAAACGAGGGCACCGAAGTGCGCGCCATTCCTGCACCTAAAGGTGGCTCGCGCAAATTCTGTGACCGTATGAACAGCTTCGCTCAGGCTGAAGGTCTTCCGGGCATGGGCTATATTTTCTGGCGTGATCAGGGTGAAGGCCTTGAAGCGGCAGGCCCCTTGGCCAAAAACATCGGCCCAGAACGTACAGAGGCAATCCGCCAGCAACTTGGCCTTGGCCTTGGCGACGCGGCCTTTTTCCTCGCGGGCAAACCAAAAGCGTTCGAAGCTGTTGCTGGCCGTGCGCGCAACGTGATTGGGGAAGAACTCAAACTCACAGACCCAAACCGGTTTGCCTTTGCGTGGATCGTCGATTTCCCAATCTACGAAGCCGACGAAGAAACCGGAAAAATCGATTTTGAACACAACCCGTTCTCGATGCCACAAGGCGGTATGGACGCGCTAAATGGCAATCCTCTAGAGGTCTTGGGCTTCCAATATGACCTTGCCTGTAACGGCTATGAGCTCCTATCCGGCGCGATCCGGAACCACCGTCCTGAGATCATGTACAAAGCGTTTGAAATCGCGGGGTATGGCGCCGAAGAAGTTAATAAACGCTTTGGCGGCATGGTCAGCGCGTTCAAATATGGCGCTCCTCCCCACGGTGGTTGCGCCGCAGGGATCGACCGGATCGTGATGTTGTTGGCCGAAGAAGCCAACATTCGCGAAGTCATCATGTTCCCAATGAATCAACGTGCCGAAGATGTGATGATGAGCGCCCCGAGCGAACCCATGAGTGAACAGCTTATGGAGCTTGGTTTGCGCGTTATTCCACAGGACTAAATCTGAAACCCTCCGCCTGTTCTATGAATGGGCGGAGGATTCCAAAGAGGATGGCATCACGGCAATTGTTGGTGTTATCCTAAGGTATCGCGCAATCGGGATGCCCTAAAATGGCCTTTGATCCGGAAATAGCTGCCATTCGGTTTGGCACCGGACTTTCCCCTCGGTTTGTACCACCACACTCCCTTGACGCCGTTTTTGCTGAACTTACTGGGCCAGATGTGTTGGCAAAGCAATTTCCCATCGCATCGTTTGAGAGCCAAAGAGCCATGATCCTTGATCTGAAAAGGCTCAGCAAACTCAAAAAGAAAAACCGAGGCACGGAGCTTGAAAAAGAGGCGCAAGCACAATTTTCCAAGCGGCGTAAGTCTATGGCGCGCGCTAACACTCATTGGTTTAATGCGAGTCTCGCGCGCTATATAGCGTCCCCACATGGGTTTCGCGAACGTTTGGTGCGGTTTTGGGCGGATCACTTCACCGTAGTTGGGAACGACCGATACTACCGACATTTAGTGACACCATTTGTTGAGGATGCCATTCGGCCGAATATTAACGGTCGCTTTTCCGATCTCCTGATCGCATCTTCTCTGCACCCCCTCATGTTGCACTATCTTGATCAAAATCAATCTATTGGACCAAACAGTTACGTGTCGCGCAAACGTAAAAACGTGGGACTTAACGAGAATTTGGCCCGAGAAATTCTTGAACTTCATACATTGGGCGTCGGTGGGGGGTATTCGCAAAAAGATGTGCGGCAATTCGCGGAACTTTTGGCGGGAACGGGCTTTACCTTTGCGGATGGGATGAAATTTGCTCCCCAACGTGCAGAGCCAGGAACCGAAGAAATTCTTGGGAAAACCTACAGCGGGCCTCGCGCGAGTCTTAAATCCATTCATCACGCCCTCGAAGATTTTGCCCGACGGCCCGAAACGGCATCACATCTTGCGCAAAAAATGGCGGTGCATTTCGTGTCGGATACCCCCGATCCTGCACTTGTTGGCGATATCCGAGACGCCTATCTGGCGTCGGATGGCGAATTGCTCGCCTGTTATCAAGCTATGTTGTCCCATCCCGCAGCGTGGGGAAAAAAATTCACCAAGGCAATGCAACCGTTTGATTTTGTTGCGACATCGTTGCGTGCGCTGGATGTCGATGTGAAGGTTATAACGAGGTTAAACAATAGGCTCACGAATTTGTCTTTTCAAAGTCCGCTCTCACTTATGGGGCAACCTTGGGAACGGCCCAATGGCCCCGACGGGTGGCCCGAAAATGCCGAACAATGGTTTACGCCTCAAGGTTTGGCGGCACGCATTCAATGGGCGATGATGGTACCTCAGGCATTTGCGGGGTCGCTTGCAAACAGCGAGATTACTCCACTTCAAGTAGCGCAAAATGCGCTTGGTGACCGACTCACGCCTACCGTACAATTTGTTGCAAATTCTGCCGAAACCAAATGGGAGGGGATTGGACTCGTCCTTGCCTCGCCTGACTTTCAGCGGAGATAGAAATATGTCAGCTAAGGACTTCACGCGACGCAAATTTCTGGTTCAGTCTTCATTTCTGGGATGCTCTCTTGCTGCCAGTCCTCTGATTACGCCAATTTCCCTCGCTTCGACTCCGAGTGATCATCGGCTGGTTGTCATTATTTTGAGGGGCGGTCTGGACGGTCTGGATGTGGTTGGTCCTTTTGAAAATAAAGAGTATTCTACACTTCGTCCGTCTCTATTGCCGCAACCCAGCTCCGCGATCCCGTTAGGCGGTATGTTTTTCATGCATCCCGACCTCTTGGCGCTGCACCCTCTATGGGAGGCAGGAGAACTCGGTTTCGCACATGCTGTTTCCACACCTTACCGAGATAAGCGAAGCCATTTTGACGGGCAGGATATTTTGGAAGCAGGGATGGTGAATTCTGATGGCCAAATGTTTCGCGATGGCTGGCTCAACCGCCTGCTTCAACACATGCCAAAATCACACGCACAAACGGCTTTTACTGTTGGACGCTATGAAATGCTTTTGGCCAAAGGGGAGGCCGAGATTTCGAATTGGGCGCCTGATACTCGATTGGATTTGACCGAGCAGGCGAAACGATTGTTGGAAATCTCTTATCAAAACGACCCGTTGTTTCGCAATAATTTGGCCGAAGCGATCGCGTTGACTTCGCCTATGGCGGCGATATCCGAAAGCCTAGACCCTTTGGAAGCCATGCAGAAGGTGGCAAAGGAAGCTCGCAACCTAAGTGGATATGAAAACATTGCCGCGTTTGCGGCCGCACGTTTGCTAGAGGAAACGCGGATCGCGTCTTTTTCGATCAATGGGTGGGATACGCACCGCAATCAAAGAGGCGCTCTGAAGCGCGCGCTTAGAAATCTGTCGGATGTTATTTTGCGGTTAAAGAATGATTTAGGACCCATTTGGGAAAAGACGGCGATTGTCGCAATGACAGAATTTGGGAGAACTGCCCACGAAAACGGGACCAAGGGAACGGACCACGGGACCGGAGGTTTGTCCATTCTGGTGGGTGGTGCCCTGAATGGTAAGCAAGTGTACGGGGATTGGCCGGGTTTGCGGGAACAAGATTTATACCAAGGGCGTGATTTGAATCCGACGCAAGATGTGCGTGCTTATGCGGCGATGGCTATTCGGGGAATGTTTGGAACAAACGTCGAAACGCTTGAAAAACACGTTTTCCCTGGGCTAGACCTTAGCGGTGCAACCCAGATAATTCGGTAATCCTTACAAACTGGCGAGTGTTTCACCGTTCAAATGGGCACCTGCATTTTGGGTCTCGCCATCCCCCATGATTGTCATGGCTATCGCAAATACAAGACTGACCATCCCACCTGCAAACACGCTCCAATCAAAGGCTTTGACAACCTTTGGATTGCTAAAAGCATTCTGGGTATACTCAATCATGATGTTTTCCTAAATTTCCCGACTTACCTCAAAATCGCGTTGGAATGCGGCAGCAGTGGGGCAAAATCGGGTAATTACTGCGATAGATTGCGATGAGAATAAGGTGTTTTGGGTAGAAGAGACGCGCTGGACAGTCGTTGGATTATTGTCAATTGTGGCGAAAACGAAAGAAGGGCCGATAGCGATGACGGAAAATAAGAGGTTTGGTGAAGTTGTCGGCGGCTGGACGGTTCCTCCACGTCCCGAACCGTTTGAAATGAAGGGTGATTTTGTTGCGCTAGAGCGGCTTAATGCCGATCTCCATGCCGCGGACCTTCATGGGGCGAACTCGGTGGACGACGCTCTTTGGGACTATTTACCGTATGGGCCATTTCCTTCCGCCGCTGATTATCTGCGTTGGGCCCGAAGCGTTGAAGAAAAAGATGACCCATACTTTTATGCAGTGCGAGACCTCAAGAATGGTCACGTTTGCGGTGTTTTGAGCTTTATGCGGATTTCGCCAGAGGCTGGCGGAATCGAGATTGGGCATATTAATTTTGCGCCCGAACTCCAAAAAACACGTGCGGCCACTGAAGCTTTTTACTTGGCCATGGAGTGGGCCTTTGAGGCGGGGTACCGTCGTTTCGAATGGAAATGCGATGCCAACAACATACCTTCGCGCCGTGCGGCACAACGATTAGGCCTGAGCTATGAAGGCGTTTTTCGGCAAGCCGCGATCGTAAAAGGCAAAAATCGTGACACCGTCTGGTTTGCGGCAATCGATAAGGAATGGCCGGCTCTAAGAGAGGCGTACAAAACGTGGCTAGCTCCGCAGAACTTCAGCGAATCCGGTGCTCAAATTATAAGCCTTAAAGATCTTACAGGCATTGTGCGCGCGTCTTCCGACCCCGTTTTGAAATGAGGACTTAAATGGAGGTGCGTTCCTCTAGGCGTGCGCGTAGCATTGACGATATCCGCTCGACGTCTGTGCGCGTTGAGCGGCCTTGTGCGCGATCATGTGCCAAAGCATTTGCTGCTTCGATCAATTGACCGTCCTGCGCCGTTTGGGCGATTCCGGAAATGAAATGCGCCAGATAGTCCAGCGTGTCCCCATCGGTATTTTGGGCGAGGACCTCTTCTACGTGAGCGAAATCGTCGCGAAGAGCGAGTTTGTCTATGACAATCTGTTCGTTATTGAGGAGGCGCGGCCCAGGGGGGTGATCTTCGGTGGGCAAATGCGCTAGGATTGCATTCTGGAATTGCGCCAAATTGTTTACGGGTTTGGACAAAAAGCCCACCGCTCCAGCGGCAATTGCTTCCTCTTCCAAGCCTGAATCTCCTGAGGTCGCCAGAAGAACTGAAATTGGGGAAGCAGTCTGACTTAATTCAGCCAATAATTCTGCACCGGAGCCGTCAGGCAACCCCATATCAACGATAACAACTGTTGGATTGAAGACTTGAAGGTGCTTTCGCGCAGACCGCAGACAATCGGCGCGTCGAATTCGGGCGCCAGAACGCAAACACAACATGCGCATGGCTTCACTGGCGTACCGGCTATCTTCGACCACCAATACGGTAACTCCAAGTAAGGGGCGCGTGGGTGTTGGCGGTGGGCTGTTCATGAATTTACTAAGATCGTCCATTTCCTTTTCCATTCTAAGTTTGTCTGCGTGGTCTATGCAGAAAGAGCTGGGTGCAGAATCGTATTAAACAAGATTAAGGGATAACGACTCGTTAAAACGGCCGACCCTTTTGTCGCTTTTCTGTCGCACTTGCCCCTATCCCATTGCACGCGGAAGCGCCCTATAGGATAGTGAGACACCTTGAATATGGGAGAAACACATGATTGGTCGCTTAAACCACGTTGCGATTGCCGTGCCGGATTTGGACGCCGCTGTTGCACAATATCGCGACACACTCGGGGCGAGTGTTGGTGCGCCTCAGGACGAACCAGATCATGGGGTGACGGTTGTATTTATTGACCTGCCTAATACAAAAATAGAACTGTTGTTTCCCTTAGGCGAGGATAGTCCGATTAACGGTTTTCTGGCAAAAAATCCGTCCGGTGGGATTCACCATATCTGTTACGAAGTTGATGATATCCTGACCGCGCGCGACCATCTTTTGGCAAAAGGCGCACGTATTTTGGGAACGGGGGAGCCGAAGATCGGTGCGCATGGCAAGCCTGTGTTATTCCTGCATCCCAAGGATTTCAACGGCACCCTCATTGAATTGGAGCAAATATAATGGCCATTACTTCCGCAATCGTTCTTTATTCTGTCCTCTGGTTTATGACGCTTTTTGTTGTATTGCCCATTCGGCTTAAATCACAACAAGACATGGGCGAAGTTGTACCGGGCACGCCGTCGTCTGCGCCCGTGGATCCCCAGCTTAAAAAGCGGGCCATCATTGTGACCCTGATTACCACTGTACTTTGGGCGATCATTTTCACGATTATCGTGACAGACACAATTACCGTGCGCGATATTGATTGGATGAATCGCCTTCCCCCAGAGGTTCCTGCGTCTTAGGGCCTAAGGCGCTGAAACATGTGGGTGAATGTTGCTGCGGCAAGGACGGGTACAAACAGATTGACGAATGGGATGAGCAGGGGGAGAGCCATGAGCGCGCCTGCGATCCAGATTTCGCCTCGGTTTTTTGACATTAATGCACGGCCTTGAACACGGCCTAATCGGCGCATCGCTGCCATTTGGAAATACTCGCGGCCAAGTAAAAAACCGTTCAGTCCTAGGAACATTATGGGGGCGAGGGGGCCAAAAAACGGGAAGACGACAAGACCGACGATATTTAGTCCCACAATGAGACCAAGAAAATTGACCGTATCCACGACCGTATCACCGAACGGCATTTTGGGGGCGGGGGGGAGCTGCGGGTAGTGTTTGTCCTCCACGGCCTCGGCAACTTCATCCAGAAAAAAACCTGTGAAAGCGCTGGCGACGGGGATCATCAAAAACATCGAGAGCAGGATCATCAAAAGGATCGAGGCCCAGCTGAAAATACTTTTCAGAACCGTGATGTTCCCAATCCACGGCAAGGTCACAGACTCAGGAATGAACAAATTGATGCCCGTCACGAACACGACGTAAATACCAAACAGCAGCAGGAAGGAAAGGCCGACACCCTTCCAGAGGACGAGGCGAAAGCGGCGATCCGAAAGCTGTGCGAGGGACTTGAGAAAATCGCCAAAGATCATTCCGTCACCCAAGTGGTGATGGCCGCAAGATCAGGGCGCGGACGGTCCGGAGGCATAGATGTTTCGGTGCCTAGATGGATGAAGCCTGCAACGGTCTCTCCCTCTCCAAGCCCGAGCCCCTCTGTGAGGATTTCGGGGTCATAGGCCATCCAGCCCGTGAGCCAATTTGCACCCCAACCAGAGGCAAGGGCCGCGTTCACAAGAGCTAAACATACGGCACCCGCCGAATAGACCTGCTCCAAATATGGCACTTTTTCAGACGGTTTTGGCGAAGACACAACAGCAACGACAAGTCCCGCAGTGGCGAATTGAGCTTTTGATTTCGCTCGTTTTTCATCATCAAGTCCAAGGGCCGCCCCACGTTGATCGGTGAGTTCGGCAAGGCGAGGAAGCGCCGCGTCCGCGAGGACGATGAATCTCCAAGGTTCAAGCTTCCCGTGGTCCGGTGTGCGGGCGGCCGCCGTTAGGATTGGGTGCAAATCTTGTGCTGATGGGATGGGAAATGTGAGTGTCTTTGAAGGGCGGGAGCGCCGTGATAACAGGAATTCCATTGCGGCAGGATTTGGTTTGGGCATAAGTCCTCGTCGGTGTTTTCTAGCATGTCGGAGTTTAATCCTCAGCTTTCAAGGCGTAACATACGCAGATGTGCCGCAAACACACGGTGCTGGCAATGTTTTGTGTCAAACAAGGGCCAGAGAACAAAGAGTAATCAATGGATTTAAAGCATCTCGCCATCAGGGGAGCCGAAATTGCAATCGTTGCAACACCTAAAGCCAGCCGTAATCGAATTGTCGAAACGCAGACGGTGTTGCGGGTCTATGTCACGGTGGTCGCCGAGGGCGGGAAGGCGAATGCTGCGATTGTAAAGCTTCTGTCCAAGGCGATGGGCGTACCCAAAACACGTCTTGTTTTGCTGCGCGGGGAAACGTCGAGAAATAAGGTTTTCCGTGTGATGGAATGATCTATTCGGGGTCTTCTGCCACTCGATAGCTGCCTTCAGGAAGGTTGAGAGCCGACTGCAATTCCTGAAGTTGGGTCATTGAAATGGTGATACGTTGAAGGCGATCTGTTTGCGGATCGACCTGCTCAACCGTGATACAGTCCTGGAACGCATTTATGGTGATGTCGCCCTGAAGAAAGGGGGTGCCCTCGTCGATCAGGGTGATAATAGTGGCTTCAAAATCATGCTCTATTGTAAACATACATTGAGTTTAACTTTTGACCGAATAATTGCAACAGCAACACAGTGTGGGCTGGAAAAAGACCGTCAACATGTTAAAAAGACGGGATGTTGAAGGTGTTTTCAGTGAAAGTTTTACGAGGTTTAGCGCTTCTTGCGGGTGTTGCGGGATGTGTTTCAACGACCGCTTCGCAAAATGTTCAACCAATTGAGAGGGTTGAACACTTTGGTACTATCCACACCAATGGCAAGGGAATGAGTGAGCAAGACTTTTTGCGTGTCGCGGGGCGTATTGAAATTGTTGCAGAGTCCTTTTGCCATGAGGCCCGAACGCGTGGAAATTGCGATTTCCTGATCGTCATGGACGACCGCGCACACCAACCATCGAATGCCTATCAGTTTCTGAGTGAGAATGGCCGGCCGGTTTTGGCCGTGACAATTTCGCTTTTGGATGAAGTGCAAAATGATGATGAACTAGCCTTTGTTATAGGCCATGAAGCAGCCCACCATGTGGCGGGGCACTTAGAGCAACAGATGGCTATGGCCAGTCAGGGTGCAATGTTGGGGAGTTTCACGGCCACAATCTTGGGGGCCGATCCAGAAGCAATCGAAACCGCACGCGACATCGGTGCCTTTGTTGGGTCGCGTCAATTTTCCAAACAGCATGAACTCGAGGCGGACCAACTGGGAGCTTTGATTGCGTTGGAGGCTGGATTTGATCCTGAAATCGGGGTCGCCTATTTTACCCGCATCCCTGACCCCGGTGAAGAGTTCCTTGGATCACATCCCTCCAATGCGGACCGGATCGAAACCGTTCGCTCTGCGGTTTATGGTGCGTAATGTTGCAAATTGAAGGTTTTCTGACAGATCGAGGCAGTAAATATGCGGTAACAGGTGGGGAAATCACAAGTCGCGATGAGGCGCTCGCCTTCCTGAAAACACTCAAAAAGCAAAAGAAATTCGCCAAAGCAAGCCATAATACATGGGCGGTTTTGCTAGAGGATGGTCCTATAAAGGCCGACGACGGCGAGAGTGGCGCTGGGTCAATTATTCTGCGCATGCTGGAGCGGGAAGAGATTCAAAACCATATCATCGTCGTGACGCGGTGGTATGGCGGTACTAAATTAGGGGGCGACCGTTTTCGACGCGTTCAGGATTGCGTCCGTCACTATCTTGAAAATCGGAGTGCAAAATGATTGTTGAGCAATGGAAACGATTTTCGGACCGCGCGAAGTGGTCTTGGGAAGGTTGGTGCATGATTTGGCGCGAAGAGGCCAGTCTGCAACAATGGGTCTGGGCCAATGCCGCCTCCTTTGCCCTCGCGATGATTTTGGATTTGTCCACTGCTGAGCGCGCCCTGATTGTTGCGTTGGGCATTCTTGTGTTGGCGGCGGAATGCTACAACACCGCAATTGAGCGCTGTATCGACTATCTATCGCCCGCGTATCATCCACTGGCAAAGGCGGCAAAGGACGCCGGAAGTGCTGGCGTCACAATTACCGCCATCGCTGCGGGGGCCGCGTGGGTCATCATCCTGATCGGGTAGGGCATTGCGGTCTTGCTCCCCCTGCGCTCGCGGGTTAAATGCTAAACAAGAATTGAACCAATTGAGCTGACGGAGACCCCCTATGTCGATTGACAAGGATACTGCTGCGCGTGTGGCAAAACTGGCCCGCATTCGCGTCGCTGACGAGGCGCTTCCTGCGCTGGCAGAAGAATTCAACACGATCCTCGGGTTTATCGAGCAGCTCAATGAGGTTGATGTCGAGGGCATAGAGCCCATGACGTCGGTCACGCCTCAGCGCCTAAAACGCCGCAAAGACATCGTGACGGATGGCGACATCCAAGAGCAGGTTTTGGCCAATGCGCCGGACTCCCGCGAAGGCTTTTTTGTCGTGCCGAAGGTGGTGGAATAATGACCGATCTAAACAAACTGACCATTTCCGGTGCGCGCGACGGTTTGCGCAAGGGTGATTTTACCTCGGTTGAGCTTACCGAAGCTTGCCTCACAGCAATCGGGAAATCCGGCGCGTTGAACGCGTTTGTGCACAACACACCAGAGATTGCCCACGCACAATCTGCCGCCGCAGATGCGCGGATTGCCACCGGGGATGCTCCTGATATGTGCGGTATCCCGTTGGGTATTAAGGATTTGTTCTGCACCAAAGGTGTTCCAAGCCAAGCCGCTTCTGCGATCCTTGCAGGTTTTAAGCCAGAATACGAAAGCACAGTCACCCAAAATCTTTGGGACAGCGGCGCGGTTATGCTCGGTAAGTTGAACATGGATGAATTCGCGATGGGCTCGAGCAACGAGACCTCGGTTTACGGCGACGTGATCAACCCGTGGCGCCGCGAAGGTAGCGCTGCCGCGCTGACACCCGGCGGGTCGTCAGGCGGCAGCGCGAGCGCAGTTTCCGCAGACCTTTGCCTTGCGGCAACAGGTACGGATACCGGCGGCTCGATCCGTCAACCAGCCGCATTTACGGGCATCGTTGGCCTCAAGCCGACCTACGGACGTGTCTCGCGTTGGGGGGTTGTGGCCTTCGCCAGCTCGCTTGATCAAGCGGGCCCCATGACCAAAACCGTGCGCGACGCGGCGATCATGATGGAAGCCATGGCCAGCCATGACGCCAAAGACAGCACCTCGTATGACATACCCGTTCCAAATTTTGAGGCCGCTTTGACGGGCGACATCAAAGGCAAAAAAATCGGTATCCCAGCCGAATATCACATGGACGGCATGCCCGCAGAAATCGAAAAACTCTGGGCCGAAGGTACCGAGATGCTCAAAAGTGCGGGCGCTGAGATCGTGAACATCAGCCTACCGCACACGAAATATGCGCTGCCTGCCTATTATGTGATCGCTCCCGCCGAAGCCTCCTCAAATCTGGCGCGCTATGATGGCGTGCGCTATGGCCACCGCGCAAAATTGGCGGCGGGCGATGGCATTGATGACATGTACGAAAAAACCCGCGCCGAAGGGTTTGGCTCCGAGGTTCAGCGCCGTGTGATGATCGGTACTTATGTGCTGTCAGCAGGGTTCTATGATGCCTATTACAACCGTGCGCGCCGCGTTAGAGCCTTGATTAAGAGGGACTTTGACGATGTGTTTGCCGCAGGTGTGGATGCGATCCTGACACCTGCGACTCCTTCGGCTGCCTTTGGGCTTGGCGAAATGAGTGACGCCGATCCCGTGAAAATGTACCTCAACGATGTATTTACCGTGACGGTGAACCTCGCTGGATTGCCGGGTATTTCGGTGCCAACGGGGCTAAATTCCGAGGGGTTGCCGCTTGGTTTGCAATTGATCGGGCGTCCGTGGGAAGAGGGCGATCTACTCAATACGGCCTATGCTCTTGAGACTGCGGCAGGATTTGTTTCCAAACCAAACAATTGGTGGTAAACACGACGATCAACCGACCAGAGGTAACTATGCGCAACTCACTATCCGTCGTTTCTATGATCGCTCTGCTGGGCCTTGTCGCTTGCCAGTCGGGAGTTCCAGACTCCGGCGTGGGCTTCGACGATTTCGAGGGCTACAATTACAACACTGCGCAAGCTCTTCAAGGCAGTCCCGTTCAGGCGGGGGTGATTTCCGACGAGGACGTGGGGTCATCCAATATTTCTTTGGCGCTCGAAGAAGCTGTAAAGCAAACGCCGGACCTAAACGGCGCGCCAAGTCAGCCTCAGGCCTCTAGAACTGGGATTTCTGACGAGCAGAGCTTCAAAGCTGTTGCAGCGCGCGAAACGATTTCAAGTGATGCTGAGCGTTTGGCACAGCAGCGGGCGCAATATCAAGTGATTACGCCAACGGCTTTGCCATCGCGTACAAGTACATCAAGTGCAACTGCCGTTATCGCCTTTGCGCTCGGAACGACTAATTCAGTCGGCGAATCGATCTATGCGCGGTCGGGACGGTATTCGCAGGAGAAATACACAAAGGCCTGTTCAAAATACCTGACGTCCAACGATGCGCAGGAAGCCTTTTTGCAGAATGGCGGCCCTCAAAAAGACAGTAAAGGGATTGATCCTGATGGGGACGGATTTGCCTGTGCTTGGACCCCTGCGCCGTTTCGCGCAGCACGCGGCGGGTAATTGAACCGTTGCAGATAGCGCAATGCCTGTCGCCCAACTTCGGGCCGAGGCGCCACGGTGGTCCACCCGACCTCGTACTTTTACACTATACGGCCATGAGCAGTTGTGACGCCGCCCTTGCGCGGCTTTGCTCCCCCGAGTTTGAGGTTTCGGCCCATTTTCTGATCTCAGAAAAAGGGGGCATCCTGCAACTCGTAACTCAAGAAATGCGTGCCTGGCATGCAGGTGCGGGGTCTTGGGGGGACTGTAGCGATATCAATTCGTACTCGATTGGCATTGAGTTGGATAACACGGGGCGCACCCCATATTCCGAACCCCAGATGGCCGCGCTTGAGGCATTATTGCCTGAAATTATGCAGACGTGGAGTATCCCTCCAGAACGCGTGATCGGACATTCAGACATGGCGCCTCACCGCAAGGCCGATCCGGGGCGACGCATGGATTGGCGTCGATTGGCGTTGCAAGGACTGTCTGTTTGGCCTGAAACGACACCGGATGCACCAGCGCCAGATTTTGTCAAATGGTGTCAGGATGCGGCGCGTTTTGGCTATGGCACTGGCCAGAATCTGGCCGCGAAATGTGACGCCTATTTACCCGCGTTCCGCGACCGTTTTCGCGCAGGACACCGTGGCCCTCTGGACAGCGAAGATATGCGGATCATTCAAAACCTTGCACAACGCTTCCCCGTTGACGGCGGGCGCGCAAACGCATAATCCCCAAAGCGTGCGGATGGCTGGATGACCGCGGGGTGGCAACACCGCGAGGAAAGTCCGGACTCCATGAAGGATGGTGCCGGGTAATGCCCGGCCGGGGTAACCCGAGGGAAAGCGCCACAGAGAACAGACCGCCCGTTTACTGGTCGTGCAAACGATACCGTGGCGGGTAAGGGTGAAACGGTGGGGTAAGAGCCCACCGCGGCGGTGGTAACATCGCTGGCATGGCAAGCCCCACCAGGAGCAATGCCAAATAGGAACCTCACGCGGGGCAACTCGCAGGGCGGCTTCGGCCCAGAAGGTTCGGGTTGGCAGCTTGACCCTGTTGGTAACAGCAGGGCTAGAAGAATGGTCATCCAGCGTCGTGTAATGCGGCGTGGACAAAATCCGGCTTATAGGCCATCCGCACGTTTATTTTTTCCAAGTCAAAACAAGAGGCACGAAGGCACTCAAGAAGAAGAGTCGCCCAACGTGATGCAACGCGACATAGGCGGGGTCGGCGTCAACTATGGCGGCCATCGCGACCATGGTTTCAAGGCCGCCTGGGGCCAAGGCGATGATGATGTCTAAAAAACGGAGGTCGGTGAAATAGGCAATTCCGGTTGCGAATATGATGGAAATCACGAGGGCTAGAACGGTAAAAATCAAACCGCCAAGGGCAGCGCTGCGCAGAAGTATTGGGGTGACGCCACTAAATCGTGTCCCGATGAGTGTACCCATAGTGATGAACGCTGCGATCGTAAAAATAGGAGGTACAACGCCAGGGAGAACGTCCGTTGCATGACCGAGGGTCGAGACGATCATGCCACCGAGCAGTAGGGCCGCTGGTAGGTTGAAACGGATGAATATCGCGCCAAGGCCTGCGCCAAGGGCAGCAAGAATTCCAAGATGAAGCGGCGTCAAAATATGGCCCACGGGCGCGCGCATCCCCATGTCAGCATCCGTGAAAATGGCCACGGAAAAGGGCACCAAAAGAGTGAGAATGAGAACGCGGATTGACTGTACCACCGAGATCACTGCGGTATCAGCGCCCACGTCCGTAGAATAGCCGATGACATAGCTTAAATGCCCCGGACTCGAGGATAAAAACGCGGTGGGGCGGTCCATGTGAAACACATGTTGAAACATCCAGCCCCCCGTAAGCATCACGACCGCGACAGACACGCACATACCGACAAGACTTAGGGGCCAAGCTTTAGCCGCCTGAAGAATTTCAGGGGTTACGCTAGACCCAAGAGCGAGGCCGATGATGAGAAAAATGGCATCCCGCAATATGTTGGGAACCGCGCATTTCACCCCTGCCAATCCAGCCAGTGAAACACAAATGGCAGGCCCCGTCAGAAAGGGGGCAGGCAGGCCGATAAATGTGGCGGCAAGCGCGCCGACGGCCCCGATAACAAGCGCGACAACATATGCTTGCATTTCAAAAGTTCCCTTAATTTATTGATGTTTCTGCAAGTAGCGCAGCCCAAGAAGCGCCATGCATGTCGCGATCTTCGACGGCCCCTTGAATGCTGGGACGCGGCATTGAGAATTTTATAACGTTCAAGTCAGGGATTTCAAAGCGCTTGATGTCCTCAACCTTCGTGCCAAACACAGAGGCCACGCGTTGGGTTGAAAGCCCGTTGCAAATTTGGGTGAAGGCGGGGCCGTTCCCGCAGAAAATATCCACCGTGAGCCAAAAGGGGCCCGCGTTTTTAGACCGAATTTTGTAGGCAATATCGCGCAGTTCAGCCATGTTGAATAACTTCCAGTGAAAAGGCGTCCATGGGATTATCCAAGGTAAGCGTGTGGTTGAGGCAAAAGCCATAGACCGCACCCCGATTGAGACTGGCGGGCGAAAACGGGAAGGCGAAGGTTGGTTGTTCTTCTTCGCGCGTGAGCGGATGGTGCAGCAAATAGGGGTTCAACATCTGGCCGATCTCTTCGGCAATCGCTTGAGTGTTCGCTGTGACAATCGCGAGGATGCCGATTTCGGGCGCGGGGTTTGTGTTGGTTTCGAGGGCACCAAAACTTGCGTTCTGGCCAATCAGGCGCAACTCAATACTGTAGTCCTCTTTATGTAAACCCATCCGGTCTTGCACCTTTTCGCTGCATTTCGCGTGGATGTCGTCTGCCCAGATTTGTGCGTTTTCGACATAGTGCTTGTCACGCAAAAGAACCATTAAAACCGTTTGATATCCCTGAATTTTAGCGCCTTCAAGCTTCACAGTATACGTATCGGAAGGCACCCATTCGGAGCCCTCAACTCGCACGCGCCGCGCATCAAGTGCCGTGTATTTTGCGCCTGTTACATCGAGGTGTCCACCGGGTTCATAAAGGATAAACGGATCGGAGTTTTCATAGAGCATGTGGGCTGAGACCGTATGCGGATTGGCCGCTGAATCTTCGGCCATGGGCGTGACGGTAAAACCGTTTGCGTCAAACTCGATCATCACGACGCCCGATTGTGGGTTGGTCGCACAGAGCGCACCGCATTCGCCGATTTTAGCCCCGTGCCATGCGGCTCCTGCGTGGAGGTTTTTCATCAACGGGAGGGCGGCGATGGTCGCAGTATCCGTGGTGCGCCCCGCGATGATGACGTCCGCGCCGGTTTGGATCGCGGCGGCGATTTGTTCGGCGCCCGCAAGGGCCACGATATTGCTACATTCCGCAAAACTCTCGCGAGTGATTTCGGGGGCCGCGGGGAGGGGGGTGACGCGGCCACGATCAAAGGCGGTCGCGAGGATTTCCGCGTCTTGGGAACTTCGCAAAACCGCAATTTTTAGCGTTTGGCCCAACTCGGCGGCGATCTCTTTTGTGATGTCCAGAAGCCAGTTAACTGCGCTGTCCGTGCCGCATGTCCCTGCGGTTCCGATGACCAAAGGGACGTTTGCTTCTTGGCGGGCAACCATCAATCCCTTCCATTCGATTTTTATCGAACTGCGCGCATATTTCGAGACCCCTTGTCCGAGATATGCAGGGCCTGAATCCGTAGAGCCGCCGTCGATCGCAATGATATCAGGATTTTGCGCAAGGCCACGCGCGAGCGCCGCCTTGTCGTAGTTCAAGCCAAGTGCGCCTGAAGGGATAAGAACTTTGACCATTAGTCAGTGATCCTTTGTGGTTTGCGCAAAACATTGCGCAGGAACATCGGTGCGACAAATCCGACGATCGCGGCAACCCAAAGCCCAATCGAGATGTTGGACGAGAACAGATATGTCCATTCGCCATCGGAGAGTGTCATGGCACGCCGTAAGGCGTCTTCCATATTCCCACCCAGAAGGATACCCAAAATCACCGGAACGGTTGGAATGTCCAGCTTGCGCAGCACGTATCCAAGCACGCCAAATCCGATCATCAAGAGCAAGTCGAAATAGCTTCCCGACAGGGAGTAGATGCCTACAAACGAAACCATTGTCACACCGGGCAACAAGATAGCGGGTGGAACCATGAGGATTTTGACGAAGATTTTCACCATCGGCACGTTCATGAGTAAGAGCACAATGTTGGCAATCAAGAGCGACGCAATGAGGCCCCAAACAACTTCGGGCTGGTCAGTGAAAAGCGTGGGTCCAGGGGTAATGTTGAGGGTCATCAAAAGTGCAAGGAGCACCGCTGTTGTTCCTGATCCGGGTACGCCGAGAGTGAGCATGGGAACGAGGGCACCACCGGCGGCCGCGTTGTTGCCCGCCTCTGGTGCGGCGATGCCTTTGGCAACACCTGTGCCGAAACCACCGTCTTTGCCGGCAATCGCTTTTTCAGTCATGTAGGCCAAGAAACTGCCGAGGGACGCGCCCGCACCGGGCAAGATACCGGCAACAAAGCCCACACCCGAAGAGCGCAACATTGTCCATTTGGTTTCCCAAATATCTTTCCATGGAACGGTGGTTTTCTCGAGATCTACACCAACAGGGGAATTTTTCCCGTGGTCTTCGATGAAGAAAAATATTTCCGCAATTGCAAATAGGCCAACGATGGCAACTAGGAAATCGATGCCGTCATAGATGTGGAGATTTCCGCCCGTAAAGCGTGGCATGACGCTGCCGCTGCTGATGCCGACCGTTGATATGCCGAGGCCAATACAGGAAGCAATCGCCGCTTTGGCTTGGTTGTTGCTGGCCATGCCGCCCAACGTACAAAACGCGAGCAAGTAGAGGGCGAAATATTCTGAAGGACCAAAGACATAAGCGACGCGGGCCAACATAGGTGCGAGCAACATAAGCCCGATTGTAGCAAGTAGCGCACCTACAAAGGAGGCCACACCCGAGAGCACAAGCGCATCGCCTGCGCGCCCTGCTTTGGCCATCGGATAGCCGTCGAGGGTGGTCATCAGCGCGGGTTCATCGCCTGGGATGTTAAGGAGGATCGAACTGATACGGCCCCCATACATCGCGCCGTAATACACCGAGGTCATAAGGACGAGGGCGGAGGTTGCATCAAGGCCCAGCGTGAAGGTTACGGGGATAAGGATGGCGACGCCGTTTGAGGGGCCAAGACCGGGGAGGGCGCCAATGATTGTTCCCAGAAAACAGCCAATGATAGCGAGCATCAACGTGTAAGGGGACAATGCAATTGCGAACCCCATCGCGAGGTTAGAAAAGAGATCCATGGGGCAGGTATCCTAGCCGAAGATCATTTTGGGGAAGGCAACAAGGCCCAAACCCAAAGCGAATTTGAAAACGATAAAGAGCCCGCTTGAGAGGCCGAGTCCGGCGAGGGCTGCGTATTTTGGACGGGGCGAAATCTGGTAGGACAGGATCGCCGCGGTGATGGCCGTGGGGATCAGGAACCCCAAAGGTTTGAGCGCGTAAGCGTAAAGGACCAAAACGAAGGCCGCCGCTGCGATGGCACCAAAGGTAGATAGCGTGGGCCATTCAGGCTCGGCGTCGGGTTTGAAAACCATGAAGAGGGCGCATAGGGCACCCAGAATTCCAACCCCAAAGGGGAAGGCTTTCGGGCCAACAGGGTCAGGCAAAAAGCTGGTCTGGATTTGAGTGGCACCCGCGATATACGCGAGCGCCACAAGCGCCATGACCAGACCAAAAATCCGGTCACTGGCCATTATTGAATAACCCCGATGTCGATGGAAAGTTCACGAATTTCGGCAACGACCTGATCAACATAGTCTTGGAAGTCCACACCGACTTTGGTGAAGGGCGCAAGACCATTGGCAGCCATAGCTTCTTTCCACTCTGCTGAATCCGCAACTTTTTGCAGACGTTCGGCCCACATGTTGAAGTCCTCATCTGAGATGCCTTTTGGAACGTAAAGTCCGCGCCAGTTTACGGCAACAACGTCAAAACCTTGCTCTTTTGCGGTTGGGATGTCGTCAAAGCCCGGAATGCGCTCTTCGGTGAGAACCGCAAGAACCCGAACTTCGCCAGCATTCAAAAAGCCAATGATTTCAGACATGTCGCCTGTCATTGCCTGTGTGAAGCCGCCGATAGTTTGCGTGATCGCATCGGCACCACCATCAACACCAATGTATTTTACCTTGGTGATGTCTGTGAAACCTGCGCGCTGCAAAAGCATCAGAGGTTTAAGGTGGTCAAAGCCACCAACCGCAGAACCGCCAGCAAAAGCAACCGAACCTGGGTCCGCTTTGATCGCGTCAACCATTTCAGTTAGCGTGTTGAACGGGCTGTCGTTGGCAACGACGATAACGCCCGGATCCGCACCGATTGCCCCGACAAAGCGTACTTGGTCAGCGGTCATACCGGCGTAAGCATCTTGGGCTAGACGTGTGGTTGTCGCGCTTGAGGCTGCAACCATAAGGTCTGCGTCATCGCCGCGTTCCGCCACGACGTAGTTATACGCAAGGCCGCCACCGCCGCCTGCCATATTGGTTACTTGGACAGGTTTATCCACCGCGCCAATGTCGTACATAATTTTGCCGATTTGACGGCAAGTGAAATCCCAGCCACCGCCGGGGTTGGCGGGTGCAATGCATTCAGCCGCAGACGCAGCCGAAGCCGCACTCATTCCAATTACGGCACTCGTCATGAGCGCCTTAACAAAACGTGTAGTCATAGTATCCTCCCATTTGACATCCGAGCCGAAGCGCGGACATGCTTAAGATGCGCTGTGAAACCTGACATGAACCTGTCATGAGAAAAAACGGTCGCGTTGTGGGGGAGTGCACGTGAGATTTCTGTTGGTTGAGGATAATTTCGAACTGGCGAAGGCTGTGGTCGAATGCCTTGGGTTGGATGGGCACGCGATTGACCACGCCGAGGATATCGCCGCCGCGCAAGCCTGTATTGATGCCGCCTCTTATGACTTGATTTTACTTGATATTATGCTCCCAGACGGAGATGGGCGCGATTTTTTGGCCCGCCATAGGCGCGCTAAAAACCGCACGCCGGTGATCGTTTTGACGGCGCGCTCGCAGGTGTCGGATCGGGTGGGCCTACTTGATTTGGGAGCCGACGATTACTTAACGAAACCTTTCGATTTCTCCGAACTTGAGGCGCGTGTGCGGGCAGTATTGCGTCGTCAGGGGGGAGTTGCCAACAATTCCAGAAGCTTCAAGGGGGTGATTCTTGATTCGACCCTCGGGGCGATCATGATCAATGGCGAGAGCCATACGCTGCGAAATCGTGAATTGCGCCTTCTGGAGGTGTTCTTTTCGGCACCGGAGCAGATTTTCAGCAAATCCCACCTCATGGACCGCTTGTTTTCCTTCTCGGACGACGTTTCGGAAAACGCCATTGAGGTCTATATTGGTCGCCTGCGCAAAAAACTCGAAGGATCAGACGCCAAAATCGAGACTGTGCGCGGGTTGGGCTATCGTTTGGTGGCGGAGGCGTGAAGCAAGGTTTCATCAGGTCTTCCATTCGGCGGCGGCTGTTGCTGCAACTGTTTATCATTGCGGCCATTCTTTCCTTGGCATTTGTTTTGATTGTGCGCGCCGTTGCGGAGCGCGCAGCGGCAGATACACAGGATAACATCCTTTTGGCATCAGCCACCTCCATCGCCGATGCGCTTTATTCCGAGCGCGGGCAGGTTGCCGTTGAAATTCCCTATTCGGCACTTTCGATGCTGGGGGCAATCTCGGAAGATCGCGTTTTTTATCGTGTCTTTGTTGGCGACGAGCACCTTACTGGCTATGAGGATCTTTTGCCGCCCTCCCAAATAAACGATCCGTTTTCGACGTTTGTTTTCCGTGGAGCAGAGGTGCGGTCCGTCGCTGTGACACGGGTTGTGAGTGCTGGGGGGCGCAAGCGAAATACCACAGTTGTCGTAGCCCAAACACGGCTGGGATTGGCGGCGATCTCGTCGCGGATTTCGGTCGTTGCGGCCTCGGTCGGGGTCGGTTTTTTCCTTTTGGCAACGGTCCTTAGCCTTTTTGCCGCACAATCGACTCTGGCCCCCTTAAACCGCATGACTCAGTCGGTTGCGCGTCGGGGTCCCAACGATTTGCGACCCGTCGAAACTCCCGCTCCGAGCGAACTTGCGCCGCTGGTTGATGCGCTCAATGGGCTTATGGCGCGGCTCAAGGCGTCGTTACTCCAATCGGAGGACTTTATCGCGGAAGCGGCCCACCGTGTACGCACGCCGCTTGCCACTGTGCGTGCGCAAGCACAGGTCGCGTTGCGCCGTTCTGTACAGCCGGAAAACAAGGCGGCCTTGCGCGCGATGATCCGCGCCGTCGACGAAAGCAGCCGTTCCGCAGGACAGTTGCTCGACCACGCGATGGTAAGTTTTCGCACCGATCAGCTTGAGGTGGTGCCCTTGGATTTGGTTGCCATAACGCGCGAAACCGTTTCGCATCTTCTTCCGACTGCCGAGTTGAAGGATTTGCACATCGTAGAAGAATATGTCGCCACCCGTTCGCAGATCAAAGGTGATGAAATCCTGCTTCAGAACGCCCTACGCAATCTCTTGGACAACGCGATCAAATACACCCCTGCCGAGAGTAAAATTACGGTGCGTGTGACCGATACGGACGCTCTGACCGTTTCCATTACCGACGAAGGGCGCGGGTTTGGCGATGCGGATTTGAGCACGCTCACGCACCGTTTTTCACGCGGCAAAAACGTCGATGATATTGTTGGGTCAGGATTGGGATTAACCATCGCGGATGAGGTCGTTGCTGCCCATGGCGGACGCCTTGAATTGAGCTGTAACACGAAAGGGCCGGGTGCATGCGTTTCGTTAATTTTTCCAGCGTCTTAGTTTATTGTATGTCGCTTCAGGCCGCCCTCGGTTTTGAGGTCGAAGAGCATTATGTTCATCAAGGAGCAGGCGCGAACACCTTGCGGATTATTTCCACAGCGGACGCCGAGGTTTTTAACCCAATCATCGAAGCGTTTCAGACGCAGTATCCGAGCGTGACGATTGACTACACCATCGCGAGCAGCACCCAGCTTATGCAGGCGCTTTTTGAAGAGGGGGCAGAGTTTGACCTCGCGATCTCCAGTGCGATGGACTTGCAGACGAAATTGGCCAACGACGGCTTCGTGCAAACCTACCGTTCAGAAGCGACAGATATCCTGCCGAAATGGGCCAAATGGCGTAATCAGGTTTTCGCCTTCACCCAAGAACCCGCCGTGCTGGTGGTCTCGGAAGACGAGTTTTTGGACCGACCCATCCCGACAACCCGCGAAGACCTGATCACGATGCTGCGCGATAACCAAGAGGCGTTTTCAGGGCGGATCGGGACTTATGATGTCCGCAAATCTGGGGCAGGGTACCTTTTTGCCACCCAAGACTCGCGCAACACCGATTCCTATTGGCGATTGACCGAAGTTATGGGGCGGCTTAATGCGCGGCTGTATCGCGGGTCACATGAAATGATTGCGGACGTCGCTGCGGGACGGTTGGCCTTGGCGTATAATGTCGTTGGCAGCTATGCCCAGTCTCAACTCGCAGACACGCCCGGGATACGGATTATAGAGTTTGATGACTACCTCTCGGTAATGCTCCGCACGGCTCTGATCCCGAATACAGCGAAGAATCCTGAGGGTGCGGGCGATATGATCGATTTCCTCGCAAGCCTCAATATGCGCGCAGACCTGACCCTTAAGACGAATCTCCCACCGATCAACGCCCAATCCCTTGAGGACAACAGCGCCGCACGCGTTATTCGGCTGGGACCGGGGTTGCTTGTTTTTCTGGATCACATGACGAAGGAAACCTTCCTGCGCAGCTGGGAGAACTCAATTGAACAGAAATAATGATGTTTCGCGGCTATTTTGTGCTCAATGTGTCGAAGGCTGTTGACTCTGCCCCGCAGACAGCTAAGAACCGGCTTCAAGGAATTAAAGGGCGCATGTCGCGCCTGCGTTGAGGAGCACTATTATGGCGAAGCCTACCACAATCAAAATCCGCCTGAACTCGTCCGCGGGCACAGGCCACTTCTATGTGACTAAGAAAAATGCTCGTACGATGACTGAAAAAATGACGGTCAACAAATACGACCCAGTTATACGTAAACACGTTGAGTACAAAGAAGGCAAAATCAAGTAAGATTTGCTTTACTGAACGATAAGAATTGAGAAAACCACGCTTTCGAGCGTGGTTTTTTTTTGGCCAAACGATGGAGCTATTTCGTGTGCGTCCCTGCCTAGTTACAGGGCACAAAAAAGGGCCAGTCGTGATGACCGGCCCTTTGGTATGTCGTTGGTGTCGCGCGTCTTAGTTGCGGTTGCCAAAGAGTTGCAGCATGAACATGAACATGTTGATGAAGTCGAGGTAGAGGTTTAGCGCGCCCATAATGGCGGATTTCGCCATCCACTCGCTGTCGCCATGTTGTGCGTGCGCGATATAGTCGTTCTTAATTTTCTGCGTATCGTAAGCGGTAAGACCAGCGAAGATCAGCACACCAATCGCGGAAATCGCGAACATAAGCGCGCCAGATTGCAAGAAAAGGTTAACCACCATCGCAACCAAGAGGCCGATCACACCCATCATAAGGAAGGTCCCCATCGCGGAAAGGTCTTTCTTGGTGGTGTAGCCATAGAGGCTCAGACCTGCAAAAGCGATCGAAGTCACCAAGAACACCTGAACGATGGACGCCCCAGTGTACATAAGGAAGATCGAGCTTAGTGACAGGCCCATTGCCGTGGCAAACGCATAGAAGAACAACTGCGCGCCAGCGGCGGACAGTTTGTTAATCATCGCGCTAAAGCCGAATACCATACCCAAAGGAAGGAACATGATCACCCATTTAAGCGGTGAGCCATAGAGGGTATTGCCAAGGGCCGTGAGATATTTGGTATCGGAAATCTGCGAGACGGCTAGGGACGGATCCGTTGTCATCGCCATGTTGCCAATAGCCCAGGCGGCCAAGGCCGTGATCAACAGGCCTACGGACATTGTGCCGTAAACTTTGTTCATGTGGGCGCGAAGCCCTGCGTCGATCGTTGCACTGCGCGTACCTGTGCCTGTGCGGGCCGTATCAAATTGTGCCATTATAGCCTCCGGTAAGAATATACAGGGCTAATGAGTTAGCCCGCCTTCACCGCTAAATATCGGCAATGACGGGCAGAATTTCAAGTTTAACCGGAGAGAATTTCATGTTTTTTCTGCAATATCGTTAAATGTTGCTAAATCAGCGGGTTTTAACGACGCCAAGCCGCAGGAACATCCCAGATTGGGCGGTTTGCTTCTTGGGTGGCGTCGCTGCGGGATAGGCCCAAATCGGTGAGGGCGGCATCATCCAAGCGCGCAAGGGCGCGGCGCTGGCGATATGTGCTCGCAATCATTGACAAAAGGCGCAAAGTTTTTGTTGGGGACTTCAGGGTGATTGGGCCGGAACTTGTAATTGTGTGTGTCATGAGAGGCATCCTTTCGAATCGATGATGATTGATGTTTGATTGATCATTTATATTGATATGTATGCTGGAATCTGTATCATCTGTAAAATGAATGTTTCTTAACTGATATATCAAGGATTGTGATATGCCCCGAAATCTAGACCTTACGTCGTTACGTTCCTTTGTCGCCGTTGCAGAGGCGGGCGGCGTGACGCGGGCCGCGGGTTTTCTCAACCTGACACAATCGGCGGTTTCGATGCAGCTCAAACGTTTGGAAGAATCCCTCGACATGTCGCTGTTGGATCGCTCCTCAAGGACAATTGCAATTACCGCTTCAGGCGAGCAATTGCTGTCCTACGCTCGCCGGATGCTCAAATTAAATGACGAAGTTTTCGCGCTGATGACTCACCAAGCCTATGAGGGCGAAATCGTGTTGGGGGTGCCGCATGACATTGTGTACCCCGCGATTCCAGAAGTTTTGAAGCGCTTTAACGCTGAATACCCGCGCATGCGCGTTCAGCTTTTGTCGTCGGTCACGGTGAGTTTGAAAGAGAAGTTTAGACGTGGCGAGGTGGATATTATTCTGACCACAGAAGAGGGGTGCGATACAGGCGGTGAAACCCTGATGAACCGCGATCTTGTTTGGGTGGGGGCCAAGGGGGGCACTGTGTGGCGTGATCGGCCTTTGAAGTTGGCGTTTGAGCCCCATTGTATGTTCCGCATGGCGGCGCAAAAGGCCTTGGACGCGGCGAATATCCCTTGGGAAATGGCAGTCGAGTCGGATTCAACCCGCACGATTGAGGCTTCGGTTTCGGCGGATCTAGCGGTGCATTCGGTGCTTGATGGCATGGAGGCTCCGCACTTGGAGCAGATACGTCACGGCGGGGCACTGCCCGATTTGGGGTCCAAAAAAGTGAACATGTTCATCTCGGAACTGGCCACCTCGCAAGTCGCGTTGGATTTGGCGGAATTCTTGCGCCAAGCCTATAGTCGCGTGTCCGCAGGTTCGGATCACGGGAGCACGACAACCTTACCTGTCGATTTTCGGTCGCGCAGCAGCGCCAGCGCCTGATCCGCTTGAGTAAGCGGCAGTTTGTGGCTGATATGAGGGTGAAGTTTACCGTCCGAATGCCAGGCTAAAAGCTGCTCAAGGCTGTCGGTTAGAACTTTTGGGGCGAATTTCAAATACCCCGACCAGTAAAAGCCGATCACCGCGATATTTTTGACCAGCAAGATATTCGCGGGAATCGGCGGGATTGTACCACTGGCAAACCCAATCACCAGAATTCGACCGTCTGGATTGGTAGCCCGCAATGCTGTGTTGAACAACTCGCCTCCGACGGGGTCGTACACAACATCCGCGCCACCGAGATCCTTGATTTGCTGTCTCAAGTCAGGCGATTCGCTGTCGAGCACGTGATCGGCCCCTGCCTGACGAACGGCATCGTGTTTTTCGACACCCCGCACCACTGCGATCACTTTGGCCCCCATGAGTTTGCCCAATTCGACCGCAGTCAGGCCGACACCCCCGGCTGCACCGAGAACCAGTAAAGTTTCGCCCGCAACCAAACGCGCCTTGTGGCTGAGCGCCAAATGAGAGGTGCCATAGGCAACTTGGAACGCGGCCGCGGCGTCAAATGGAATTGAGTCGGGAAGGCGAATACACCGTTCGGCTTCGACAACGGCTTGCTCTGCAAGCCCGCCATGTCCGGGGAACCCTGCGACGCGATCGCCGACTTTGAGGGACTTAACTTGCGCCCCTGCGGCTGTTATCACACCAGAAATTTCCATGCCCGGACAGAAGGGCCGGTCATGTTTTTCTTGATATGTCCCCTCAATCATCAACAAATCCGCGAAGTTGACTCCGCATGCCGCAACGTCAACTAGGACGTCAAATGAGCGCAATTTGGGAGGATCAATCGACCGAATTGATGCCGATCCAAGCTCATCGACGACATATCCAAGCATTATCTATCTCCAGTGGGTTTTGAGAGAGTGTTAACAAATTAGCTCCCCTCTCCCAAGAGTAAAAAAACGTAGGGTATGTTAAATTGTTGAAATATATCTAATAATTTGATGGGAGTCGGGTGTATTCGCTGGGCGGTAAATATGCACCTTTAAGGCGAGGTGCGTTTTTTTGTTAACCTTCCGGTCGAATCCCACTAGAAGTTTTGGCAATAATCGGCTAAAAGTTTTCTCGGCATATTGTTGCTGAGTTTTTGGTACACCCGTGCGTGAGGGTGCAAAATGTTTTTGCGTAAAACGAAAACTGAATTAAAAAGTACTCATGAGTTTGAGGAGCGAAATATGAAACATCCCGTTGATATCCATGTTGGGAAACGTATCCGCCACCGTCGATGGATGGTTGGCATGACGCAGCAACAGCTGGCCGAGCGCGTTGGAATAAAATTCCAGCAGATACAAAAATACGAAACGGGTATGAATCGTGTGTCAGCTTCTCGACTTTGGGATATTTCCGACGCGATGGGAATTGAAGTTAGTTTCTTCTTTGAAGGATTGGGGCGTTCCGAGGCTGTTGAGTCCACAGATGCCGCACGTGGCGACTTCATGGCAGACAAAGAAGCTTTGGAGTTGGTGCGGTCCTACTATGCAATTCCGGAAAATCAGCGCCGCCGCTTGTTTGAGTTGGCCCGCGTCTTAAGTGACGTCGCTTAAACGTCTCAAAATTTACCGTTGCAGCGCGCCTTTTGGCGCGCTTTTTCGTTGAGGCTCCGATTTTGCTTGATCCACAACTGCTCTCCACGTTACGCGGCAAGGGCGTTGAAAAAATGAGGCTCCCATGACTCTGCCAGAAACCGAAATTCAGTCAATCAAGGACTGTGCCATGGCGATGGCCGATGCTGCACGCTCGGTTACTCTGGCGTATTTCCGCACCGATCAACTGGCGACCGAGAATAAGCTGAACGAGGGTTTTGATCCCGTGACACGCGCTGATCGAGAGGCCGAGCAGGCAATGCGGGGCATTTTGGCCGAGCGGCGTCCCGACGACGCAATCCTTGGCGAAGAGTTCGGCGCGCAGGCCGGAACCAGTGGCCTGACGTGGGTGCTTGATCCCATTGATGGTACGCGCGGATTTATGTCGGGTACGCCGACTTGGGGTGTTCTCATTGCCGTTTCCGACGCGAATGGCCCTTTTTATGGCGTTATTGATCAGCCGTTTATAGGCGAACGTTTTACTGGCGGATTTGGGAACGCGCATTATTCTGGACCGCACCGCACAGGTGCCCTTGGCGTGCGCAAAACGCAAGATCTTGCGGATGCCGTGGTGTTTACGACCTTTCCTGAAATTGGAACGGCGCAGGAAGGCGCAGCGTTTCACCTTGTTGCAGCTGAGGCCAAATTGGTGCGCTATGGAATGGATTGTTATGCCTATGCTCTTCTTGCGGCTGGGCAAATCGACCTCGTGATCGAGGCGGGTTTGCAATCTTACGACATTCAGGCCCCGATTGCCGTCATCCAAGCAGCGGGTGGTGTTGTCACAAATTGGCAGGGAAAGCCGGCGCATGAAGGCGGGCAGGTTCTCGCCGCAGCAACACCAGAACTCCACGCCACAGTGCTCAAACTTCTTGCGTCCACCTAACGACCCACCCGTGACTTGAATTGCTCAAAATCCTCGGTATACTTGTAGGGGTATCGGGTCCTTTGTCCATTTCTGCCGATACATTCACACAGCTTCGCATCTGCGAGGGGCCGAATTGGACGTATTCTGTGTGGAGGTTTTAAATGTATTTATTGATTGAAAACGCGTGTTTGGCCATGACGATGGACGATCGCGGGCGCGAGATTTCTGATGCCGACATCCTTGTCAAGGGCGGGGTTATTCAGGCCGTGGGACAAAATCTGCGGGCGGGATTAGCACCGGAAGTCGCGCAAAATCTGTCGACTCATTCTGCAAAAGGCTGCCTTGTGACGCCCGGATTGGTGAACACGCACCACCACCTGTATCAAACCATGACCCGCGCGGTGCCCGAAGCCCAAGACGGGTTGCTCTTTGGCTGGCTCAAAACGCTCTATCCCATTTGGGCGCGTTTTGGCCCCGCAGAAATGCACTCCGGTGCGGTAATTGGCCTCGCTGAAATGGCGCTTTCGGGCTGCTCGCTCAGTTCAGATCATATGTATATTTACCCCAACGGCGCCCGTCTTGAGGATAGCATCGAGGCCGCGCAACGGGTGGGGCTTCGGTTTCACCCCACGCGTGGCGCGATGAGCATTGGTGAAAGCAACGGGGGCTTGCCACCCGATAGTTTGGTCGAGCGCGAGGCCGATATTCTTGAGGATATGATCCGCGTGATCGACGCACATCATGACATCCGCGAAGGGTCGATGTTGCGGGTCGGTGTGGCACCCTGTTCGCCGTTTTCCGTGAGTCGGGAATTGATGCGCGACTCGGCGGTTTTGGCGCGCGACAAAGGCGTTATGATGCACACCCATTTGGCGGAAAATCAGGAGGATATCGCCTATAGTCGCGAGAAATTCGGCTGTACCCCCGGCGAGTTTGCGCGGGATTTGGGATGGGTCGGCGAGGATGTTTGGCATGCCCATTGTGTGAAACTTGTGGCCGAAGATTTGACATTGTTTGCAGCAACCAAAACTGGAATTGCGCATTGCCCTTGTTCAAATTGCCGCCTTGGATCGGGGATAGCACCCGTGCGCGAAATGCTGGACGCTGGGGTGCCTGTGGGGCTTGGGGTCGACGGGTCGGCGAGCAATGATATGGGGAACTTGATCGGCGAGGCGCGTCAGATGATGTTGCTACAACGGGTGAAAAACGGAGCGGATGCCATGTCGGTGCGCGAAGCTCTTTGTGTGGCCACGCGTGGCGGCGCAGAAGTTCTGGGGCGCAATGACTGTGGCCAGATTGCCGTGGGGAAACGTGCGGACCTTGCGATTTGGGATTTGGGTGGAATTGAAGCCGCAGGGAGTTGGGATCCCGCCGCCATTCTTTTGGCAGGGCCACAAAAAGTTCGGGATTTATATGTAGAAGGGCGTCATGTGGTGAAGGAGTATCAGCTCACGACGGTTGATTTACCCAAGGCGATTGAAACACAAAACCAACTCGCGCGGGCCTTGATGGCGTAGCGCCGCGCGTTATGTTAGTCTGACCTTGCCTCAAGGGAGTAGTTGCGATGAAGGTCCTTTTTTATTGCGTCGTTTTAGCGCTCTCGGCTTGTTCGCCCTCCATAACCCAAGCTCCGGTGCCGCCCACTGCAACGGGTACTAAAAGTCCGGCGATCGTGAATGCTGATAGCTTGCTTTATGAGGCACGCAAGGCCAAGGGGTTGCCCAACGTCACGAAAAATCCGCGCCTGAAAAAGGCAGCCCAAGCCCAGACGTTGGACATGATTGCAATGGCCACGCTCACCCACAAAGGGAGTAATGGTAGCAACAGTCGTGACCGAATGCGTGCGCAGGGCTACAAGGGCTGCTTCTTTGCTGAAAACATCGCCAAAACGTCAAGAGGACTGGAAGGCGCGTTTGATCTGTGGATGACGTCCACGGACCACCGTAACAACATCCAAAACCGCAAAGCCACGGAGTATGGGATTTACGGAGCGAGCGGGTATTGGACGTTGGTTTTGGCAAGTCCCTGTTAACACAGAAGTTTACCGCCAACCCATGTGGCGTCGATTGCGCGATCATCGCCCATCATGATGGTGGCAAAGAGGGCCTCCCATATGTCTTCGGAGTGTTGTGTCCGTTGGGCGATAGCGGGGGTTGAAGCGAGGTTGATCGCGATGATATCTGCCTCCATTCCCACCGCGACATTGCCGATTTTATCGTCTAAATGCAGCGCGCGCGCGGCGCCTTGGGTCGCAAGCCAATAAAGTTGGACGGCGTGCAGGGGCGTTCCCCGAAGTTGTCCGACTTCATAAGCGGCGGCCATGGTGCGCAGCATGGAAAAATTTGAGCCGCCGCCCGTGTCCGTTGCAAGGCCGATGCGGTGCCCGTCGGCCATCAAGCCCACCATATCAAAGAGGCCCGACCCAATAAACGTGTTGGATGTTGGGCAATGGATCAAGCTTGCATCAACCTCTTTGAGGCGGTCTTTCTCGCGATCGGTTAGGTAGATTGCATGGCCGTAAAGGCCGCCTTTTCCTAATAATCCGCAACTCTCATATGTATCGAGGTAATCGCGCGCGTCAGGGAATAAGCTCTTTACCCATTCAATTTCGTCAGCTTGTTCCGAGAGGTGGGTTTGCATCAAAACGTCTGGGTACTCAGCCCATAATGCGCCCAAGGCTTGGAGTTGTTCCGGTGTGGAGGTCGGCGAAAATCGTGGCGTGATAGCATAGCCTGCGCGTCCCACACCGTGCCACTTCTCAAGTAAGGCTTTGCTGTCATCATAGGCCGATTGCACCGTGTCGCGCAGCCCGTCAGGCGCGTTGCGATCCATGCAGGTTTTTCCCGCCACAATGCGCATATCCCGCTCGGCGGCGGCTGTGAATATGGCGTTGACGCTTTCGGGATGGATGGTGCAATAACTCGCGACCGTGGTGGTGCCATTGGCCAAAACGAGGTCAAGATAGCGGTTCGAAATTTCCTGTGCATACCCCGCATCAAAAAAACGTATTTCTTCGGGAAAGGTGTAGGTGTTCAGCCAATCAATAAGGCGTTTGCCCCAACTTGCGATGATGGCCGTTTGTGGGTAGTGGACGTGGGCGTCAACGAATCCCGCCGTCAATAGCCGCTCGCCATAATCGGTGACGCGGGCCGTAGGATGGGTTTTGAGCAAATCAGCGGCGTCGCCAACCGCGGCGATTTTTCCGTTTTCAATGACGATTGCGCCCTTAAAGATATGCCGCGCGGCTTCCTCAAAGGGGTGCTCAAAAGGGTTGCTTTTGAACGAAAGTACTTGTCCTAAGAGTAGGTCCACGATGTTGCTCCAATGCGTGTGTTGGCCCCAGAATAGGCGCGCTAAATTCTGAGGTAAATCACCTTTCCCTCTTCTGCTTTTGAATTGCCATGCCTATGGTGCCCATGACTTGTGAAGGAAGCGATATGAGTGACGATTTTATCAGACCAGAGATGTCGGACGACGATTCTTATGAACTCGACTCGTCGCTTATTGAGCGTGTTTTAGCGGTAGTTCGCTTGGATGATACTCTTGGATTAACGGCCCTTTTGAAGCCGTTGCATGCCGCCGACGTGGCCGACCTTTTGGAGCAGATCGGGGCGAGTTCACGGCGTAAATTGCTAGCTCTTTGGGGGGCGGGAATGGACGGCGACGTTCTTTCCGAACTCGACGAGGGTTTGCGCGAAGAAGTCATCCATGCACTCGAACCCGCAACCTTGGCCTATGCCATTCGCGACCTTGAGAGTGACGATGTTGTTGACCTCCTCGAAGACCTAGAAGCACCGCAACGTGACGCCATTTTGCGGGCTTTGGGTGACCGTGATCGTGTCGCCGTTGAACACTCCCTGAACTATCCAAGCGAAAGCGCGGGCCGCTTGATGCAGCGCGAAGTCGTGGCGGGCCCAGAGCATTGGACCGTCGGCGAAGCTATTGACTACATTCGTCAAGATCATGAATTGCCCGAGCAGTTCTATCATATGATCCTTGTGGATCCGATGATGCGCCCTGTGGGATATGTGACTTTGGGTAAATTGTTGGGCTCGGCCCGAAATGTGAAATTGAAGGCTTTGTGCGAGGAAAGTTTTCGCACAATTCCAGCCACTCAACCCGAAGCCGACGTCGCCTATGCTTTCAACCAGTATCACCTGATTTCCGCGCCTGTTGTCGATGACTCGGGGCGTTTGGTGGGGGTGATTACCATAGATGACGCAATGATAGTTCTGGATGAGGAGCACGAAGAAGACATCATGCGCCTTGCGGGGGCAGGGGACGGCAGCATTTCCGACCGTCTTTGGGAAACCGCCAAACAACGTTTTCCTTGGCTGGCCGTCAACCTCTGTACGGCTATCTTGGCGTCTCGTGTGATTGTTCAGTTTGAGTCCACCATTTCGCAGCTGGTCGTTTTGGCCGCCTTAATGCCCATCATTGCCTCGATGGGTGGCAACGCAGGGACGCAATCCCTGACCGTGACGGTACGTGCGCTGGCGACAAAAGACCTTACATCGCGCAATATGTGGCGGGTTATCCGACGCGAAGCCCTCGTCGGGTTGGTTAACGGTTTGTTATTCGCGGCCGCGCTCGGGGCGTTTGGCTTCTTTTGGTATGGCAGTGCGGCACTGGGAGCGGTGCTTGCCGTGGCGATTGTGATTAACCTGTTTGTGGCGGGTTTTGTGGGTGTTGGGGCGCCCGTTATCCTTGATAAAATGGGTGTTGACCCTGCTCTTGCTTCGGGAACTTTCGTGATGACGGTGACGGATATGGTTGGCTTTTTTGCCTTCCTAGGTTTGGCAACTTTGGTCTTGGTATAGTGGACTTAGCTGCTCGAAAGTCCCAAGCTCGGAAGGACGCCTTCGCGCGCCGAAAACTAGCGTTCGATGCTGTGAACTCTTCGCCAGCAACGCGTTTGACTGAGGTGCTTGCGCCATATCGCAAGAAAACACTCGCTGCATATGTGCCTATGCGTACAGAGATAAGCCCACTTGCAGCGATGGAGGCGCATTCCGGGCAAGTCTGTGTTCCGGTGATCCAAAGCGCAGGAACCGCCCTGAAGTTCGCGCTTTGGACGGCGGATATGGCGATGGTTGAAGGGGCGTTTGGTGCGCGTATTCCGCAGAATATTACCTATGTTACCCCTGATGTTTTGATTGTCCCTTTGGTGGCTTTTGACGATGCGGGCAACCGGTTGGGATATGGCGGTGGCTTTTATGACCGTACGTTGCAAGCCTTGCGCAGATCGCGTCACGTGGTGGCAATTGGTTTGGCCTTTGAAGCACAGCGTGCCGATGAATTGCCACTTGAAGCCACCGATCAACCCCTTGATTTCATCGTTACTGAGGCCAAAACTCGGACCTTTTCCCGCTAAGGCTTGCTTGGGGTGAAATCCCCATTGCACGGGCTTTCTCAAGGGATTAACCAGACACTATGAGAATACTTTTCCTAGGCGACGTCGTTGGCCGCGCTGGCCGCAATGCAATTACTGAACGTCTGAAGGCTCTGCGCGAAGCGTGGCGTCTGGATTTCGTCGTCGTAAACGGGGAAAATGCAACCTCCGGCGCGGGGCTTTCGCCGGATCACGCGAAGGGTATTTTGGACGCAGGGGCCGATTGCATCACCCTTGGTGACCACTCCTTTGATCAGCGTGACATGCTGACCTACATCGAAAAAGAGCCCCGCATCATCCGGCCTTTGAATTTCTCAAAAGCCGCGCCAGGCAGTGGCGCGCGCCTCTTTGATGGCGGGCGTGGACGTAAAATTCTTGTGACCCAAGTGTTGGGGCAAGTTTTCATGAAACGCGCCTTTGATGATCCGTTTTCCGCAGTCGAAACCGTGTTGAAAAAATATCCTTTGGGCGGACAAGCTCAGGCGATTTTGGTCGATATGCATTGCGAAGCGACCTCAGAAAAAATGGGCATGGGCCACTGGTGCGATGGTCGCGCGAGTATGGTTGTCGGCACGCATACACATATCCCAACGGGGGACGCCCAAATCCTTGATGGCGGCACGGCCTTTCAGGCGGACGCGGGCATGTGCGGTGATTATAATTCCGTTATCGGAATGGACAAAGGCGAGCCGATGCGCCGCTTTGTAACGGGAATGGGCAAGGGGCGCTTCACCCCTGCAGCGGGCGAAGCCACGCTCTCTGGACTATTTGTCGAGACCGATGATCAGACGGGAAAAGCGAAAACGGTGTCCATGATCCGTGAGGGTGGGCGGCTTCAGCCTTCCTCGCCACCGTCCTAACACATGAAATCAGATCGTCTTTTCTTGGTCGCCGCATTGCTCGTTATGGGGGCAGGTTGGGGCGCAACGATTCCGATCTCAAAATACTATGTGACGCAAGGCTTGCAGCCGTTTGGCGTTTTGTTTTGGCAATTGCTGATCGGAGCTTTACTGCTGGGCAGTTATACGCTCGTCCAAGGTAAAAAGCTGCCCCTCACCCGCCGTCATCTGGCGCTTTATACCTTCGTTGGCTTGGCTGGAACGCTCATTCCAGGCTTTTTTTCCATGTTGTCGATGAAGTATCTTCCTGCCGGCATCATGGCGCTCATCATGTCATCTGTGCCGATGCTGGTTTTCCCAATTGCACTCCTAATGGGTCAAGACACCTTTAGCTGGAAGCGCTTTTTTGGCCTTGCACTTGGTCTTGTGGCGGTGGGGTTCATCGTGGCCCCAGAAGCCTCCCTGCCTGAGCGCGCGATGGTGGCCTTTATCCCCTTGGCGCTTATCGGGCCATTTTGCTACGCAATCGAGGCGAATGTTGTGGCCAAAGTTGGCACATTGGGCGTGGGCCCTATTCGGGTTCTTTTGGGGGCTTTCACCATTGGCACGATCTTAGCATTGCCGTTGGCCTTGCTCACAGGGCAGTGGATATCGCCCTTTGAGCCAATGGGCTGGCCGCATTTTGCCGTTGTTTTTAGCGCGGTTATCCATGCGGTCGTTTACGGGGGGTATGTTTGGCTTGTCGGCAGGGCAGGGTCCGTTTTCGCCGCGCAAGTGGCCTACCTCGTGACCGGATTTGGGTTGCTGTGGTCAATTCTCTTCCTCAACGAAACCTATTCCGTTTACATTTGGCTCGCCCTGTCTCTGATGTTTGTAGGGGTTTTCCTCGTACAACCGCGCGCCAAACCGGCGCTTGAACAAACCGCACCTTTGGTAAAAGATGGTGCGACTAGAATAAGGTCTGCAAACCTATGATGTTGTTTGAGTTTTCGCAATTTGGCCAAGCCATTGTGACTTTGGCCGTGGTTGCTATCATGTTTATTCTGTTTTTGCGGGAATACTACCCAACCGAGGTGGTGGCCATCGCGGGGGTCGCCGTTTTGTTGGCTCTTGGAGTTTTGCCATACGACAAAGCCTTGGAAGTGTTGTCAAATCCGGCCCCATGGACGATTGCGGCGATGTTCGTCGTGATGGGCGCTTTGGTACGCACGGGCGCACTCGAATGGTTTACCCAAAGGGCCGAGCGCAACGTTCAAACCCACCCCGCAATGGCCATTGGCGCGATGATGGCATTTGTCGTCGTGGCATCGGCCTTCGTGTCGAACACGCCCGTTGTCGTGGTGATGATTCCAGTCTTTGTACAATTGGCCAAGAAACTAGGAGTTTCGGCGTCCAAGCTACTTATCCCTTTGTCCTATGGCGCGATTTTGGGCGGAACGTTAACTTTGATCGGGACGTCAACCAACCTTTTGGTGGACGGGGTTGCGCGCGCCAACGGGATGCAAGCGTTTTCGATTTTTGAAGTCACGCCACTGGGCATCGTTTTGGTGGCATGGGGTATGATTTACCTACGGTTTATTGCGCCAAGACTGCTTCCAGATCGTGATAGCATGGCATCTCTCCTGTCTGATAAGTCCAAGAAAAAGTTTTTCAGTGAGGCGGCGATCCCACCCGACAGCGACCTGATTGGCCGTGAAGTATCGGGCGTTCAACTCTTTAAACGCGACGGTGTGCGGCTGATCGACGTTCTGCGCGGCGATATCTCGCTGCGGGGGAATATGGCCGAAGTCGTGCTTCAGACGGGTGACCGGGTCGTTTTGCGTACGGAGATGCAGGAGCTTTTGTCTTTGCAGCGCAACAAATCCCTCAAGCGGGTGGACCAGCTTTCCTCGGTCGAAACCAGCACAGTTGAGGTGCTGATTACGCCGGATTGTAAGATGGTGGGCCGCTCGCTAGGCGCGATGCGTTTGCGGCGTCGGTACGGTGTTTATACGCTTGCCGTTCACCGCCGGAACCAAAATATCGGACGTCAGTTGGAAAATCTCGTGGTGCGTGTGGGGGATACGTTGCTTCTCGAAGGTGCGCCCTCGGATGTGGCCCGTTTGGTCTCGGATATGGCGCTCGCAGATGTGTCACATCCATCGGAGCGTGCGTTTCGTCGTGGGCATGCACCTGTTGCCATGGCGGCACTTGTGGGGATTGTGGCCCTTGCCGCTTTTGGTGTTGCGCCAATTTTTCTGCTGTCAATTCTTGCCGTGGCTACGGTGCTTTTGACACGCTGTATCGACGCGGATGAAGCCTTCGGATTTGTCGACGGCCGCCTTCTTGCTTTGATCTTTTCGATGCTCGCGATTGGGGCCGCACTTGAGGCCTCTGGGGCTGTGGAATTGATCGTTAATGGCGTGGCTCCGGGGCTCGCAAAACTACCCCCTTTCATGATCGTTTGGGCGATTTATCTTCTGACGTCCGTGCTCACCGAACTCGTGTCCAACAATGCTGTGGCCGTGGTGGTCACGCCCATTGCCATCGGTCTTGCCTCAGCGTTGGGTGTAGATCCGCGCCCCTTGGTCGTTGCTGTGATGGTCGCCGCCTCGGCGAGTTTTGCGACGCCAATCGGCTATCAAACCAACATGCTGGTTTACGGACCAGGCGGGTATAAATTCTCAGATTTTCTGCGGGTCGGGATTCCTCTCAACCTATCCATCGGTATTTTGGCCTCTGCAATCATTCCGCTACTTTGGCCGCTGTAAGGGAATTCCCCGCGCGCACTTGAAATGCACCCGAGCGCTGTTCTATAAGCGCACCCAACAGAGATTGAACCTAAGAGGCACCAATGGCAGGCCATTCAAAATGGGCGAATATTCAGCACCGTAAAGGACGCCAAGACGCGATCCGATCAAAGCTGTTTTCAAAACTTTCCAAAGAGATCACCGTTGCCGCAAAAATGGGCGACCCGGATCCTGAAAAAAACCCACGTTTGCGGATGGCCGTAAAAGAGGCCAAATCCCAATCCGTTCCAAAGGATGTGATTGATCGCGCGATTAAGAAATCCACGGCGGGCGATGGCGATGAATACGAAGAAATTCGCTATGAAGGCTATGGCGTAAACGGGGTTGCGGTGATTGTCGAAGCGATGACCGATAATCGCAACCGAACAGCCTCCAATGTGCGCTCCACGTTTACCAAAAGCGGTGGCAACCTTGGCGAAACAGGCTCGGTCAGTTTCATGTTTGATCGCACAGGCGAGATTGTTTACGACGTCAGCGCCGGTGATGCAGACACGGTTTTGATGGCCGCGATTGAGGCTGGTGCCGATGATGTTGAAAGCTCCGAAGAGGAGCACGTGATTTACTGTCTGGATACGGATTTGAACGCAGTTTCAACCGCGCTTGAGGCGGAACTTGGTGAAAACGTGACGGCTAAACTTATTTGGAAGCCAACGATGACAACCGAGCTTGATCTTGAAGGCATGGAAAAGTTGATGAAGCTTGTCGATGCCCTCGAAGATGATGACGACGTTCAACGTGTGACAACGAATTTCGAAGCGAGCGACGAGGTTATGAGCCAGCTTTAAACGCATCAGTTCGATCTGTTTTTAAGGCCGCTGGGGAAACCCATGCGGCCTTTTTCTATGGTGGAAGGAGGGCTTTGGCCGCTGCCAATTTCACCGCTTTTGTAAGGGGGGCGAGCGCCGGAGCAACCCGCCGATTGACCTGCCAAAACAACGGAATATCCAGTGGGGTCGCGGGATCAAGGGCGACCAGACGTCCCTGCGTGAGGTGGCCCCTAATCAACACTTCAGGGTTCATGCCGCACCCCATGCCCAGCAAGGCGGCATCCACAAAACCCCGTGCCGAGGGGATTTTGTGGTTCTGAGTCGTGATATTGTGACCGAGTTGGCGGTGAACCCATTCCCTTTGCAGCTTATCTTTGTGACTATCCAAAAGCGCAGGAGCTGTGCGGATCGCTTCATCGGTTATGCCCTGTGGACACCATCGCTTGATAAACTCGGGGCTCGCGGAAGCAATGTAACGTAGGCTTTCCAAAGATGCTGAATCGCTGCCCTGAATGGCCGTTGAATGAGAGGTGATCGCCGCCTGCACCTCGCCCCGCCGAAGCCACTCGGCGGAATGCTCTTGGTCGTCGACGATCAACTCATACATGACGCCCTCGCTGGCGACCAATGCGGGCATAAGGCACGACGCGAGGCTGTCGGCATTGGTCGCGATCTTGATGTAGGGCGGCGTTGGGCTCGCGTTTGGGAGGCCTAGATCTTTGCACAAAGTCGCTTCAAGGAGGGCGATACCTTCGGAATGTCAGTGCCAGCGCGCGCCAACCTGTGTCGCCGTGCAGGGTGTTGCACGCAGAACAAATACCGCCCCAAGAAGTTCCTCCAGACCTTTGATCCGCTTTGAAATCGCCGACGGTGTCACCGAAAATTCATGCACCGCAGCTTCAAAACTTCCATGGAGCAAAACGGCAGCAAAGGCTGCGAGTGATTTGGAAACCAACATTATAATTCCTAACTCAAAATAATTTTCTTTAACTAGACACAACCGCTATCGATGGGTATCAAATAGAGAAAATTTGATTGGTTTCCGATGATTGCGTCCACGCCTCCCTTTGCTTTCTCAGTAATTCTCGCGGGTTTTGTCACCAGCTTGAGTCTCATTCTGGCAATCGGGGCACAGAACGCGTTCATTTTGCGCCAAGGTATCCGTCGCTCCCATGTTTTGCCGCTCGTCATTGCCTGTGCAGGGTCGGATGCGATATTGATCACCATCGGAGTCTTTGGCTTTGAGCAAATTGAGAAAATCTTACCCCAAGTACTACCAATCGCGAAATACGGCGGTGCCACCTTTTTGCTTGCCTATGGGGGGATGGCATTTCGCGCCGCGTGGCACGGGGGGCAGGCTTTGGATCCAAGCGCCACAGCGAAGCAATCCCTTTGGAGCGCATTGCTCACTTGTTTAATGATCACATGGCTCAACCCGCATGTTTACCTCGATACGGTCGTCTTGCTGGGAAGTCTTTCCGCGCAATATGAGGGCGGGCGCTATGGTTTTGCCCTTGGGGCCACGCTCGCATCCTTCAGTTTCTTTTTTGCCCTTGGCTACGGCGCTCAGTATCTTGCGCCGATCTTTGCGCAACCCAAAGCTTGGCGTATTCTGGACGTTCTTGTTGGACTCATGATGTGGTCGATCGCGCTAAGCTTGCTTATCGGCGTGTAAGGGTACAATTCGGCGCTTGTACCAACCAAATTATTGGGATCATGTCGACACATGATATCCGCTCCAAATAATACGCTGACCGCAATCCTATGGATGCTGGTGACGGGCCTCTGCTTTATCGCCGTAACGGCCATCGTAAAGGTCGTGGGGAGTGATGTTCCCGCAGCGGAAGCGGCGTTCCTTAGGTACTTGTTAGGGCTGGTTTTCCTCGTTCCGATGTTACCTGCAGTAAAGACCGCATGGAAGCAGGGGGCGTTGGATCGGTCCGCTTTGTGGCTTTTCTCACTGCGTGGCGTTGTTCATACTTTTGGCGTCATTGCGTGGTTCTATGCCATGACGCAGATCCCAATCGCCGAAGTCACGGCCATGAATTACATGACGCCGATTTATGTAACCCTTGGTGCCGCGATTTTCCTGGGTGAAAAGCTCGCGTTTCGCCGGGTCGCGGCGATTATTGTTGCCCTGATCGGGGGCTTGATCATCCTGCGCCCCGGTTTTCGCGAAGTTTCGCCCGGACATATCGCCATGGTTGGGACCGCGCTTGCCTTTGCCGCAAGCTACCTTGTGGTGGGCCGTTTGGCGGGGCGCATAAGTCCGACCGTAATTGTGGCGATGCTTTCGATGACAGTCACAATTGGCCTGTTTCCCTTTGCGATGGCGGTCTGGGTAACACCGACATTAGCGCAACTGGCTTTGCTTTTCTTGGTCGCAGGTTTCGCGACCGCTGGGCATTTTACAATGACAATGGCCTTCCGTCTGGCCCCCATGGCCGTCACCCAACCTGTTACTTTCCTGCAGCTTTTGTGGTCTGCCCTCCTTGGGGTCGTCCTCTTTAGCGAGCCTGTGGATTTCTGGGTTGTGGTGGGCGGTATATTGATCATGGCGTCTGTCAGTTTCATCACTTGGCGCGAATTCGTTTTAAAGCGAGTGGCAGTGAAGACACCGCCACTCCCCTAAGTCAGCCGCGTGGATCAATGAGTTTTTCCAAAACATTTGCCTGTGTGATTTGCCCCACAATATCGCCTTTTCGAGTCACTGCGAGGGGTTCATCTTGCGTCGAGAGCTGTGTCATTACTTCGAAAAGCGGCGTGTTCTCCGGAACTTCACCCTGTGTGCTGCCCTCGGTCTCCTGCACCATGTCGCCCGCGACAAGGACGTGCAGCGGGTTCATGTGAGCGACGAAATCGGCGACATATTCGTTGGCCGGATTTGAGTAAATTTCCTTGGGTGTACCACATTGAACAATGCGTCCGCCCTCCATAATCGCGATGCGGTCGCCAAGTTTGAAGGCTTCATCAAGGTCGTGACTCACGAAAATAATGGTGCGATTTAGCGATTTTTGGAGGTCGATCAATTCATCCTGAAGGCGGGCACGAATAAGGGGATCAAGGGCCGAAAACGGTTCATCCATCAAAAGAATCGGGGCTTCGGTGGTAAACGCGCGCGCCAATCCGACCCGTTGTTGCATCCCGCCTGAAAGGTCACCGACTTTGCGAGTGGCCCAGTCGGAAAGCCCAACCAACTCGATGTAATGCGCGATTTGTTTGGTGTAGGTTTCCTTGTCGACCCCTGCGAGTTCAAGCCCAAGGCCGACGTTTTCTCGGACACTGCGCCACGGCAAAAGACCGAATTGTTGGAACACCATCGCCACGCGGTTGAGACGAATTTGGCGCAACGTGTCTTTGTCAGCATGGGTTACATCGACCATACGATCCCCGTCATTCACCGAGACAGACCCGCGTATGACAGGATTGAGTCCGTTGACCGCGCGCAGCAACGTCGATTTCCCAGAGCCAGAAAGCCCCATGAGTACAAGGATTTCACCCTCTTGAACCGAAAGGCTACAGTTATGCACGCCAAGGACTTGTCCCGTCTCTTTTTGAATGTCACTGCGTTCGCCATTCGCATCCATAAGGGGGAGGGCTATTTCGGGATTGTCGCCGAAAACAATAGATACATTGTCAAACGTAACGGCGGTTTTGCGCGGTTGATCACTCATTTGCGTTCGATCCTTAATGCACGGTCGAGCATAATTGCGACGACAACAATGATGGAGCCACTCTCAAACCCAAGCGCCGGGTTCACGGTGTTGAGGGCGCGTAGAACTGGCACGCCAAGGCCGTCCGCGCCTACGAGTGCTGCGATCACCACCATGGAAAGCGAGAGCATGATCGTTTGGTTTAGTCCGGCACGAATTTGTGGAATGGCGTAGGGGAATTCCACTTTCCAAAGCTTTTGTCGCGGTGTTGCACCGAAAGCCTCGGCTGCTTCGAGAAGGTCGGACGGCGTGGAACTGATCCCCAGATGCGTGAGGCGGATCGGCGCAGGGAGGACAAAAATGACGGTCGCAATCAGGCCGGGGACAAGGCCAATGCCAAAGAAAACAATTGCGGGAATGAGGTAGACAAATGTCGGGAGTGTTTGCATGAGGTCAAGGATGGGATGCAGGAATTTGTATAATTTCGGACGGTGCGCCGTGGCTATACCGATGGGAATCCCCATGCCCATACAGGCTACACAAGCGGAGAGAACCAAGGTCAAGCTCTCGGTCGTTTCCTCCCAATAGCCTTGATTGATGATGAACAAAAATCCGAGGACAATCCCGAGACTGACCTGCCACTTGCGCTGCAGGATATAGGCACCAATTGCAAAGAGTGCAATAATTACAAAAGGGTGTGGCGTTTGAAGACACCAGAGGATCGAGTCGATCATGGTTTCCATCACAATCGCCAGCGCGTCGAAAAAGACTTCGCCCTCGCGCTGCAACCAATCAAATATTTTCTCCGCGGTATCGCCGAGGGGGATTTTCTTTTCGGTCAGCCAGCTCATGAAGCCCTCGCCTAGAATGTTGGGGAAGTCGGATGTTAGTCCAAGAAAAACGCCGCCTCCAATTTTGGAAGCGGCGCATTTGGTTTACATCCCAAGGGCGGTTTTAACCGCGGCAACAGCGTCGCCGCCATCCTTGGTAGTGACACCTTCAAGCCAAGGCATAAAGGCGTCGGGATTGCCTGTGAGCCACGCCGTGGCTGCTTCGGATGGGTCCATGCCATCATCAAGGATTGCCCCCATTATTTCATTTTCCATAGCAAGCGTGAATTCGAGGTTTCCAAGCAGAGCGCCAACATTTGCACACTCGGTAACGTAACCTGCGCGCGTGTTTGTATAGATTGTTGCGCCGCCAAGGTCTGGGCCAAAGAAATCATCCCCGCCCGTCAGATAGCCCATGTCGAAATTCGCGTTCATCGGATGGGGTTCCCAGCCGAGAAAAATGATTGGCTCGTCTTTTTTGCTGGTGCGTGCAACTTGGGCCAACATGCCTTGCTCAGAGCTCTCGGCCACTTCGAAATCGGCCAAGCCAAAGGCGTTGTCGTCGATCATGGATTGGATCAAGCGGTTGCCGTCGTTGCCAGGCTCGATACCATAGATCTTACCGTCAAGCGCGTCTGCATGGGCGGCGATATCGGCAAAGTCTTTGATGCCCAAAGCGGAGGCCGCGGCGTTTACGGCCAGCGTGTATTTGGCACCAACGAGGTTTTCACGCACGGTATCAACGGTGCCGGCCTCGCGGTATTTAGCAATGTCGCCCTCCATTGTTGGCATCCAGTTGCCAAGGAAAACGTCGATATCACCCTGCGCCATCGCAGTATATGTCACGGGAACGGACAGCACTTTGATATCCGTTTCATAGCCCAACGCATCCAACACAACCGTCGTCGCAGCAGTTGTCGCAGTGATGTCCGTCCAGCCCACATCCGAAAATGTCACTTCGTCGCAATTTGCCACAGCGCTCGTAGACATCGCGACAAGCGCGATTACGGAAAGTGAAGTTTTAAAAGTTGCTCTTGAGTTCATGTTTGGTGCTCCCTATTTCGGCATTATTTTTTGTTGATTGACGAGTCAATTAAAAACCAGCATTTCTAATATGGCAACCCCTTGGAGGAAATGATGCCAAAACTTGGAATGGAGCCTATACGACGCGCGGCTTTGGTGAAAGCGACGATTGATGAGGTCGGCCTCGCCGGATCACTCGAAGTCACAGTCAGCCAGATCGCGAAACGGGCGGGCGTTTCCAGTGGTTTGGCGCATCATTATTTTGGGGGAAAAGAGCAAATTTTTCTCGCGGCAATGCGCCATATCCTCAGTGTGTACGGGGCTCAAGTGCGTGTGGCTCTGTCAATTGCGACCACACCAACGGAACGGCTTGAAGGTATTATCCTCGCCAGCTTTGAAGCCAGTAATTTTCGTTCCGAGGTGGTCGGTTCATGGTTGAATTTCTATGTTTTGGCGCACCGTTCCGTTGGGGCAAAACGGCTGTTGTCCATCTATCAGCGGCGTTTGCGCTCCAACCTAATACATGATCTGCGCCCCCTCATTCCCGCTTCTCAGTTGGAAAACAGTGCGCAGGGAATCGCCGCGCTGATCGACGGATTGTATATTCGCCGCTCTCTAGGGGCGCAGAATACGTCCGACCCAATCAGCATCACCAAGATCTATTTGGCGAGCATACTAAATCAAAAGGAAGTCAAATGATGCAGCAACCAATCGCCAGCCATTTTGTCGACGGAGCTTATCTTGAGGATACGTCGGGCACCAAAATTGATGTCATTTACCCCGGAACTGGCGCGAAAATTGCGACTGTCTATTCGGCCACGCCCACTATTATTGACGCCGCCCTGAACAGCGCGGCACGGGCGCAAAAAACGTGGGCGGCCTTGAGTGGAACGCAGCGAGGCCAAGTCTTGCTACGGGCCGCCGAGTTGATCCGCGCTAACAATCATGCCCTTTCGGTTTTAGAGACGTATGATACCGGTAAACCGCTCCAAGAAACGCTTGTTGCGGACGCGACCTCTGGGGCCGAGGCGCTGGCCTATTTTGGCGGGTTGGCCGCCAGCATAACCGGCGAGTACATTCCCCTAGCGGACGGCGATTTCGTCTATACATCCCGCGAGCCGATCGGCGTATGTGCGGGAATCGGTGCGTGGAATTACCCAACCCAAATCGCTTGTTGGAAGGCTGCTCCCGCTTTGGCGTGTGGCAATGCACTGGTCTTTAAGCCCAGCGAAATGACACCCCTTTGTGCACTGAAGATCGCTGAAATCATGATGGAGGCGGGCGCACCTGCGGGCCTCTTTAACGTCATTCAAGGCCTCGGGGATGTCGGGGCCGCCTTGGCGTCGGATTCGCGGGTTGATAAGGTTTCCTTAACGGGTTCTGTGCCCACAGGCCGTAAAGTTTACAGCTCAGCCGCTGCGCATATGAAGCATGTCACTATGGAGCTTGGCGGCAAATCTCCGATACTGGTATTCGATGATGCGGATATCGAAGCCGCTGTTGGCGGTGCAATCCTTGGCAATTTTTATTCATCCGGTCAGGTATGTTCAAATGGTACGCGGGTTTTTGTGCAAAAGGGTATCAAACACGCGTTCCTCGCGCGCTTGAAGGAACGTTTAAAAGGCGTCGTCATGGGCGATCCATTGGATGTAGCGGTTAATTTCGGCCCCATGGTGAGCGAACGCCAGGCAGAGATTGTCGAAGGGTATATTGCAAGGGGCATGGCTGGCGGGGCAACCCTTTTCGCCGGTGGGTCCAGAAATGGCTTCACCATTGCGCCAACCGTTTTCAGCGATGTGACCGACGATATGATCATCGCCAAAGAGGAGATTTTTGGCCCTGTCATGGCCGTATTGGATTTTGAAACCGAAGAAGAAGGTCTTCGTCGTGCCAACGCCACGGAATTTGGCCTTTCGGCCGCCGTTTTTACCCGTGATTTGGCGCGTGGTCACCGCGTGGCTGCCGCTCTTGAGGCTGGGACCTGCTGGATCAACACCTACAATCTCGCCCCCGTGGAGGCCCCGTTTGGCGGTGTGAAGGCCAGTGGTGTGGGACGCGAAAACTCCAAAGAAGCCATCCACCACTACACCCAAGTGAAGTCCGTTTACGTTGCCGCAGGAGGTGTTGATGCGCCATATTGAAACGCGTGTTCAAGTGCTACTTCGAAAGGTAAGGTATTGTTATGGAAGCTGATTATGTCATCGTGGGCGCTGGGTCTGCTGGTTGTGCTTTGGCCTACCGACTTGCCGAAGCTGGCAAGGATGTGTTGGTCGTTGAGCATGGCGGAAGCGACATCGGGCCATTTATTCAAATGCCTGCGGCCTTATCCTATCCGATGAATATGAAGCGCTATGATTGGGGGTACATAAGCGAACCCGAACCTCATCTGAGCGATCGAAAACTTGCCTGTCCGCGCGGTAAAGTTATCGGCGGCTCTTCGTCCATCAACGGTATGGTTTTTGTGCGCGGCCATGCGCGCGATTTCGATTTTTGGCAGGAATCTGGCGCGACGGGTTGGTCCTATGCCGACGTTCTTCCCTACTTCAAACGGATGGAACATTGGCATGATGGCGGCCACGGTGGCGATACGACGTGGCGGGGTAATAATGGCCCTCTTCACGTGACGCGCGGCCCGCGAAAAAACCCGCTATTTGCTGCATTTGTTGAAGCAGGAAAGCAAGCTGGCTATCCCACAACAGACGATTACAACGGTGAGCAGCAAGAAGGCTTCGGGCCAATGGAGCAAACGGTCTTCGGAGGGCGCAGGTGGTCTGCGGCCAATGCTTATCTGCGGCCCGCTTTGAAGCATGAGAACTGTAATCTGACGCGCGCTTTTGTTGAGCGTGTTGTTATTGAAAACGGCCGTGCGATTGGCGCTGAAGTCATACGGAACGGCACAAAAGAGGTTATTTCGGCGCGCAAAGAAGTCATCCTTTCGGCGTCTTCCATTAATACACCCAAACTCCTCATGTTGTCTGGGATCGGCCCCGCCGAGCACCTTTCTGAGCATGGAATTGAGGTGGTTGCGGATCGCGCGGGTGTTGGACAAAATCTACAAGACCATCTCGAGTTGTATTTGCAATTTGCTTCATTGAAACCCATAACCCTGTATAAATACTGGAATTTGGTGAGCAAGGCCATCATTGGCGCGCGCTGGCTTTTGTCAAAAACGGGCCTTGGGGCCTCAAATCAGTTCGAGAGCGCGGCGTTTATCCGCAGTCGTGCTGGCATTGAATATCCGGACATCCAGTACCATTTTCTTCCGATTGCCGTTCGATATGATGGCAAGGTCGCCGCCGAGGGGCACGGCTTTCAGGCTCATATGGGGCCGATGCGCTCAAAAAGCCGTGGCTGGGTAAAACTGGCAAGTTCCGACCCCGCCGATGCGCCAAAAATTCAGTTTAACTATATGTCTGATCCACAAGACTGGGCTGATTTTCGAACTGGAATTCGCCTCACGCGCGAGATTTTCGCTCAGGAGGCCTTCGGTCCCTACGTGAAGCATGAAATCCAGCCGGGCGTGTCGCATCAAACCGATGAGGAGCTTGATACATTCATCCGCGAGGAGGCCGAAAGCGCCTATCACCCCTGTGGAACGGCACGGATGGGGGCCGCAAACGACCCGCTCGCCGTGGTAGATCCAGAATGTCGGGTTATTGGCGTTCAGGGTCTGCGGGTGGCCGATAGTTCAATTTTTCCTCGTGTGACGAATGGCAATTTGAACGGGCCTTCGATTATGGTTGGCGAAAAGGCTGCGGACCATATTTTAGGGGCCGGAATGCTTGCGAAAGATACCTCGAAACCATGGATTAATCCAAACTGGGAAAATGATCAACGATAGGTGGTAAAGTTTGATCCGTATCAAAGAATTTGGGGTGAAACTCAAGCATGTTTGTTAAGAAACCAGCAGGAGAAAACATATGTCCCATACCCCACACGAACTCGCAGAAGAATTTCCCGAGCACATCGAAAAAATGCATGCTTTGAAGTTGAGCGATCCGCATTTTGCTCGGTTGGCTGACGAGTATCACATGTGCAATCGCGAGGTGCACCGCGCAGAAGAAAACGTTGAGCCAACCGATGCGCTAAACGAGCAGGAAATGCGCAAGAAACGCATGGCTTTGAAGGATAAAATCTGGGCAATACTCTCCGCTTAGCTGGTCATAATTTTTCTACGTCGAGAAGCTAACCTTCTGGCTTCTCGACTATTTCTTGAAACTTTTCGAAAAACTTAGCGGTCATTTTCTTTGCGAAACCATCGATAAGGCGACTGCCGAGTTGTGCAATTTTGCCACCAACTTTCGCTTCGACCTCATAGGTGAGTTCAGTGCCTTCGTCGACGTCGCGCAGTGTCACAACGGCTTCACCTTTGGCGAAACCTGCGACACCGCCTTTGCCTTCTCCGGAAATTTTGTACCCGTTTGGCGCATCGACATCCGAAAGGGTAACTGCGCCTTTAAAGGTTGCTTTTACGGGACCAACTTTCTGTTTTACAACCGCTTCAAAACCTTCCTCGGCTGAGCCTGTTAACTCTTCACATCCGGGGATGCAGGCCGCCAGTGTTTCTGGGTTGTTTAGGTGGGCCCAAACCGTTGCGCGGTCGGCCGCGAGAATGCGCGTGTCGCTGAGTTCCATGTCATCTTTCCTTTGAGAATTTGGGCAGGTTATTGAATTTCATAGGGTAGGATACCCCGTGCGTTGTGGTCAACTTTTAGCCGCGCTTCGAGTGGCGGGACCGATCTTTGATGACAATTCGGGCGCTCACATATGCGGCAACTAACGCCGATGGGCTCAAAGGCTCGATCATTTTTGACGTCGAAGTCGTCGGCGTAAACAAGGTGCTCTGCGTGTTTAACTTCACATCCCAAGCCGATGGCATAGCGGCGGACGGGCGCCTTAAAAGAGCCTGCTGGCTTTGAAACATCGCGGGCGAGGCAGAAATATTTAAGTCCATCAGGGGTTTGCGCTAATTGTCTGAGAAAACGTCCTGGTGTTTCAAACGCGCGATGCACGTTCCAAAGCGGGCAGGCTCCGCCATAGCGGGCAAACTGCAAGCGAGTGGCGCTATGGCGTTTTGTTATCGTGCCGGCCTGATCGACGCGTACAAAATAGAACGGAACACCTTTGGCACCCGTGCGTTGAAGTGTGGATAATCTGTGGGCGACTTGCTCAATGGATGCGCCAAACTGTGCTGCCAAAAGTTCAAGGTCGTGCCGTGTCTCGCGTGCGGCGTTCAAAAAGGCGTGGTAGGGTAGAAGGACAGCCCCTGCAAAATAGTTGGCGAGCCCGATTTTTGCAATCTCGCGCGCCTCTTCTGTTTGGAACCGTGCCAGATCCAATGTCGCCTCCAGAAGTTCGTTTTGTGTTAGGAAGGCGAGTTGCAAAAGGAGTTGGAATCGTCTTGTTGGTGGCGAAATAAATTTGGAGAGAGTTAGGGTGCGGGTAACAGGGCTGAACCCTCTTAAAACGGTATCACCCTGAAAGTCTATCTGAATACCAAGCGCATTCAGAGCATCCGTCGCGCGGTCTTGCGACGTGATACCGCCATGTTCAGGGTCGGCGACCCGTTCGGCCGCGCGATCAACTGCATCAATGTAATTATCGCAATAGTGAAAGAAGTCGCGAACTTCTTCCCACGGGCTTGGGGCGATGCGGCTATCTTCGCGCCCCAAAATCTCGTCGAGGGAGGCAAGGCGTTCGTGACTTTGGCGGTAGGCGCGATGGAGGTCTAAAAACGCACGGGTTAGCGCAGGTGCGTTTGATGCGGCCAGACGCATATCCGCGAGAGGTGGTGGCCCGTCAGTGAAAACGGGGTCCGCAAAGGCTTCGCGCATATCACTGACCATCCGTTCGGAATCACCTATCGAAAGAGTTGTAACATCAAAACCAAATTCCTGAGCGAGTGCCAAAACCGCACCCGTACTGATCGGACGCTTATTGTTTTCCATTTGGTTGAGGTAGGGGAGCGAAACCCCCAGTTTTTCGGCAAACGCCTTCTGAGTAAGCCCCAACTTAGTGCGCGTTTCCCGAAGCTTTACCCCAGCGTAGAGTTTTTGAGTTGCCATTTTCGCCTTTGCCTCCGAGCTTTGCAGATTTGCCGACCGGTCTTTGAGTTTTGCAAAGTTAACCGATCGTTTGGATTCGACGCAAGACGAAAAGGATAGAAATGACACCCATGACAGAGGAGGCGAGCATGAGTGTGACCAAGGGGAGGGGGCCCGCGTCAGGGCTTAGGAGGGTGCCAGCAAAGGCCGAAAGTGCCGCGCCGCCGCCAATCATGATCGCGCCACCAATTCCGCTTGCCGTTCCTGCGAGATGTGGGCGCACCGACAGCATGCCTGCGTTTGCATTGGGCAACACGAGGCCGTTTCCTAGGCCAATAAATGTCATAAAGGCAAAGAAAATTTCAACTGACCCCTCGGAAAATGCGAAGGTTAAATAAGAGGCGCCCATGCCCGCGGTGCAGAGTAAACTTCCCCACAGGATCATTTTGTCGATGCCGAACCGTCGCGAGAAGCGGCCAGAGATATAATTCCCAGCGAAATAACCGAGCGCGGGAGCACCAAAGTATATGCCTGTCCATTCAGGGGGGAGAAGGTACACTTCGCTCGCAATATACGGTGCCCCGCCGAGATAGGCGAAAAAAGATCCTGATGCAAAAGTGGCGCAGGCAACATAGCCCCAGAACCGAAGGGAGCTGAAAAGTTCTGGGTATTGGCGGACCTGTTCGCGGAAGCTCGCGCTGGTTCTGGATGCGGTTTCGCCTAAATCATAGAAGGTAAGCCAAAGGAGGCCTAGGCCGAGAATGAACATCATCCAAAAGCTGGCTTGCCAGCCAAATTGGGTGTCCAAGACGCCGCCGATCGCTGGGCCAACCATCGGGACAATCGACATGCCCATGGTTAAGTAGCCAATCATTGAGGCGGCTTCGTCTTGTCCAACCATGTCACGAACGATAGCGCGTGAGAGGACCATTCCTGTTACTATTACGGCCTGTAACATTCGGAAAGATAAGAATATCTCAACTGAGGGTGCATAAATACATCCAAGGGTCGCGATAAGGAAGATCACAATTCCGCCTAAGATGATCGGGCGACGACCAAACCGATCGGAAAGGGGGCCGATGAAGACCTGCAAGATCGCGTTGACGCCTAGATAAAGGGCTACGGAGAGCTGAATGAGGCGGTAATTGGTGTCAAAATGGTCTGCCATGCCAGCGAGGGATGGCAGGAAGATATTCATCGAGAGCGCTGCTAGTCCTGCGAGGAGGATTAACGTTCCGAGATTTGGTGGGGTGGTTCGATCCAAAAGCCGAACGGTGGGTTTCTCATCCATTCGAAAGATGTAGAGGCGCGATTTGAGAATGTCCATTGGCGATGCGCTGAAAGTGGAGATTTGCATATTTGCAGTATTCAATTTAGTGTTGCAAATTAGTTTGCAAATATTCTGAATTCACCTTTGGCTTTTGCCATTGGGTGGGTATGGTCCAGCAATAGATAACGAATCCCGACCGGAGGACGTCCCATGAAAGATGTTGACACCCAGCTCGCTGAGCGGCGCGAGCAAGCCCAACTGGGCGGCGGTCAGCGCCGCATAGATGCGCAACACGGCAAAGGGAAATTGACGGCGCGTGAACGTGTTGAGCTTCTGCTTGATGAGGGCAGCTTCGAAGAATTCGACATGTTCGTAGCACATCGTTGCACCGATTTTGGTATGGAAACCCAACGTCCTGCAGGCGATGGAGTTATTACGGGGTGGGGCACTATCAACGGCCGTATGGTCTATGTGTTCTCTCAGGATTTCACCGTTTTCGGAGGGTCACTTTCGGAAACCCACGCCCAAAAGATTTGCAAGATCATGGATATGGCGATGCAAAATGGCGCGCCCATTATTGGCATTAACGACTCGGGCGGCGCACGGATTCAAGAAGGTGTTGCCAGTCTTGCAGGTTATGCCGAAGTGTTTCAGCGCAACATTATGGCCAGCGGAGTTGTGCCGCAAATTTCCCTGATTATGGGGCCATGTGCCGGTGGCGCGGTGTATTCGCCTGCGATGACCGACTTTATCTTCATGGTCAAAGACACGTCCTATATGTTTGTGACGGGCCCAGACGTCGTGAAAACCGTAACGAACGAGGTTGTGACCGCCGAGGAACTTGGCGGCGCGTCCACCCATACTAAGAAGTCCAGCGTTGCCGATGGCGCGTTTGAAAATGACGTCGAGGCCCTCACCGAGGTGCGCCGTCTTGTGGATTTCCTCCCCCTGAACAATCGTGGAAAGCCACCCGTGCGGCCATTTTTTGATGCGCCGGATCGGATCGAGGAAAGTCTCGATACGCTTATTCCTGAGAACACAAATACGCCCTACAATATGAAGGAGCTGATCCATAAAATCGGCGACGAGGGCGACTTTTATGAAATCCAAGAGGATTTCGCAAAGAACATCATCACTGGTTTTCTTCGGCTCGAAGGTTCTACCGTCGGCGTCGTTGCGAACCAGCCGATGGTGCTGGCGGGCTGTCTTGACATTGATAGCTCTCGTAAGGCAGCCCGCTTTGTCCGTTTCTGTGACGCCTTTGAAATCCCGATCCTGACTTTGGTTGATGTGCCCGGCTTCTTGCCCGGCACAAGCCAAGAGTACGGCGGGGTGATCAAACATGGCGCTAAATTGTTGTTTGCCTATGGCGAGGCGACCGTTCCCAAGGTGACCGTAATCACCCGCAAAGCCTATGGTGGCGCCTATGATGTGATGGCGAGTAAGCACCTGCGCGGCGATTTTAACTACGCATGGCCCACGGCCGAAATCGCGGTGATGGGGGCCAAAGGGGCAACCGAAATCATTCACCGTAGCGACATTGGCAATGATGAAAAAATCGCAGCTCATACGGCGGACTATGAGGCGCGTTTTGCCAATCCGTTTGTCGCCGCCGAGCGTGGTTTCATTGACGAGATCATTCATCCGCGCAGCACACGTAAACGGGTGGCGCGCGCGTTTGCCTCTCTGCGTAACAAGAAGCTCGAGAACCCGTGGAAAAAACACGACAACATCCCGCTGTAAGTCAGCGTGAAGTGGCCCAACCCTTTAATTAACGGAATGCACCGTGCGCAGAAAATGGCATATTCAACGATCGTCAGATAGTCTCGCGCTTTCGCGACGTGGCGAAGTTGTCTTTGATGTGTCGGCACAAAGTGTCTTTCCCCTCTGTGCGCGCGGTCGGTTGGCGCAGCAGATTCGACAGGATTTGTGGCGAGCCTTGCAAGATTTGCGCGGGTTTTCCCCAGTGATTTTGATTGAAGGGCAGGGCGCAGAATTGCATGTCACGGCAGGTGGCGAAGTCGCTGCCAAAACCTTCCCAAAACCCGCTATAGAGGCTCAGATTTCAGCACTCCTTGCAGACCCAAAATTGCGGGCGCGGTGGCTGCGCCATGCCGCAATATCCGCAGACGCGGTGGACGCATGAAGCGGCTTTCCATTGTCTTGTGCGGGATCGGGAGCGCGGCGTTGGCTGACCCCGTTGAGGTGCCGTCGGGGCAATCCATTGAATTCAAACAGGTGATTTGGGCGGAGGAGGCAGAAACACCGAATGCAATTTTTCGGTTTGTCGCGCCAGAAATCACCCGCGACGGCACGGGCATTGAGTATGATATCGCGGCAGAAGATATTCTGTTTCTGTGTGAAACTTTTGCCTTGCCGCGCGTCTTGGCGGCGAATGTCGGGGGCGAAGTTGGTCTTGTCATTTCGCTTTCAAAACAGGACCTCGCATTTGGTGAAGCAAACCCAGATATCCTTCAGTTCTTTGATAATTTTGTGGTCCGCGACGCCACTTGTGACTGGGGAGATGTCTGATGGGAACTTCGTTAGGCTTATGTAATGGCGGGATAAAATATGCATTCGTGCATCAAATCGCCGCCAAATATCTGCGGGGGGTTTTCTTTTTTAGGCGGGCGGATACTGTGGGGACAAGCTTAACGCATTTCTTTTGGAGAATGCGCGAGACGCTTGGCGCATTCGCTTCGATTGCGTCTTTCAAGAACAGTACAGGGAGACATATATGTCCAATTCTATCAAAGCTCTATTCGCCATTGGTCTTTTGTCTTTGGTTGCGGCCTGTGGCGGCGCTTCCGAAGAAGAAACAGTATACGTTGAAGTTGAGCCAATCGTCGAAGAACCGACAATGTCCAAATACTAAAACACAAGATAGGCAGGGCGTAAGTCCTGCCTTCCCCTCGGCTGCAGTTCGAGGAGCCGAATTCAAATGTCCTCGGATAGTTTCGACCGTTTTTCCCTCAGATTTTTCCATTCTTAGCATTTCCCCGATGAACTTGCCTGCGGCTTCCTCTAAGCTTGCGCGAATTCAAACAAATAGGGGTATTCCATGTTAAAACATCGCGGCTTTCCCAGTCGCCTCACAGGCACTGATTTCCACTTCACTATTCGGCGCGACAATAAGAAAGGCCCAACACCACTCATTCGCCGCGAGCGCTATGCGGATCGCCGCCCCGCAGATCGGCGGGCGGATGCGGGATTTATTCTCGCTCTGTGGACGCACTTCGGTAACGAACCCTTTGAGCGCGGGAACTTGGATTCCGGGCGTCTGAGTTGGTTTTTCGGACGCGAAGTCATCGCCGCCGAAGAGTCCTTTGATCCCAAAAGCTATGAGGCGATGCTCGCAATCAACGAGCCTGTCGCGCGGGCGAATTTCCCAGACGCCTTTGTGAGCGTGGATGAATTTGACCCCGATGACGAGGAGTACTAGGCGTGTTTTTGCTTATTTCTCAGATACATCGGCAGGTTTCGGCCCAACTTAGGGGGAGTGCAAGCAATGGGCTTCCCAGTGCTGCTACTCTCGTGCAGGCTGTATTTGTAGCGGGTCTTTCTATTCTGTGGCTCGCTGCGACGCGCTCCGCGCGTCACCCTTCCCCTTCTGGGCTCGGCTCTCCCCAGGTCGAGCCCATTTTCGGGAAAATATGGCGTACGCGCCTCCCCATTTACGCATCATATCCAACACGACCCAAACATCGCTTGGGCCGTAGGTTTGCTTTTTCGCGCGTTGTTTCGCGCGTATTGGCCCCAAGTTAAGGAAAGTCCCATGTTTAAAAAGATCCTCATTGCAAATCGCGGCGAAATTGCCTGTCGTGTTATTAAGACTGCCCAAAAAATGGGGATCAAAACCGTAGCGATTTATTCAGACGCGGATCGTCGGGCGCTGCATGTGCAAATGGCGGACGAGGCCATTCACATTGGGCCCGCGCCAGCGAACCAATCCTATATCGTCATCGAGAATGTTTTGCGCGCGGTGAAGGAATCCGGGGCGGACGCCGTTCATCCGGGCTATGGCTTCCTAAGCGAAAACAAACTTTTTGCCCAAGCGCTAGCCGATATTGGCGTGGCTTTTATTGGCCCACCTGTGAATGCAATCGAGAGCATGGGCGACAAGATCACCAGTAAGAAAATCGCTCAAGAAGCGGGGGTTTCGACGGTGCCTGGCTATATGGGGGTGATCGCGGACGCAGATGAAGCGGTTAAGATTTCCAATCAAGTCGGCTACCCCGTTATGCTTAAGGCGAGTGCGGGCGGTGGTGGTAAAGGCATGCGAATTGCATGGAATGACCAAGAGGCGCGCGAGGGGTTTCAATCCAGTAAAAACGAAGCCGCTAACAGTTTTGGCGATGACCGGATTTTTATTGAAAAATTCGTGACACAGCCGCGCCACATCGAAATTCAGGTGCTTGCAGATAGCCATGGCAACGCGATCTATCTGAACGAGCGCGAGTGCTCGATCCAGCGCCGCAATCAAAAAGTCATCGAAGAAGCGCCGAGTCCATTTTTGGATGAAGCCACCCGCAAAGCGATGGGGGAGCAGTCTGTCGCTCTTGCGCAAGCGGTCGGGTATGCGAGTGCTGGGACCGTTGAATTTATTGTCGACGGAGCGAGTAAATTCTACTTCCTTGAGATGAACACCCGTCTGCAAGTCGAACATCCGGTAACGGAATTGATCACAAGCGTTGATCTTGTTGAGCAAATGATCCGCGTGGCCTTTGGCGAAGTGTTGCAGATCAAGCAAGACGATGTTCAGCGCAACGGGTGGGCCATCGAAAGTCGCCTCTATGCCGAAGACCCCTACCGCAATTTCTTGCCCGCGATTGGCCGTTTGACACGGTATCGTCCGCCCGAGGAAACCGTGAGTGACACCGTTGTCGTTCGCAATGACACGGGGGTCTATGAGGGTGGCGAAATCAGCATGTATTACGACCCGATGATTGCCAAGCTTTGCACGTGGGCTCCAACGCGCGAAACGGCGATCGAGGCGATGCGGGTTGCCTTAGATAGTTTTGAAGTCGAAGGGATTGGCCATAACCTTCCGTTTCTATCCGCCGTCATGGATCACCCAAGGTTTGCGTCGGGGAACATCACAACAGCCTTCATCGAAGAGGAATATCCCGATGGTTTTGACGGGGTTTCCCTGTCAGAAGACGCCTTGCGCCGGATCGCAGCGGCGACTTGCGCGATGTATCGCGTGTCTGAAATCCGTCGTGCGCGCGTCTCAGGACGGATGGATAATCACGAGCGTAAAGTCGGTACGGAATGGGTTGTTGCCCTTCAAGATCAAGCGTTTCCTGTCTCGATTTCAGCCGACCCAAAAGGTGCAAATATTTCGTTTGAAGATGGTGAAACTCTGCGCGTGGTAAGTGACTGGGTTCCAGGGGATCACCTCGCGAGATTGCAAATCAGTGGCGTTGATTTAGTCCTTAAAGTGGACAAAATCACTTCTGGTTTTCGCATTCGTAGCCGCGGGGCGGACATCAAAGTTCGGGTTCGAACACCGCGACAGGCGGAACTTGCGCACCTTATGCTCGAGAAAATTGCACCCGACACCTCACGCCTGCTTCTCTGCCCAATGCCGGGCTTAATTGTGAACGTGAATGTCGCCGTTGGAGATACCGTGCATGAGGGGCAGGCGCTTTGCACCGTTGAGGCGATGAAAATGGAAAATATCCTACGGGCGGAAAAAGCTTCCACGGTTGCAAAAATCAATGCACAAGCTGGCGATAGCCTTGCAGTTGACGACGTGATTATGGAGTTCGAATAAAGTGGACGCCCCCTACTGCACAGCTCGAGGATTAACGATACGACGTTCTTTTTCTTCTTCTAGGCGCAGGGGCATTTTATCGATTGCACGGATCAACTCCCGCGCACTCCACGGATGGGGTTTGCGTTGTGCAATCGTTCCATCTTTGTCCATCAGAACCATCATAAACCCGTGGGGACGGATAGCGTTCCGTACATCACTTTCTCCTTTGGGGTCAGTGTCAACCACAACCACAACATCTCGGGCAACAAGGGCAGGCCACTGTTCTTGGAGTAATTCGAGTTGGCGCTCAATCTGTAGATCATCGGGACGCGCAGCAAAGAGCAAAATTGGGCGCGAAACCCATTTGAGGTCCTCTAGAGTTGTATCCTGTGCATCAATGGGGTCAAAAGGCCGTGTTTCTTCGGCCAAAGCCGAAAAAGAAACCCCCGCTACTGCAAGGAAAACTAAAGTTAAAATTTTCATGTGTCGCCTTCCGTTCCAGTCAAATATAGGCACTCTTGAGGCGTTTGCACAGGGGCAGTGGTGGCGGTCTTGTGGTTTTTTTCCTGTTAATCCTATGATTACGGATCGTCTGTAATGTTTTTCCTGATCACATATGCGCGGCGCCTGGGGGCCCGCCTGTTTGGTAAAAGGAAGAACAGAATGGATGTCATTCTCCACGTCGGTGCGCATCGCACCGCGACAGCAAGCTTGGCCGTTTTTTTTGAGCAAAACAAGGACGAAGCACGCGAGCAGCGCGTCGCTTTTTGGGGGGCCGACCGCACCAGAAGTGGCCTGTTTTCCGGTCTCATGGCCCATAAAAACAGCATCATGCCCGATACGCCACGCCGTCGCGACCGTGCGACACAACTTATTCGTATGGAACTGGATCGGCTGGAAAAATCTGGCGTGCATCAACTCATCGTGAGCGAACCTTCGATGATCGGCACAATGATGCAAAACCTCCAAAGCGAACGCCTGTATCCCAACTTTCAGCCGCGGCTCTCACGATTCTTTGATGCTTTTGGCGATCATTGCTGCCAAATCTCATTTTCATTACGCTCCTATGAAGGTTATTGGACCTCGGCGTTGGCACATGCGATCCCACGTGGACTGGCTATTCCTAGTGAAAATACCGTGGATCGGCTCGTGACGCAGCCCCGGCGCTGGAAAACACTTATCGGCGAGGCGAGGCGAGTTTTCCCTTCCGCCGAAGTCCTTGTTTGGCCGTTTGAAGCTATGGCGGGTCATCCGGTTCGCCAAATAGCGCTCATGACGGGTGCAACGTTCCAACCCTCACGCGCAAACGCGCCTTGGGTCAACGCAGCGCCCAATAGGCACGCTATTTCAAGGGCCCTGATTGAGCGCAATACCCCTGTGATTTCGGGCACGAATTGGCCACCATTTCACAACCACCATAGGCAAGTGCTGCGCGCCCAATATCACGAAGACCTTGAGTGGTTAAAAACCAATAACGACACTTTGATATCCTATAGTGAAACCGCTGGGAAACATCAGCGGTTCGATAATTTGACTGACAGTCAGGATGTTGCGGACAACAAGCCCGCCTACCTAAGAGGACACCCCAATGACAGAGAAGAAAGACGCATGGTCTGAACTCGCCGCCCGCGAATTGCGTGGGCGACCAATTGATGATCTGACATGGAATACCCCTGAGGGAATTGCCGTAAAGCCGCTCTACACGGCGGAGGATTTGGAGGGATTGGACCACCTCGGTGGCGTGCCCGGAGCAGCACCCTTTACGCGCGGCCCGAAGGCCACAATGTATGCGGGGCGCCCTTGGACTATCCGCCAGTATGCTGGTTTTTCAACGGCCCAAGAAAGCAACGCTTTTTACCGAAAGGCGCTCGCCGCTGGTCAACAAGGTGTCTCGGTAGCCTTCGATTTAGCCACCCACCGCGGGTATGACAGTGACCATCCTCGCGTTGAGGGTGATGTCGGTAAGGCCGGTGTGGCGATTGACTCTGTCGAAGACATGAAGATGCTATTTGACGGGATTGAGCTGGATAAAGTCAGTGTTTCCATGACGATGAACGGCGCGGTTATTCCTGTTCTGGCGAGCTTTATCGTAGCTGGTGAGGAACAGGGCGTAGATCGCAGTCAACTTTCAGGCACCATCCAAAACGATATTCTCAAAGAATTTATGGTACGCAACACTTATATATACCCGCCTGAACCGAGCATGCGTATTGTCAGTGATATTATCGAATTCACCAGCCAAAAAATGCTGAAATTCAATTCGATTTCGATTTCGGGGTACCACATGCAGGAGGCCGGCGCGAACCTTGTTCAAGAGCTCGCTTTTACTCTTGCTGACGGCAAGGAATACGTCAAAGCCGCTATCGCCAAGGGGTTAGACGTTGATGATTTTGCCCCCCGCCTGTCCTTCTTTTTCGCCATTGGGATGAATTTTTTCATGGAGGCGGCGAAGTTACGCGCTGCGCGCTTCTTGTGGCACAAAATCATGTCGGAATTCGCTCCAAAGAAGGAGAATTCTTTGATGCTTCGGACCCATTGTCAAACGTCTGGAGTGAGCCTTCAAGAACAAGATCCCTACAACAATATCGTCCGCACGGCCTATGAGGCCATGAGCGCGGTATTGGGGGGGACGCAATCTTTGCATACGAACTCCTTTGATGAAGCGATTGCTTTGCCTACAGATTTTTCGTCCCGCATCGCACGTAACACCCAATTGATTTTGCAAAATGAAACGGGTGTTACGAACGTCGTCGATCCGTTGGCAGGGTCATACTATGTGGAAAAACTAACCTCCGATTTGGCCGACGAAGCTTGGAAACTTATCCAAGAAATCGACGAGATGGGCGGTATGACAAAAGCCGTTGCCACTGGGATGCCAAAGCTGCGCATTGAAGAAGCCGCGGCGCGACGTCAGGCAGCGGTTGACCGCGGTGACGACGTGATTGTTGGGGTGAACAAATTCCGTTTAGCGCAACAGGACCCAATCGATATCCTAGATGTGGATAGCGTGGCCGTTCGGGTCGAACAAGTCGCGCGGCTCGCAAGCATCCGGCAGAGCCGTGATGCCGCCGCCTGTGAAAACGCCCTCGCGGCGCTTGAACAGGGGGCGAAAACGGGTGAGGGGAATTTGCTTGCGCTTGCCGTCGATGCGGCGCGGGCTCGGGCTACTGTGGGAGAAATATCCATGGCCATGGAAAAAACATTTGGGCGTCATCGGGCGGAAGTTAAAACCCTCTCTGGCGTCTATGGCGCAGCATATGCTGGTGACGAAAATTTTGCCGCAATTCAAAAATCGGTTGATGATTTCGCTCAGGAAGCAGGTCGCCGTCCTCGGATGCTGGTCGTCAAAATGGGGCAGGATGGTCATGACCGTGGGGCCAAAGTTATTGCCACAGCGTTTGCGGATATTGGGTTTGATGTGGACGTCGGGCCGTTGTTTCAAACGCCGGACGAAGCTGCACAGGATGCGATCGACAACGACGTACACATCGTCGGGATTTCCAGCCAAGCTGCGGGGCATAAAACACTTGCGCCTAAACTTATCGAGGCTCTGAAAGCGCAGGGGGCCGAAGAAATTATTGTCATTTGTGGTGGCGTAATTCCGCAACAAGACTATGATTTCCTTTATAAATCGGGTGTGAAGGCAATATTTGGCCCCGGCACAAATATTCCACAGGCCGCACAAGAAATATTGCGTCTCATTAAACCCTGAGGCATTTATTGAAGGGGCGTCATCAAAGAACACCCCTTTGCCACAGGATTGAAAATTATGCCGCTTGAAATAGATCACTTTGCAATTGCCTGTGAAACCCTTTCACAGGGGGTGGAATATGTGCAAGACACATTGGGAGTTGCGTTGCTCGTGCAAGGGCAACACCCCAAAATGGGAACACACAACCGGCTGCTTTCACTCGGGCCAAATATCTATCTCGAAGTCATTTCGGTAGATCCAAACGCGCCGCGCCCCCCTCATCCGAGGTGGTTCGATCTTGATTCCTTCTCTGGAAATCCGCGCGTCACTAACTGGATCTGCAGAACAAATGACCTAAAAGCCGCCATTGCAAATTCCTCTGAAAATGTTGGGCAGCCGATGGCCTTTGAGCGCGGAAAATACCGGTGGGATATGGCCGTTCCCGCAGATGGAAAGCTTCCGTATGATGGGTGCTTTCCTGCGCTCATTCAATGGCATGGCAACGCCCATCCCGCTTCTGAATTGGCGGATGTGAACTGCCGTTTTTTGTGCGCAACAATTCAACACCCAAATACCACCGAACTCACATCGTCCCTTGAACCTCTTCAGCCACCAAAAGGAATTCGGTTTGTACAGGGTGACATACCGGCCTTCGCAATATCAATTGAAACACCTACCGGCGAGCGCACTCTCAAATGATCCGCATAGCCACTCCACTTGATATCGACACAATTCTAGACATCTGGAATCCGATCATCCGCGACAGCGTTTTTACATTCAACTCCCAGCAAAAGACGCAGGCCGACATGGTTGCCCTCCTGGAACAGAAAGAAAATGCTATGGAGCCGTTTATCGTCTCCGAACTAGACGGAAGGATTTTAGGATTTGCGACGTATGGCCAATTTCGAGGCGGGAACGGGTATAGGTTTACCGTCGAACATACGGTCATCGTTGGCGAGGGGAACTCTGGACTTGGGATTGGACGATCTCTTTTACAAGTTATTGAGAAACATGCGAAAAACAAGGGAATGCATTCAATGATTGCAGGCGTTTCCGCAGATAATACCGCAGCAGTTCTTTTCCACGCAGCTATCGGCTATAGTGAAATCGCGCGTCTTCCTGAAGTTGGGAGAAAGTTTGACCGCTGGTTTGATCTTGTGCTGATGCAAAAGCGCCTATAGCCCTGACATTAATCATTTGATCTGATAGGTTTTTCACTATGTCGATTTGGACCCGTATTGCCGACGCACTATCGGCCCTTTCTAAGGGCGAAAGCCTTTACGAAGTTTTCGATCGGCTGAGCGCCCCTCCTGAACGTAGCGTTGGTTTTACGATCGCAGTGATTGCCTTGGGGGCAAAAATGGCGAAGGCGGACGGACAGGTCACGCGCGACGAAGTTGCGGCTTTTCGCGAAGTTTTCCACATTTCCCCTGAAGACGAAGCAAATGCAGCCCGTGTTTTCAACATGGCGCGGACGGATACCGCTGGTTTTCAGGACTATGCCAAACGCATCCGGCGCATGTTTGGGGCCGACCACACCGCCCTTTGTGACCTCATGGAAGGGTTGTTTTACATTGCTATGGCCGATGGGGAATACCACCCTTTCGAAGATGAATTCCTCGTCGAAGTGGCAAGAATATTTGAGATGGATGACCGTGAGTTCCGCGGATTGAGGGCGCGGTTTGTTCCTGATGCAGAGCCTGACCCTCATGATGTCCTTGGCGTTTCACCCGCAAACTCACAAGCAGAGATTCGAAAAGCTTGGCGCGATTTGGTGCGCGAAACGCACCCAGATCGCATGATCGCACGGGGCGTGCCCGTCGAAGCTGTGAAACTGGCAGAAAAACGCCTGATCGCGATCAACCACGCATGGGAAGAACTAAAAAGGGACGCCGCTTAATGCGCCTTGCGACCTATAATACGGAGTGGTTTTCGGCTCTATTTAGCCGCGACAATAAATTACTTTATGATGAGGAGCCTTCGCGACGATACAAGACATCCCGTCGGGAGCAGATCGAGGCGTTGGGCAAGGTATTTCAGTCTCTGGACGCGGATGCGGTCATGGTTATCGAGGCGCCCGAGACTGACAAGAAACGTTCGACTGTCGCGGCTTTAGAACAATTTTCCACCGATTTTGGCTTGAGAGTCAGCAAATGTGTTTGCGGGTTTTCCAACGATACCCAGCAAGAAATAGCCTTGATGTATGATCCGAGGAAACTCTCTGCCGTTCATGATCCACAGGGGGGCGAGCCGCCTCTCTCTCCCCAGTTTGATCAGGAATTTCACATGGATATCGATGTGGACGGCATGGAAGATTCGATTGTTTTCTCAAAGCCGCCCTTGGAAATAACCCTGACGACACAAAGTGGAGAGAGGCTTCGTCTTATTGGCGTGCACGCCAAATCTAAGGCGCCCTATGGGGCGAAGGATAAAGACGAAGAAATCCGCATTGCGATTGAGAACCGTCGTAAGCAATTGGCGCAATGCATTTGGGTGCGACGCCGCGTTGTTGAGCGATTAGGGTGCGGGCAAGACGTCGTGGTCATGGGCGATTTTAACGACGGTCCCGGTTTGGATGAATATGAAAAACTGTTTGGCCGTTCCGGAGTGGAAGTCGTTTTGGGTGAGGGCGGGAATAACTGCCTTTTTGATCCGCATGCCTCTGCTGGCCTTGCCCAGAAATTTGGCGGGACTCCAACAACATCGCGGTTCTACATCGCCCACGAAAAACGCTATCTTGGTTCCTTGCTTGATTACATAATGGTACCGCAATCGTTACGTGCACGCGCACCTGTTTGGCGGATCTGGCACCCGTTCGATGATCCTAAAATCTATAGTGATCTTCCTTTACGCGAAGCACTCCTAGCAGCGTCTGACCATTTCCCTGTGTCTTTGGACATTGATCTATAACGCTTAAAGAATCAGCAATCATTTGCTAGGGTGGCAACATGAGACATTTTTGTTTTGCCATTGTTGCAGCCTCTTTTGTAGCGTTTCCAAGTGTAGCGGAACCACAGGGAGAACCCGATGGTGCTGACCTATTAGAGCAAGGGTTGCAGCTATTGTTCAAGGAATTGTTGTCGCAAATCGAGCCTGCCTTGAAGAATTTTGAGACCTTTGGCGATGAACTTGGGCCTAAAGTTCAACAGCTCATTGAAATGATTGATGATTTTCGGAACTATGAAGCGCCCGAGAAAATGCCGAACGGCGACATTGTCATCCGCCGTATTCGCCCTCTCAAGGAGGGGGAAATCGAACTTTAACCCTTAGAAAATTCCACGCGGGCGTTGGATTCTAGGGCTGAAGCCAAGGCATTGAAACGCGAAGCCGCTACCTCACCAAACAAGTCCTGATATTCGGGGTCGAGGTGCAGCACCAACTCTTTTTTCTTTGGGTGAAAGCGTAAACTGGCGACCGCATTCAAGTGCTTGGTCCAAAACATAGCCCCAAACCGCATGGCTTTGCCCAAGATCTCGGCATCGGTTTTTTGCTTTGGCGTGAGCATTTCAAACAGGGGGGCAAAGCGTGACGTTTCGCTTTTGTTTTTGTAGCGATGCAGTAGGGCGAGCCCCAAAAATATACGTTCGCGATGTTTTAAACCACCAAGGTTTGCGCGGGTGGTGTTATCAAAACAAACCTCGCCGCGAAAATCCGGATGGGCGCGCCAACTGACATCATGAAGCAAACAGGCAGCCTTAATAAGTCGCTTGGTTTCATCGGGTGCAGATTTGTAGAGCGGCATGATGAAGTCATACAATTCGCGGCCAAACCCAGGGGAACGCGCATCTTTGGCCTCCGCGGATCTGCAGGCTTCGATTAAAGGGTCACGCCGCCGCACCCGTTTTGGCATTTGCTCATAGAGCATTCCTTCGCGGATTCCATAGCTGGAAATAGCGATTTCTTTTGGTTTGAAAGTTTTTAGCAATTGTTTGAGGACTTGGCTCGCGATAGGAACCAGCGCCATACGTTCGGACGATGTATTGGTGCGGCTTGCCAAATCGTCGAGATCGTTTTCGGCAATCCATTTTGCGGTATCGAGTACCGATCTTGGTGTCATTCGATATTCATGGAGGACATGGAGCGGATAGTTGCGCCGCTCCATGTCCAAACGCGCAATCGCACGCCAAGAGCCTCCCACGAGAAATAGCCGCTTATCGGTGATCGGCATCTGATTGTGCAGGTCTTCGATCACAGATTTAATATGGGCCTTCTGGCTTTGTTTCGTCTTGAAACCCATGAGTTTCAAGGGGCCAAGGTCGCTTGAAACACAATAGCCAACTCCGCTGGCTTTCAGTTCCGCAAGCTCCATCGAGGAGCCGCCAATGTCACACACCAGCCCTTTTGCTTCGGGCCAGCCGAGCAGGACGCCCTGTGCCGAAAGGCGTGCTTCTTCTTTTCCGTCGATGACAAATAGGCGGAGGCCAGTTTCCCGAGTTATCTCCTCCCGAAACTCAGGGCCGTCCTCCGCCTCTCGCACCGCGGCCGTGGCGACGGCTGTCAACGGTGCGATGTTCATCCCCTCTGCAAGGCGCTGGAAACGCTTGATTGCAGCGAGGGCACGTTTGCGTCCTTCGGGATTTAGGCGGCCGGTTTCGCCGAGCCCGGCCCCAAGGCCACACATAATTTTTTCGTTGTAGAAGTAGGCAGGGCTGCGCGCCGCACCGTCAAATACAACAAGGCGAACTGAGTTTGACCCAACATCAACCACCCCTACACGCCTTAGCGCATGCGCAGAGGGGGACTCGAAAAGTGGTCGTCCAAATGGGCCCCAGAGATCTTCGGCCAAATCGACGTCACTCATGTGTGTCTCCTTCAATTCTTAGGCACCTTGCCTTGAGAATATGCATATTGTCAATCTTTGGAATGCGCCAATTCTGGCACATCCGCCGCCCCAGCTTTGCCCCTGCCTGAAAGCGAGGGGTTCTCCATAAAGAAGCGGTGACAGTTGAAGGATATCCCGCCTCCTTCATGGGGTGGACGAGTGTAGGACCCATCGGGTGCCAATATCCAACTCTGCGCCACATCCGCCATATTCGCGGCCATGATTTGGCTCACAATCTGGGCCTTTACTGTCGCGTTAGTGATTTGAACCAGAGTTTCAACGCGCCGCACAAGGTTGCGTCCCATCCAATCCGCGGAGGAGATATAGACTTCGGCTTTTTTGCTGGGGAGGCCGTGGCCATTCCCAAAACAAACAATTCGAGAATGCTCCAAAAAACGACCGACAATAGATTTCACCCGAATATTCTCGGACAACCCTTTGATTCCTGGGCGTAATCCACAGATTCCGCGCACAACAAGACTAATCTTCACGCCCGCTTGTGAGGCGGCATAAAGCGCGTCAATGACGTCCGGATCAACCACCGAGTTCATCTTGGCCCAAATTTCCCCTGTTTTGCCCTCTTGCGCGAATTTCGCTTCACGGGCGATTTTTTCAAGCAGCGTGGATTTTAGGGAAAGCGGAGAGATCGAAAGGTTTTCCAACCCGACAGGTTGCGCGTATCCGGAAAGGTAATTGAAGACTTTTGTTGCGTCACTTCCGAGCGCACGGTCGCAGGTGAAAAACGACAAATCCGTGTAAATTCGGGCCGTAATCGGATGATAGTTGCCAGTGCCATAATGCGTATAGGTGACAAGCTGGTCGCCTTCACGCCGCACAACAATGCTGATTTTCGCGTGGGTTTTATAGTTGATGAAACCATATACAACATGGGCTCCTGCGCGCTCTAGGCGGCGAGATTGGCGGATGTTTGCGGCTTCGTCAAAGCGGGCTTTTAGCTCGACAAAGGCAGTGACGGATTTCCCCATATCGGCCGCTTCGCAGAGCGCTTCAACGATTGGGGATTCGCGGCTTGTGCGATAGAGGGTTTGTTTTATGGCCACAACATCAGGATCGCGGGCGGCTTGATCAAGGAAGCGCACGACCATGTCGAAGGTTTCGTAAGGGTGATGCAGGAGCATGTCTTTTTGACGGATCGCCGCAAACATATTGCCGTCATGGTCCTGAACGCGTTCGGGAACACGCGGCGTGAAGCTTGGCCACAAGAGGTCTGGGCGCTCGTCGATCACCAGCTCCGCGAGGTCGGACGCCCCCAAAAGCCCCTCTGTTTCAACGACTTCGTCATAGGAAACATGAAGCTCGTCGGCGATGAGTTTGCTCAGGGCCTTTGGTGCACCGTTCGAGATTTTAAGGCGAATCACCTCACCTCTGCGGCGCCTTTTCAGAGCCACTTCAAACTCGCGGACCAAGTCTTCGGCCTCGTCTTCGACCTCTAGGTCGCTGTCACGCAGGACACGGAAAACACAACTTCCTTTGGCCATGTATCCGGGGAACAGGCTGTCTAAATGTAAGAGGAGCAGCTCCTCCATGGGTAGAAAACGATATTGCCCGTCTTCACTTGGCAGGGAGATAAACCGTTTGATTTGGGCTGGTACAGGCAAGAGTGCTTTGAGGGTCCGACCATTTTCTTTGCTTTCAAGTTGCAGCGCAAGCGAGAATCCCGTGTTCGCAATGAAAGGGAACGGGTGCGCGGGATCGATGGCGAGTGGCGAAAGAACAGGAAAAACCTGATCGATAAAATAGACCTTTAGGTATTTCTTGTCCTCAGCAGAAAGCTCGCTGTTTTTGAGAACCAAAATGCCTTCCTGTGCCATCTCACTTTGGAGAGAAATCCACGTTTCCTGTTGTTTGTTCAACAACTCACGCGCGTCTTTGTGAATCAAAACCAGTTGATCCGCAGGGCTGCGTCCATCAGCGGCGGGGGTGGTGTTGCCAGCAAGGGCCAATTCGCGCAGACCGGCGACACGTACCGTGTAAAATTCGTCGAGGTTCGTTGCCGAAATCGATAGAAATCTGAGCCGCTCAAGGAGGGGAACATTGGGGTTCTCAGCTTCTTCAAGGACACGCCAATTGAACGCGAGCCACGACAGCTCCCGATTGAAAAAACGGCGAGGACCCATAAAATCTTGCGGATCTAGGGGAACGGGCGCGGGAAAGGGCGCGGTTAAGAAATCACATTCATTCATACGGACGACCTAAGGGAGTTTTATGACGCTATGATGAAGTTATGCGCCAGTTGTGTGGTTTTTGTCCAGAACATCCAACACTTTGGCGACCAGTGGGCGAGTGATCGCGCGCTTTTCAGAAAGGGCGGTTTGGTCGAGGGCGACACACAACTCACCAATAAACCCGAGCGAGCGTGGGATACGTTTGATGATATAGTCGACGACCTCGGGGGCGACGTGCAATTGGCGATCGTTGAAATGCTTGAGCAAGACTACCGTGAGGAGCATGTCGTCGGGAGCTTGAAGTTGCACGACAGCCGTCCCCTCCATCCGGCTTTTGAGGTCAGGTAGGGCGATATTCCAACGGCTTGGAGCGGTGCGCGCCGTGAGTAACAGGAAATGTCCATTCGCAAGGATTAGGTTGTGCAGATGAAACAACAGGGTTTCGCGTTCGCCATCTTGAGCGATCTGATCTGCGTCCTCAAATGCAAGGGGGGCCTGTGCGAGTTGCTCGATGTTTGAGGCCTCCAGATCGCACGCCTGAAGGATTTGTGCCTGCGTTTGCTCCGCCCAAACGTGAACCAAATGGGTTTTCCCAGATCCTATTTCACCACACAACACGATCTTGCCCAAGGGCCAATCTGTTGGCGCACTTAGGGTCTCCAGAGCATGGGCGTTGGAGGGGGAAACGAAGAAATCTTCGCGGCCAAGGGCCGTCCTTACCGGAAGGTTAAGTGTCAGCTGTCGGGGCATTTTCAGGCTCTTTATTGGATATTTCAGTGCCTTGGTACAGATAGCTTTGGGTGTACCCTTTGATCCCAAATCGCGTCACGACCCCGATTGAGGCAGCAACAGGAACGGCGATAAGCATACCGACAAATCCAAACAAAGTGCCAAAAACAGAAAGCGCAAAGATGAGCCAGACGGGGTGTAGGCCCACCGAGGAGCCGACCAATTTGGGTGTGAGGATATTGCCCTCCACGACCTGACCTATCGCAAAGATGATCGCGACAGTGGCGATGGAGCCCCATTCGCCCCAAAACTGAAAGAGCGCCAAACCAATAGCCAAGCCACCGCCGACAAGCGCGCCAACATAGGGAATAAAGGTGAGCATTCCAGCGACGGAACCAGCCACAAGGCCAAATTGCAATCCCGCAAGCATCAAAGCAATGGCGTAATACGTTCCTAAAATGAGGCACACCGTGCCTTGGCCGCGAATGAAGCTCGCGAGCGTCCTGTCGATTTCGCTGGCCAAATGACGAATGGTTGGTGCGTGGTCACGTGGCAAAAGCGCGTCGATTTTTGCGGTCATATTGTCCCAATCAAGGAGCAAATAAAACGCAACGACGGGCACCAAAACCAAAAGCACAATGATGTTCACCAAAGAGAGCGCCGAGGCAAAAGCGCCCTCAATCAACGCGCCACCCTTGGATTTCACGGCTTCGCTCAGGGAGTTGAGCGATTGGCGGATCGTACTTTCACTATTGGCAATATCGGGGAACTTGTTGGTTATGAAATCTCGGATATTGTTGAAATACTCGGGGACTTTACCAATGAGTTCACTGATTTGGATAACTAAAGTCGGAATAATGAGGAGCGCCATCACCACAAAGACAAGAAGAGACAAGAGGGTAATAATCGCTGTTGCAATGACTCTCGAACAACCTAATCTTTCAAGTCGATCCGCAACCGGATCAAGGAAATACGCAATCGCCCCCCCTAAGAGAAATGGCAGCAGCACATTCCCAAGGGACCAAAGAACGACGAGAAAAACCGCCAAAGCGATGGACCAATACTTGAACTGTTGAGAACTCGAGAGCGCCATTGGAAATCCTTTGTGTTTCGCCCTATGTTGCGCATTGCCCCAATGGTTTCAAGTGTTTCAGACCTTTTAACGATATTGCATGGCAATTACACTGTGGATCACCTTGCCCCATTGAACGTGTGCGCGGTTTGGCATAGAGGATTAAAGACCGAAAATTTGCCAAAAGGGCCTACACATGCGTCTTTCTCGTTACTTTATGCCCGTCCTCAAAGAGACTCCCGCCGAGGCACAAATCGTGAGCCACCGCTTTATGCTGCGTGCGGGGATGATCAAGCAAACGGCCGCTGGGATTTACAGCTGGCTGCCTCTCGGCCTCAAAGTTCTGCGCAATATCGAAAATATCGTGCACGAAGAGCAGGCAAAAGCAGGTCACATTCCGATTCTTATGAGCACTCTTCAACCCGCAGATTTGTGGCGTGAAAGTGGGCGCTATGATGATTACGGCGAAGAGATGCTGCGCGTTCAGGATCGCCACGGGCGGGACATGCTTTATGGTCCCACGAATGAGGAAGCTGTCACGGATATTTTCCGCAGCCATGTCAATAGTTACAAAGACTTACCCCTCACACTCTATCAAATTCAGTGGAAGTTCCGGGACGAAATTCGCCCCCGTTTCGGGGTGATGCGGGGACGCGAGTTCCTCATGAAAGACGGGTACACGTTCGATTTGAGCAAAGAAGATGCGTTGCACGCCTATAACCGTCATCTTGTGAGTTACTTGCGCAGCTACGAGCGCATGGGCCTCAAAGCCATCCCGATGCGCGCCGACGGCGGGCCGATTGGCGGCGATTACACCCATGAGTTCCTCGTTCTGGCAGACACTGGCGAGAGCGAAGTTTTCTATGACAGCGAGGTTACCGATCTGTCGTTCGGGGATCGCGAAGTTGATTTCGACAATGTGGCCGAATGCGAAGCCGTATTGCAGGAATTCACTTCGCGGTACGCCCGCACCGATGAAACCCACGATGCAGACCTATTCAACTCGGTTCCTGAGGAGCGCCGCCGCACTGCACGGGGCATCGAAGTGGGGCAGATTTTCTACTTCGGTACCAAATACTCCGAGAGCATGGGCGCGACAGTTGTCAACGCGGATCAAAAGCAAGTGCCCGTCCATATGGGCAGTCACGGAATTGGCGTGAGCCGTCTTTTGGGCGCGATCATTGAGGCAAGTCATGACGATAAAGGCATCATCTGGCCGGAAGGCGTGACGCCATTCCATGTTGGTATTGTGAACCTCAAACAGGGCGATGACGAAGCTGATGCAGCCTGTGAAGCGCTTTATAAGGCCTTTGTTAAAGCAGGTCTCGATCCACTCTATGATGATCGCAAAGAGCGCGCTGGCGGAAAATTTGCGACAATGGATCTTATCGGTCTGCCTTGGCGGATTACGGTTGGGCCGCGCGGCTTGAAAAATGGTGTTGTGGAACTGACCAGCCGTAAAACCGGTGAAAGCGAAGAAGTCACTCCAGAAGAAGCTATCGCGCGCGTTATCGCGATTTACGCGGCACTTTAAGCGACGATACAGAAGCGCCCCACCGCTCAGGGCGTTTCACATTTGCGGCAATTTCAAGCCGGATATCGCCGAAATTTTGTTTAAACTTGACGGTTTGCAACCTTCCGCCCAAAGTCTGCCCAATCAACAAGGAGCTGCCCGTGGTGCACCAAACTGCCCCCTTTTCCCGTTTTGAATGGATGATCGCTTGGCGCTATTTGCGGGCACGCCGTTCAGACGGTGGCGTCAGTGTAATGACGTGGATCAGCCTTGTCGGCATTTTGCTCGCCGTCGCCGCTCTCATTATCACAATGGCGGTTCGGGCAGGGTTCCGCGCCGAATTCGTTGATACGATCCTTGGGTCAAACGCGCATGTGACCGTCTATAATTCAGAAGAAATCAACGATCTGGGGCAATCCAGTCGCGTAATGCCCGATTATGCCGCGCGTGCCGAAGCCATTGCAAAGGTTCCAGGTGTGACGCGCGTTGCGCCGTTGGTGCGGGGCAATGTTATGGCCAATAGTGGCGATCAAAATACGGGTGCGCAGGTTTTCGGGATTACGGCTGAGGATTTCGCGGGAATTCCTCGTATTGCCAATCCTGAAACATCGATTGGGGACATTGCGCGATTTGACGAGGGGATCGCGATTGGGCGTGAGATGGCCCGTACTTTGAACCTCGATGTTGGCGATGCAATCACGTTGATTTCGCCCAATGGGGTAAAAACGGCCTTTGGGACCAGTCCTCGGGTGAATGTTTACGAGGTCGTCTATATTTTCTCTGCAGGGCGTTATGACATTGATAACGTTCGCGTTTATCTTCCGTTTGAGGAGGCGCAGAGCTTCTTTAATCGCGAAGGTGTAGCGGATGAATTGGAGGTCATGGTGGCTGATCCTGAGGGCGTGGATGACATGACGCCTGCGCTGTTGGCGGCGGGCGGGGAGCGGACGTTGTTGTGGTCTTGGCGTGATCGGTCGGGCGGGTTTTTACGGGCCTTGGCGATTGAAGACACGGTGATGTTTGTGTTGATGGCGGTGTTGGTTTTGATTGCGAGCCTGAATATTGTGTCGGGCTTGGTGATGCTGGTGAAGAATAAGGGGCGCGATATTGGCATCCTGAGGACCATGGGATTGACCGAAGGGTCTGTGATGCGAATATTCCTTATTTGCGGGGCTTTAGTCGGTGTTATTGGAACGATTTTGGGGGTCATTATTGGGTGTTTATTCGCGCTTTATTTCGACCAAATTTTGGCCTTTGTGAATGGCGCTTCGGGGGGGGATGTTTGGGATGCTTCGGTGCGGGGGATCTATAAATTGCCAGCGAAATTGATGTGGCAGGATGTGGTGAAGGCGGTGTCGTTATCGCTTCTACTGTCTTGTATTGTAACGATTTTTCCGGCTCGTCGGGCGGCGCGGATGAACCCTGTGGAGGCGTTGCGGTATGAGTGATGTTTTGGAGCTGATTGGGATTGAGAAATCTTATCATACGGGCAAGCCAAATCAGATCACGGTGTTGTCTGGGGCGGACCTTAGGATTACGCGGGGCGAGGTTGTTGCGTTGGTGGCGCCTTCGGGGGCTGGGAAGTCGACTTTGCTGCATATTGCGGGTCTTTTGGACAGTGCGAATGCGGGGGTTATTCGGATTGCGGGGCAGGACGTGGCGGGGCTTTCGGAGCGGCGTCGGACGGGGATTCGGCGGGCCGAGGTTGGGTTTGTTTATCAATTCCATCACTTGCTGCCTGAGTTCTCGGCGTTGGAGAATATTGTTTTGCCTCAGTTGGTTAACGGGGTCTCGCAGGGGGCTGCGGAGGCGCGGGCGCGGGGGCTTTTGGAGAGTGTGGGCCTTCAGGATCGTGCGGGGCATCGTCCGGCGGAGTTGTCGGGCGGGGAGCAGCAGCGGGTTGCGTTTTGTCGTGCTTTGGCGAATTCTCCGAAGCTTTTGCTGGCGGATGAACCGACGGGGAATTTGGACCCTGAAACGGCGGAAGTTGTGTTTGAAGCCCTGATGAATCTGGCCCGAAACGAGGGATTATCGGCGGTGATTGCGACCCATAATCCCGAGCTTGCGGTTCGGATGGACCGCATTGTGCGGCTGGAATCTGGGGTTTTAAAGCAGGGGTAAGATTTGCATATGTTTTTCATATGAATTGCATATGATTTTATTTGTGAATTTCCTTGGACGGAATAATGGCGTTCTTGCTACTCGGATTTTTGGAACACATAAAAGTCCGCAAACGATGTATTTTCCTGATCGTCAGGATTAAATGGATATTGATTTGGGATTTGTGCCGCCAGTGAGAAAGTTGGCGCGTTTGTCGAAACCCAATCGGTAAACTTGCGGTGCCTCACATGTTGTGCGACAGCCTGCTCGTCTTTATTCGAACTGTAAATAATCACAAATCGTTCGGCGGCGTCGAATAAATTTTCCATATAGGTATCAAAAGCTTCATCTTCTACTAGGTGGTAAATGACGTCGAGAGACAAGGACAATTCGGCCCTTCGACCCTCATAGTTTTGAAGGGTCAAAAATGTTTTTGACTGATCTTGGCTGAACTGTTCTCTGCACGCAACAACAGCTGTTTCTGAGACATCGACGCCAGTGTAGGTGGGGTAAGATGCCAAGGAAAGTTGGCTTCCATCGCCCGGTCCAAACTCGATTACGTTTATGACAGAGTTCGTGGCTACAAATTCGTTAAGAACGTTCGCCTTAAATTTTGCGAGGCGGCCATAGCTGCCTGCACCTGAAGTTCCTCCCTTCAAATAACGTTCTTCCCAGTAACTGCCAGACGTTTTGAACTCCACCCTAGCTTCCCGTCGTAAAACGGCACGCGCGACTCCCTCAAGGGGTGTATTAATAATTAGTCTTTTAATTAGTTTTTTGATCACAGTTACAGGTCCTTAAAAAAAAGCAATTCTTACGCTAAAGCGTTTGCCCCTCCATGGCTTATTTCCAAAATGGCATTGGCGGCCGAAAAGGCGTTCAGCTTTTGAAGCAACAGTCGTTTATTTAGGGTGTCGTTGCGCGTGTTGCGGCAATGCACCCTTTTAAATGCGTTTCGCAGGGCTATTTACTCGATGGTGCCTTTTACCTGATCCGGCCCCAGCCACTAGCTCCCCTAGACATCCAGCTCCTCAACGAACCGTGCATTTTCCTGAATATACTGGAACCTCATTTCGGGTTTTTTGCCCATCAGACGTTCGACAAGATCGGCGGTTTCGCCGGGTTCGTCTTCGTCTATGGTGACGCGAATGAGTTTGCGGGTGAGGGGGTTCATTGTGGTGTCTTTTAGGTCTTTTGCGTCCATCTCGCCGAGGCCCTTAAAGCGGGAGATTTTGATTTGGCCTTTGCCGCCGATACCTTTTTCAAGGGCGGCGTTTTTCTCGGCTTCGTCGAGGCAATAGAGGCGCTCGGAACCTTGGACGATGCGGAACAAGGGCGGGCAGGCGAGGTAGAGGTGGCCTGCGTCGATCATCGGGCGCATTTGGGTGAAGAAAAACGTCATCAGGAGGGCGGCGATATGGGCGCCGTCGACGTCCGCATCGGTCATGATGATGATTTTTTCATAGCGCAGATCGTCGAGGTTGAATTTGGTACCAAGGCCGACGCCGAGGGCTTGGGCGAGGTCGCTGATTTCGGCGTTGGTGCCGATTTTATTGGAGGCCGCGCCAAGGACGTTGAGGATTTTACCCTTGAGGGGCAGGAGGGCTTGGGTTTTGCGATTGCGCGCCATTTTGGCGGAGCCACCCGCAGAGTCCCCTTCCACGATGAAAAGCTCGGTGCCTTCGCGGGAGTTGGAGGAACAGTCGGTGAGTTTACCGGGGAGGCGGAGTTTTTTGGTGGCGGTTTTGCGCTGGGTCTCTTTTTCCTGACGGCGCAGGAGGCGTTCTTCGGCGCGCAGGACGAGGTAGTCGAGGATGGCTCCTGCGGCTTTGGTGTCGTTGGCGAGCCAGTTATCGAAGTGATCGCGGACCGAGTTTTCGACCATTTTATGGGCGGCTTCGGTTGAGAGGCGGTCTTTGGTTTGGCCGACGAATTGCGGGTCACGGATAAAGCAGGAGACGAGGGCGCAGGCACCCGACATCAGGTCTTCACGGGTGATTTGCGCGGCCTTTTTGTTGTTCACCAGTTCTCCGTAAGCGCGAATGCCTTTGAGGAGGGCGGCCCAGAAACCGGCGACGTGGGTGCCGCCTTCGGGGGTTGGGACGGTGTTGGTGTAGGATTGGATGAAGCCGTCGCGGGCGGGGGTCCAGTTGACGGCCCATTCCACGGAGCCGGGGACGCCGAATTTTTCTTGGAACGAGACTTTACCCGCGAAGGGCGCGTCGGCGTAGGTGGAGGAGGCGCCGAGGGTTTCGTTGAGGTAATCCGCGAGGCCGCCGGGGAAGTGGAAGGTGGCCTCTAGCGGGGTTTCGCCATCGTCGACTTCGGATTTCCAACGGATTTCGACGCCAGAGAAGAGGTAGGCTTTGGAGCGGGCCATTTGGAACAGGCGTTTGGGTTTGAACTTTTGGCTGCCGAAGATGTCGGCGTCGGGGTGGAAGGTGACGGAGGTGCCGCGGCGATTGGGGGCGGCACCGATTTTCTGGATCGGGCCTTGGGGGACGCCGCGCGAGAATTCCATCGCGAAGAGTTCGCGGTTTTTGGCGACTTCGACGCGCAGGTGGTCGGAGAGGGCGTTGACCACAGAGGAGCCAACCCCGTGCAGGCCGCCCGAGGTCTCATAGGCGTCGCCGCCGAATTTGCCGCCCGCGTTGAGGGTACAGAAGATGATTTCGAGGGCGGTTTTTGTGGGGTCTTTTGGGTGCGGATCGATGGGGATGCCACGGCCGTTGTCGCGGATGGTAACCGAGTGGTCGGCGTGGAGTTCGACCTCGATGCGGGTGGCGTGGCCCGCGACCGCTTCGTCCATGGAGTTGTCAACGATTTCGGCGACGAGGTGGTGGAAGGCGCGCTCGTCGATGCCACCAATATACATGCCAGGGCGCAGGCGCACGTGCTCCATATCCTCAAGGATTTGGATGGAAGAGGCGTCGTATTCTTTTTCAGGAACGGTGCCAGAAAGAAGGTCGTTTGCCATGATGCGCTGCTCATTTTTGATTTTGGTTGCTGGCTATTGTGACATTGGGATGCGGAGCAAGCAAGCGGTAGCGCGGTGATTTTGTACAAACGGGCCTTCATTTATGGCAAGCGTGTCTGTTGGCCTCCCCGCGAAGGGGAAGCCGCGCGTTTAGAAGATGCCGTTACAGATAACCATGATGACAAGCGCGACCAGCCAGTAGCCAGCGTTCACTTTGCGGGCGTAGTCGGAGTGTTGCGCGAAGGCACCGTTGGCATAGCCCATCACGGTGAAGGCGAGAGTTGCGAGGATGACAGTGAGGAGGTGGTTGGAGGCTGCTGTGACGGCAACAAACCAACTCATGAGAAAGAGGCCGAGGGCTTGGCTGATCATCGCGACTTTGGGCATTTCCGATGAATCCCCTAATTTAACGCCAACACCTTCAGCCCATTTGACGCCAAAGAGTTTGGGGGAGTACCAAAGCCAGCCAACAACAAAGGATACAATTGCCCCGACAAAAACGGCGGCCCAACTTACGCCCGAAAAGATTTCCTGCATTTTTGCTCCTGTTTTTATGTATGCATTTGTTACGCGTGGCGAAATTGTGCCACAAAATGTCGAAAACGCATAAAGTATTCGCAAGTTCGCCCTATGGTGACGTGAGGGTGGAATTTTACACCTCTCCATTCTTGTATTGCTCAGAAAACAGGCGTAAGCGAAATTCATGCTTAAAGAAATGTCATACGGCGCGCATATGCGTGCAATCGTCGTCCTTGGTTTGCCCCTCATTGGTAGTCAACTTGCGCAGTTTGCGGTCCATATGACCGACACGCTGATGCTGGGGTGGTATTCCGTGGATGCGCTGGCGGCGGGTGTTTTGGGCACGTCGTTTGCGTTTATTCTGTTCATTCTGGGCAGTGGTTTCGCGGGGGCGGTTGTGCCCCTCGTGGCGGCCGCAGATTCGCAGGGTGATCCGGTGCAAATTCGCCGTGTCACCCGTATGGGCATGTGGGCGGTCGGGTTTTTCTCGGTCGTTGTGATGATTCCGATGATTTATTCCGCGCCGATTTTGATTGCGGCGGGGCAGGACCCCGAGCTTTCACTTGCGGCGCAATCCTACTTGCGCATCTCGGCACCGGGGATGTTGCTCGCGCTTTTGGCGACGGTTTTGCGGATGTATCTTTCGGCGCTGGAACGGGCGAACGCGGTTTTCTATGCGTCGCTGGCGGCCGTGGGTTTGAACATCGTGATGAATTACGCGTTCATTTTCGGCAACTTAGGCGCGCCAGAGTTGGGAATTCGCGGGGCGGCGATTGCCTCCCTTGGGGTGAACGCGCTTTTGCTGATTTATATGGGGCTTTATGCGATCCGCAAATTGCCCGAGCATGAATTGTTCGTGCGGTTTTGGCGGCCCGATTGGGAAGCTTTTCGCGAAGTTGTGCGCCTTGGGACGCCGATTGGCATCACCAGTCTGGCGGAGGTCGGCTTGTTTAACCTTGCGACTTTGATGATCGGTTGGTTGGGGACGATTCAACTGGCGGCACACGGGATTGCGCTTCAGATGGCGGGGGCGGTTTTCATGGTGCATCTTGGCCTGTCAGCCGCGGCGACGATCCGTGCTGGCCGTGCTTACGGCATCCGTGATGAAGCGCATTTGCGCCGTGGCGCGCTGGTGGCGACGCTGGCCTCGTTTATTCTGTCGCTGTTTGGGGTAGCGCTTTTTGTGCTGTACCCAGAGTTTTTGGTCGGGGCTTTTATTGCGCCTGACGATCCTCTGCGCGGTGAAATCATCGTTATGGGCACGGGTCTGTTGCTACTGGCGGGGATTTTTCAGGTGGCGGACAGTTTGCAAGTGATGTCGCTTGGCTTGCTGCGGGGTCTTCAGGACGCGCGGATTCCGATGTGGATCGCGGTTTTGTCCTACTGGGGATTGGGCGCGCCCGCGAGCTATTATTTGGGCACTGTCATGGGCTATGGCGCGCAGGGCGTTTGGGGCGGTCTTGTGATCGGCCTGTCGGCGGCGGCAGTATTGTTGACGATGCGGTTTTGGATGCGGTCGGTGAAAATCGGGCAAGCCTAGAAGCTGTTAGCCGCGCCCTTTTAGGATGCGATCGGCCTTTTTGCGCACCAAAACCGTGCGCAGATCATGCATCGCAAGCAAGAGCGTATCGGTGATATCGTCGAGATTCTCATCCGTTGCTTTGCTCTGAACCCATTGCGTGGTGATGTTGAGGTAATCCACCGCGCGGTGGATATCATCGATATCGCGTTGCGCCAGTAGGCTGCGCCGATCCGAGAGCCATTGGGTGATCGCGGCCTTCTCGGGGTCCGACAAAGGCCGATCCCCGTGGGGTTTTATCTCGCCATTGCGCACGTTAACCACGGCGATTTGATCCATCTCGATGCGCCGCTGGCGGTTTTCCGTATCAACACGAAAAACCGCAGCCCCGTTTTCACGGATTCGAAAGTAAAACTCGGGCAGCTCACCAGCCATTTAGATATCCTTCACTCGTCAAATTGCCCCGTTAAGAGAGCGCCGCGCAGAATGTTTGGATGCGCGTGCAGGCCTCTATAAGGTTCGTGTCGGAAGTAGCGTAGCTGACACGGAAGTTGGGCGATAGTCCGAAGGCCGCGCCAAACACCACCGCAACGCCCGTTTCTTCGAGAAGAGCGGTTGCGAAGACTTGATCGTCGGTGATTTTGGTGCCAGCGGGGGTGGTTTTGCCAAGGCAACCCGCGATGTTGGGGTAGACATAAAACGCGCCATCGGGTGTGGGGCAGGTGATGCCCGTCGCGGAATTGAGCATTTCCACAACAAGGTTACGGCGGCGCAGGAAGGTCGCGTTATTCACCGCGAGGAAGTCTTGCGGACCGTTGAGCGCCTCGACCGCCGCCCATTGGGACACCGAGCAGGGGTTGGAGGTTGATTGGCTCTGGATTTTGCGCATGGCCGCGATCAAGGGTTGTGGCCCCGCCGCATAGCCAATCCGCCAACCGGTCATCGCGTAGGCTTTGGACACGCCGTTGCAGGTGAGGGTGCGCGCGTAAAGTTTGGGTTCAACCTCGGCGGGTGTAGCGAATTTGAAGTCGTCAAACACGAGGTGCTCATACATGTCGTCGGTCATCACCCAAACATGAGGATGGCGCAGGAGGACATCGGTGAGGCCTTTGAGTTCGGCGGCGGTATAGCCCGCGCCCGTGGGGTTGGACGGCGAGTTAAAGATCAGCCATTTGGTTTTCGGGGTGATCGCGGCTTCGAGCTGTGCGGGTGTCATTTTGAAGCCCGTTTCGATGCCCGCTTCCACAGCGACAGGGGTGCCGCCAGCGAGCAGCACCATGTCGGGATAGGAGACCCAATAAGGTGCTGGAATGATGACTTCGTCGCCTGCGTTCATCGTTGCCATCAGGGCATTATAGAGGATTTGCTTGCCGCCCGTGCCCACGGTAACCTGTGCGTTGACATAAGAGAGGTTGTTGTCGCGCTTGAGTTTGGCACAGATCGCGGATTTGAGTTCAGCAATGCCATCCACGGCGGTATATTTGGTTTTGCCAGCGGTAATCGCCGCGATCCCTGCGTCTTTGATGTTCTGGGGGGTATCAAAATCGGGCTCACCGGCGCCAAGCCCGATCACGTCCTTGCCAGCGGCCTTGAGTTCGGCGGCGAGGTTGGACACGGCAATCGTGGGGGAAGGTTTGACGCGCGCAAGAGTTTTGGAAAGAAAATCATCAGGAATGCTGGACATGGGAGGCTCCGGTTTGTATCTGCCGGAACCATGTCTTAGGCTCACATCGATGCGCTGACAAGCAAAAGGACGGGTAGATGAACCAAGAAATCCTGAATGAGACTCCGGAGAATCGGATCAAACGGATGCAAATGCGCAGCTGGCGGCGCGGCATCAAAGAGATGGATATGATTCTCGGCCCCTTCTCAGACACCGAATTGGTGGGGATGGATGCGGCGACACTCGATATCTATGACGCGCTTTTGTGGGAAAATGATCAGGAACTTTACACGTGGGTGAATGGCACAAAGCCAACGCCAGAACGGTTTTCGGCGATTATCACGACAGTTTGTGCGCACGCTTTCAAAAAATAAGTCAAAAATTTTCAGATCAATTTCTATGATTTAACCGAATGTTCGGTTTTTGCCGCGAATGTCGTTTCAAAGATAAACGCGGAGAGATTTATGAGTATGCATTCCAAGCTGGCGGTACCAACCGTTCAGGGATTTATGACCGGATACCTAGAGGCATTGGCCCTTGTGGAGCGGCTTCACCGACTACTCCTTGACGTGATCAAGGACGAATTTGAGCGCGTGGGCGTGCTTGAGATTAATGCGGTTCAGGCGCTGTTGTTGTTTAACATCGGCGAGAACGAGGTTACCGCAGGGGAGTTGAAAACCCGCGGATATTATCAGGGTTCCAATGTTTCGTATAACCTGAAAAAACTGGTTGAAATGGGCTATATGCACCATCAACGCTGTGAAATTGATCGTCGTTCCGTGCGGGTGCGCCTTACGGAAAAGGGGCGGCATATTCGCGATGTTGTGAATGATTTATTTATGCGACACGCGGACGGGCTTGAGTCCAAGGGGGTTCTCGGCGCGGATGGCATTGAGGAAATCAATGTGTCCCTGCGCCGTGTCGAACGGTACTGGACCGATCAAATCCGCTATATTTATTAAGAATTTATGCAGCGCTGTGAAGGGCCCGAAGCACAATGCGCCTCGGGCCTTTTGCACGAATATCTACCAGTGGCCGGTGTTTTCCATGCTCGCCCAAGGTTCAGCGGCGGCGAGGTTCGCGCCTTTTTGCAACAATTCGATCGAGATATTGTCGGGGGAGCGTACAAAAGCCATATGCCCGTCACGGGGAGGGCGATTGATGACGACGCCCGCATCCTTCAATGTTTGGCAGGTGGCATAGATGTCGTCTACTTCATAGGCCAAGTGGCCAAAGTGACGGCCATCACTTGGAAGATCATCGTCGCCATCCCAGTTATAAGTAAGTTCTACTGGGCATTCTTCTTGACCCTCGGCTGCCATGAAAATAAGGGAAAAACGCCCTTTTTCACTATCATAACGCTTGGTCTCTTTGAGGCCAAGGAGCGCAAAGAACGCCATCGATGCCTCGAGGTCTTTGACACGCACCATCGTGTGAAGATATTTAATACCCATTACAGAAATCCTTTGTTGATTTGTGCATAGAGTGCCCTCAAACGCACCGAAGGTTCAAGGGTTGTAAGGGGCGGGTCGTTAGAAACTGCTGCGAAATCCAAGGCCCAAGCCAAAACCGTCTGCAGAGAATAGGGCGGCGTTAGAGTATTTACGCGCATAGGAAAAGTCGAGGACCGGCGCGAAGCCATAATATTCGAAATCGTCAAAGAACATTGAAAGCGTCGCGACTCCGAGGTGGTCTACGCGCTTCTCACCTTGAGTATACCTTGATTTTTCAAATACTTGCCCGTCATATTGAAGGGATAAACTCGTTGTGGCCGAGAAAAACGGCTTGGCCCAAGTATAGCTGATGCCGCCGCCTATGGCGTCATTGGCGAGGTCCGAAGCGCGGCCAAATTTTGGATCGCCAATAAGATTGGTGGTGCTCGCCGTGATATTCCAACTAAATATCCCGCCGGATTCTGTTGCGCGCCGTTGCTGTATAACCGCCAGTACTCTCCCTGTGTCGCGCGCATGGTCGTCCAATCGCGAGTTGGCTTCTGTGAAAAGGGAGAATTGCAAAATACTGCCACTTTCCTGTCTATGGAGTAGGGAATATTTAAGCCAGATCAAGTTGCTCAGAGGCTCGCCGCCATAGCGATAGCGCCCGACCGAAGCCTCAAAGGAATGGGCATTCATGCTTGAGGGGGCCGCGAAGTCATAGGCGGCATAAAGTTTGAAGCTGCTGAAGGCGTAGTCGCTGCCCTTGGCGTCGGGCGCTATGGAGATGGCTTCTTCGGACAGCTTGTATTGGCGCGTTTCAATATCGCCGCCAAACCTCAACGTTTTGCTCTCAGAGAGCGGCTTTTCGTATTCCACCCGTCCGCCAACCACGAGGCCCATACCAGAAAGAGGTTTGTTGCGGCCAGAAATAATCAGGGGAAGGCCGCCAATTATAACGACATCGGAGTTGGAGCCGTTGTTGATGTTGGACGAGGGGCGCAGAGAAAACCGAAAGTCCAAGGACCATGGATTCTGGCTGCGGACATACTGTAAATCTCTGATTGCTATGTTTTTTTCTGCCTCGCTAGGGGCGTTTTGCGCGGCACGGCGCAGCCAGATTTGCGCGAAGGTATGCGATCCATCCGAGGCCAGCGCCTGAGCGACCACCAAAGCGGCGTTGTATTTCTGGGAGTCAGTTTCAGCTACGCCCCACGCTTTCTTTCCGGCTTTTGACGCTGCTTTGAAATTGCCCAGATTGCGTTCGGCGACCGACAAGATGAGGAGAGCATTCAGATCTTGCGGATCGCGAATGAGCAACCCATTAGCAATTTGGCGTGCGGCAACGGGTTGGCCGCCAGCTAGGTAATGAGCGGCCGCAGATCGCGCTTCTTGAGGGGAAAGACGGACTTCGGCTTGCGAAGCGGTCGCAACGCAAGCCGAAAATAGAAGGGATAGGAGGAGGGGCCAGAGACGCATTGGCCGCTAGTCCGCAGCGATAAAGACGCCCGTTTCTTGAACCGTTGGATCAGCTATGCGCACCGCGCCAACCACTTCTTCGCTGTTGGGGCCTGAGAAAACTGCCGAATAGGTGCCGGTCCTATCACCCGAATGTGCGGTTCCTTCGATGATGCCACTGTCCGTAAAAGCAGAAGTTTCATCTAGTACTAGGGCCTCAAGTGCCCCGATGCGTGTGCCGTTTGTGTCGTATTCGAAGCGTTCAGTAATAAAGCCGTGGATGGCGCCGGTTAGGTCAAAATCGTTAGGATCGACGTAAACCAAGACCTCTCCGCTCGAAAGAGTGATCGCTTCGGCGGGGGATGTGGCATCATCGTGCACGAGAATGCCAGCATAATTGCCATCATAGCGCAATTCACCTGTGGGGCGGGTAACATTGTTCGAAGCGCGGCCAATCATGGCGCCACCGTGGCCGAAGTCAGCGTAAATGCCGCCGCCTTCTCCATTGATGTGGTTGCCACTGCCTGCGGCACCAGCGCGGCTATAGGCGGATTGGCTATAGACCGCGTAATACTGAACGTGGCCTTTCTCGCCAGCTTGCTGGCTCGCGTAGACTTGGAACTCTGGAAGGGCCTTGATGCCGGTATTTACATAGCGTCCAGCGTCGCCATCGAACGGCAAGTTGTTGATAACGAGTTGGTCATTGGCGGCGTCGTAGACCAGATTATTCATATCATTGTCGTCGCCGATATAGTTATCGGTCGTGGCTTGGGAACCACCCGTTTCTTCGTCCGAACCGGCGCCGCCAAAGGGGGGGGTGCCGGTTGCACAGGCTGACAGTGTCAGGGCGGAACAGAACAATAGATATTTATACATAAGTTGGACCACTGCTTTCGTCTCAATTTTTGTTAAAAGTCCCCGCAAAGCGTGTGAAAGTCAATGATGGAGAGGCGTTAGGGTCGGTTTTTGCGGAAGTGTTGTTTTTCAATAGCATTCGAGAAATCGCCCCGTATTTTGTGGGCAAGGTCCATTGGAAACCTATATCAGGCCCTTGGGATTCGTATATATAGGTGTGGAACCGAGTCGGACATCGCTGGACGACCCCCGAATAAGGACCAACCATGCCCCTAAGCCCCGAGCAGCTTGCCGAAATTGAAGCCCTTCGCGCCTCCCCGCAACCCACGTTGCGCGCCGTTGCGCCGGGGATGGAAAAGCATCTTTATACCGCGCAAGAGGTGTTGGATCACGGGTTTGTTCGGGTTGTCGACTATATGGGCGACGACGCGGCGATCTGTCAGGCGGCGCGGGTTTCCTATGGGAAGGGCACGAAATCGGTTCAGAATGACAAGGGTTTGATCCGCTATTTGATGCGCCACTGGCACTCGACACCGTTTGAGATGTGCGAAGTGAAGTTGCATGTGAAATTGCCGGTTTTTGTCGCACGGCAATGGATTCGGCATCGCACGGCGAATGTGAATGAATATTCCGCGCGGTATTCTATTTTGGACCGCGAGTTTTATATTCCAGCGCCCGAGCATTTGGCGGCGCAGTCGGTGATCAACAATCAGGGACGTGGCGAGACCTTGACAGGCGACGAAGCGGCGCGGGTTTTGGAAATCCTGAAGTCGGATGCCAATCGCGCCTATGACAACTACGAAGCGATGATGTCGGATGAAGGGCAGCAAGGGTTGGCGCGGGAATTGGCGCGGATGAACCTGCCGAGCAATATCTATACACAATGGTATTGGAAGGTCGACCTGCACAACCTGTTCCATTTCCTGCGGTTGCGGGCGGATAGCCATGCGCAATATGAAATCCGTGTGTATGCGGATGCGATTGCGAAGGTTGTGGCGGATTGGGTTCCGGCGGCCTTTGGGGCGTTTGAGGATTACCGGATGGGCGGCGCGAATTTGTCTGCGCAGGCCTTGGATGTGATCCGTCGCCGTTTGAAGGGCGAAGAGGTGACGCAGGAAAACTCCGGCATGGCAGCGCGTGAATGGCGGGAATTCGTGGATATGATTGAAGGGTGATTGGTTGAGGCGTTTCTTCGACGGTCTATTGGCGATTGGCCTGTTCCTTGGCTTAATTTTTGGGGCAGCCATTGCTATTTGGTTGAGTGCTGAAACTCAACTCTTGATCGCTGGAAATGCTTTTCTTCTGAGCTCTTTCGGCGTTTTGGTTGGCGCCGCGCTTTCGTTTTTGGTGCAGCTGTATTTCGAGGATAAGAGAAAACGTCAGTCTGATTTTGATCAATATGCTTCTCTCTTGGTCAAGCTTGAAGAGGTTGTCCGGCAGTTAGGTGTTTTAGGAGGGCTTCTTAAGAGCGGGCGTGAAAAAATTCTGGAAATTCAGAAACTTTTGGAGATCGACGTCGATCAAAAAGATGTGGAATCGAAGGAACGTCAGTTAAGTTTGATCTATAGAATTGACCCAACCATTTTCGTCCCAAAAGAAGTTAATTTTTCGACAGCGGAAAAGGGTGTCGCGCTCAGATGTGGGAAGCTTGATTTTTACAACAAAGTTTCCAGTGTTGATTCTCGTTATCAGGGGGCCTTTGCCTTGCTTGCCAATTTATCCAAAGAAAGGGCCGAAATTTTGGCTTTGGGGAGCCTATATGTGGCCGAAAATGGTGAGAGGAAGTACAGATTCGAAGATGAGAAGCGGCCCGAATTGAAGCTTCGACTGGGTGAATATGAAACCCATTTCGATACGGTTGTGCAGTTTGTCGAGGAGCAAAGAAGTTGTTTTTTGACGCTTATAGATCATTTGCTGACAATAGTGGAAGAGTATGGCCCGAAGCTAACTAATAGCCGAGCCAAAACTGGAAATTAAGAACGCAAATAGAAGCCGTTTATGCAAGCGAATTGGTTAGAGTTTTGCGAGAGTGCCCGTCACAGCCACTGCAAGTTTCTCATGCATCTCTGGCCCGTAGTGGACGCCATCCATTTCACTAACTTCAATGTAGTCGCCTGCGTTTAGGTAGGCTGTGCCGTGGCGGGTGGCGATGTCTTTGAGGAGGGCGGGGAGGGCGTTGGAGGCGGTTTCGCCGTTTGCGAATTTCTCGGTGAGGAAGCCAATTTCGCGCACGGGGGGCGGTGCGATGAGGAGGAGTTTGAAGCCGTTGTGGCGGGTTTGCATCTCGTCGGAGAGTGCGGTGGCGACCAAGCCTTCGATGTGGGCAGCGATTTCTGTGGCGGTGAGGGCAAGGTGTGTTTTGACGTCATTGGTGCCGAGCATCAACGTCATGTAGTCAATCGGGCCACAGCTTTGCAGTGCTATGGCAAGGCCAAGGCGGCCATCCATGTGATCGCCCATATCGGTTGGATCGGGGGTGGCGGCGGTACGTCCAGGTAGGCCCGCTTCGATCAAATCCCAACCAAGGGAGGCGCTCACGCGGGTTGGCCAGCGGGTTGCCGCATCATATCGTTCACGGATATCGTCGGCATAAAGCGGGGCGGCGCCATAGGTGTTGCTGTCGCCAAAAGTAAGAAGTGTGGTCATGAGTGCCTCTAAGGATGTTGTATTTCCCACAGAGTATCAAATGCGCAAAAAAAACACCCTGCGAAATTCGCAGAGTGTTCATTTTCATCATGGCGTGAGCCAAGAAGAATTTAGTCAACCAGTGCCAAGTTATCAGCAGAAGCGCGACCGTCACGGCCTTCTTGAAGGTCGTAGGTAACTTTTTGGTTGTCGGCAAGACCTGTGAGGCCTGCACGTTCAACAGCAGAGATGTGTACAAATACATCGGATCCGCCAGCGTCAGGTGCAACAAAGCCGAAGCCTTTAGTAGAATTAAACCATTTTACGGTGCCAGTAGCCATTTCCGTAGTCTCCTATTTTGGCCGCCCACAACATGCGGCGGTTTGGTGATCAGCCCTTGTTATAAATCGAACCGGCTGCTCAGAAGGAGATAGGCGGAAGAATAGAGTCTGTCGTCACATCATCCGTATGACGGATAATGTGGGAAATCGCAAGGGATTCCTTTGAAATCTTTGAGTTAGCATCCGTTTTTTAACAAAAAAGATTGAAACGGCCCGAAAAAGAACGGGCCGTGTAATCTTTTAGAAAGGTTTAGCCAACAGTCTTGATGTTGCCTGCGGATTCACGTCCGTCGCGACCGGCGACCAATTCGTATTCCACTTTTTGGTTGTCTGCTAGACCAGTCAGACCAGCTTGTTCAACAGCCGAGATGTGAACAAAAATGTCCGATCCGCCTGCGTCTGGTGCGATAAAGCCGAAGCCTTTAGTTGTATTGAACCACTTAACGGTGCCGGTAGCCATCCGTTTTCTCCCTAATCAATCTTACCCAATCGCGGAATTGCGGCGGGCTGTGTCGACAGGTATTTTACGGAGGTGTGCATCCCGAGGGATGCGGGTCTTCCAAAAATCTGTTAACACGTCAAAATCGTTAGCTGAATTCTCATAAAAGGCAAGAAGTTTCGGAAGTTGGGCGCGAAATTGTCGGGAAACACAGTGAAAATCGGAAAAATCGAGGGCTGAGATGAAAATTTGGACTTTGAAGAATTGCGATACATGTCGCAAGGCTGTGAAGGAATTGGAAGCTGAATTTGGCGCTCTTGAGCGGGTAGATGTGCGGGATGATGGAGTGGCACCCGTTGATTTGGCCCGATTTTATGCGGCATTTGGCGAGGATATTTTGAACCGCCGGTCAACCACATGGCGCGCACTTTCTCCCGAAGCACGCGAAGGGAACCCGCTTACCCTTTTGGCCGCGCATCCGACTTTGATGAAACGCCCTGTGATACAACTGGATGAGCGTTTGTTTTTAGGATGGGGTAAAGACGTGCAAGCGGAGTTAATGCAAAGTAAATAGCCCCACCCAAAGGTGAGGCTTGCAGGCTGGTTTGTCCTTAGAGTTTAGGCTTGGGGACGGCGACCTAGGAGAATGCGGTCAACCGAGAGGGGGCCAGCGCCCTTAATGACGAGCACAACAAGAACTGTGATCCAAAAGAGGCGCTGATCAAGGATCCCGCTGTCTGGAGCGCCATCAAACCAAGCGCCGAGGGTTCCGGGCTGGTTGATTCCGCCGTGTCCGTAGAGATCGGTTAGGCTCTGGACAAAGATAAATCCGATCATGCCAATTGCCCCAAGTCGCGTGAAAAGTCCCAGAACGATGAGCGCGGGAAGGATGAATTCCGCCCACATCCCTGCAACGGCAACCGCCCAGTAAAACCACCCGAGTTGGCTTGTATCATAGCTAACTGCTTCGGCGGCCTTGGGGAAAATCTGGGCGTAGGCCCCAGCGGAAGGCGACAAAAATCCGAAAACCCCGTCGCCGAGTTTTGTAAGGGCCGAGTTCCAGTAGTAAACCAGCAAGGTCGCCGCAAAGGTAAAGCGCGCAAGGGTTGGGAGGAGCCATGTGCCCGCAAATTTGGTCAGTAGACGAACTGCGAAGTCATATAATGTGAGGAGCGCGTGCATAAAATATCCTAAATCAGGTCAATATGGGTGATGGCCCCGCCGGCAAGAAGGGCGCCGAGGACCGTTGTGAGATCGAATTCGGGTATTGTGCTGGCCGCCTCAAAGGCAGCCCCGAAGGTCATGTTTTTGCCGAGGGTTTCGATGAAATCCGCCCCGCCAGCTGGTAGGAGAGTCGCTTCGGGGTCAAAGTCCGGACGGGTGAGCAAAACATCCTGCGCGCTGGGGGTGACAGCGGGTGCATCGGAGCGCGTATTCACTAGATAAATCGCGTGAAGCGGCCAAGGCGAGCGCAGGATTATCACGGCGGGTGCGAGGGTGAGACGCGCCGCCATAAGCGCGTCGGGGGAGATGGATTGCAGGGTCTCGGCCGCGATGGGAGGGGCGTCCGCTGCGTGATATGAGGCGCGAAGAGCCAGTTCAAGGCGTGCAACATCGGGCAGATAGGGCAGGTGCGCGACGGGTTCGAATTCGGCTAGAAAGGCAGGCATTTCAGCGCCATAGAACATCATGAGCGGGGAGCGCGGCGGGTGGGCGCGCAAGTAAACCCCTGCGACAGCGTCGAAAAACTCTTGGCCGACGATGCGACATAGGACTGGAAAGGCTTGGCCTAAAGCTTCGGTGAGGGAGACCGCGACATTGTTGCGATACACCGAGAAACGCTTGCCGGCGGGGGAGCCATCGGGGCCAATCAAACCTTCAGGGGGGGGCGTGTCTGGGTCGAGCAGGGCATGAATGAACTGGGTTTGCGAAACGGTCTCCATCACACCGGCACCGTGTCAAGAACCGTCGCGACCCGTTGGGCTTCGGCGGCGAGGGTTGGCCAATCGGGGACATCATTGTCCCACTCGATGAGGCTGGGTTTGGCACCGCCTTTGAGCAAGGTATAGGCGTACATTTCCCACACGGGTTCGGCGACTTCACGGCCATGGCTGTCGATCAAAAGCAGGTCGCCATCATCGTCACTGTCCTCCTCAAAACCCGCCAAGTGGATTTCCCCAACCAGATCAAGGGGGAAGGCATCAATGTAGGAATATGGGTCGGTTTTTTGGTTGGTGGCGGAAATAAACACGTTGTTCACATCGAATAATAAGCCGCACCCCGTGCGTTGAGCGATCTCGGCGAGGAATTCGGCTTCGGGGATTTGGCTTTCGGCGAAGGTGAGGTAATTGGACGGGTTTTCCAGCAGCATACGGTGGCGTACGGTGGATTGAACTTGATCGATATGGTCGCAAATCCGCGAAAGCGTTTCTTGAGTATAGGGCAGAGGCAAAAGGTCGTTCATGAAGCCAACATCATGAGTGGACCACGCAAGGTGTTCGGAAAAACTGGCGGGGTTAAGCCATGAAACCAGGTGACGCAGGCGTTCGAGGTGGTCTGGATCAAGGGGCTTCTCGCCGCCGATCGACAGGCCGACACCATGCACAGATATTGGGAATTTTTCGGAGAGGGCACGCAGTTGGGCGATGGGGCGGCCGCCCTGACCCATGTAATTTTCTGCGTGAATTTCGAGCCATTCCACGGGGGAGGCATCGGTCATGATCGCGGAAAAATGCTGGGGTTTGTAACCAACGCCGGGGCGATTGGGGAGGGCCTCAAAACGGTGCGGGTTGGAATCGAGCACGGGAGCCTCCGGAACACAAATTATTCTAGGTAGTCTACATCAGAATTGGCTAAGAACCAAATCCGAGTAATTCGGAGAAAATGCGCCCCACCCAGACGGGTGAGGCGCGCAGAATTTATGCAGGGATGTCGCGCTCAAGGGCATCGAGGGAGCCCATGCGGCCTTCGCCTACGTCCATAGTTGCGCAAGTTCCAGTAGCGACAAGTTTCCATGCGTTGCCTTGGAAGTCGACTTTGGATGTGCCCGCACATGTTGTACCAGGACCGGCTGCGCAGTCGTTTTGACCCGCAAGGGACACACCGAAGCATTTTTCTTTTGCTTCATCGGCGGCAGCAGGAAGAGCGTGGGCAGAAAGTGCAGCAGCAACAGCGCCAGCAGCGGCAAGAGTTTTGAAGTGTGTAGACATTGAGATATCCTTTAAAAAACTGTCATAAAAATCGCAGCAAGCGATTGGGTAAACTCTATGCGAGCCAGGAGGGAACGGGCCACTCACATCGTCGTTATTCACTGGCGCGTGAAGTATCGCGAGGAGGCGGGTGGGAGCGTACGCGTGAAAAATCCTCTTAGTTTTAAGGGGCTGACGACAAATTGTCGCATAAGCGAAAGTTTGGAGGCGCGCAGTACTCCGTCGAATATTTCATCAATGAGGGGGTGTATTGAAACAAATCCGCCAAAATACTGGTGAAAATCGTTTGAAAATTGCGCGGCTTGAAGATTGTTACAGAAAGCGCAGGCGCCTAGGGCAACGAAAAATGGCCCGAAAACTGAAGTTTCCGAGCCATTCCTTAAAATGCGAGCGATTTAGTCGCGCAAATCGGGGGGGGTTGCTTCAACCGCGAGGTCTTCGACGACTTGATCAAGCTCCAAGACCCTTGTTTGCTTTTCACCCAAACGGCGCAGGGTGACGGTGCGGTCTTCGACTTCTTTCTTACCGATTGCGAGGATCACGGGCACTTTGCCAAGGCTGTGTTCGCGGACCTTATAGTTGATCTTCTCGTTGCGAATGTCGGCCTCGGCCCGCACGCCACGTTTTTGCAGGGCGGCCACAGCTTCCAAGACGAACTCATCCGCATCGGACACGATAGAGGCCACAACCACTTGGCGCGGGGCAAGCCAGAACGGGAATTTCCCTGCGTGCTCTTCGATCAAAATCCCAATGAAACGTTCAAACGATCCCAAGGTTGCGCGATGCAACATATAAGGGGTGTGTTTGGCGCCATCTTCGCCGACGTAAGTTGCGTTGAGGCGTTCGGGGATGTTTGGATCGACCTGAAGGGTGCCACATTGCCAGTCGCGGCCAATGGCGTCGGTTAAAACGAACTCAAGTTTCGGGCCGTAGAACGCGCCTTCGCCGGGGTTGAGTTCAAACTCATAGCCAGCCGCTTTACAGGCGTTACCGAGGGCGTCTTCGACGAGATCCCAGCTTTCATCCGAGCCGACGCGTTTTTCTGGACGAGTCGACAGTTTGATGCGCCAGTTGTGGAAGCCCAATTCTCCGTAGATTTGCGACAGAAACTCGACGAATTTTTTGGTCTCGGATTCGATCTGGTTTTCTGTACAGAAAATATGGCCGTCGTCTTGGGTAAAGCCGCGCACACGCATGATGCCGTGAAGTGCGCCCGAAGGTTCATAACGGTTACAGGAGCCAAATTCCGCCATGCGCAGGGGCAGGTCGCGGTAGGACTTGATGCCTTGGTTGAAGATTTGCACGTGGCACGGGCAGTTCATCGGCTTGAGCGCGTTCACAGTTTTTTCGCGCGCATGTTCCTCGTCGACTTCGACAATAAACATGTGTTCCTGATAGGCTTCCCAGTGACCGGACGCCTCCCAAAGCTTGCGGTTCACCACTTGTGGCGTGTTCACTTCGACATAGCCGTCGGCATATTGCTTGCGGCGCATGTAGTCTTGCAACTCGGTATAGACGCGCCAGCCATTTGCGTGCCAGAACACTTGGCCCGGTGCTTCTTCCTGCATGTGGAAGAGGTCCATTTCGCGACCAAGTTTGCGGTGATCGCGTTTGGCGGCTTCTTCGAGCATGTGGAGGTGCTGCTTGAGGCCGTCTTTGTTTTGGAACGCCACGCCGTAGATGCGTTGCAGCATCGCGCGGTCACTGTCGCCGCGCCAGTAGGCTCCCGCGATGGACATCAGTTTGAATGCGTCGCCCGGCACTTGACCGGTGTGTTGAAGATGTGGGCCGCGACAGAGGTCTTGCCAGTGGCCGTGCCAATACATGCGCAGGGGTTCGTCGCCCGGAATGGAATTGATAAGCTCTACTTTGTAAGGCTCATTATTGGCCTGATAGAAATCAACAGCGCGTTCACGTTCCCAAATTTCTGTGGTCACAGGCTCGCGCTTGTTGATGATCTCCTTCATCTTTTTTTCGATGGTTTCGAGGTCTTCTGGTGTGAAGGCTTCTGCGCGATCAAAGTCATAGTACCAGCCGTTTTTGATCACGGGGCCGATGGTGACTTTGACGTCAGGCCAAAGCTCTTGCACGGCGCGCGCCATGATGTGGGCACAGTCGTGACGGATCAGCTCAACGGCTTGTTCCTCGTCTTTCATAGTGTGGAGCGCGAGGCTTGCATCGGCGTTGATGGGCCATTGCATATCCCAATGTTGGCCGTTCACTGTCGCGGAAATGGCTTTCTTCGCGAGGGATGTGGAAATGCTCTCGGCCACCTGCGCGGGGGTAATGCCAGCATCATATTGGCGGGAATTGCCGTCGGGAAGGGTAAGGGAGATTTGGGCCATCATGGGGCTCCTCGTCAGTTTGGCGCCTACGAAACGCCCGGTTGCGGGTATATGTTCGTGCGTGTTTTGCCGCGCGGGGCGGGTAAAGTCAACGCGGATTTATGGGTAAATCTCAGGCGGGAGGCCGCGATGACAATCGGGCGTCGGCGAATTGAAAGGCTTGAAACCCATGCCCCAGAGCGGCACTGTGGCGGTCACACATCGGCAGTCATTTGGAGCCAAACATGAGCGAGCCACAGTTTCTAACCACCGACACAGGGCGTAAAATTGCCTACTACCTTACAGAGGGCAAAGGGCCCGGCGTGGTGTTCTTGGGCGGGTTCATGTCGGATATGGGCGGCACCAAGGCAGTGTACCTTGAGGATTGGGCCAAAAAAACAGGCCGCGCCTTTTTGCGGTTTGATTATTCGGGGCATGGCGAAAGTTCGGGCGCATTTACGGACGGAAGCATCGGCGAATGGGCCGCAGACGCACAGGCCGCCATTCGCACATTGACGGAAGGGCCACAGATCTTGGTTGGTTCATCTATGGGGGGCTGGATGGCGCTTCTTGTGGCGCGCGCGATGCCCGAAAAAGTCGCCGGACTGGTGGGAATTGCCGCTGCGCCCGATTTTACCGAGGATAGCATGTGGGGCGGTTTTGACGTGGCACAAAAGGCGGAAATGGCCGAAACGGGGCAGGTTGCCTTGCCCAGTGACTATGACGATGGGCCGTATATTATCACTCGAAAGCTGATCGAGGATGGGCGCGAAGAACTCGTGCTGCGTAGCCCGCTTTCTCTGCCATTTCCCACGCGATTTTTGCAGGGAACTGCCGATGCGGATGTGGATACTTCGGTGGCGATGCGCCTTTTGGAACATGTTGAGGGCGGTGATGTCCGCCTGACGCTGGTCAAGGGGGCCGATCACCGCTTCTCGACGCCTGAATGCCTAAACCTGATAACAAAGACCTGTGAGAAGGTCATCGCACGGGCGAAATTTTGAAAGGCTGAAATAATGGACCAACGAGTAAGTTTGATAACGCTTGGTGTGGCCGATATGGATGCGTCGGCCGCGTTTTATGAGGGGTTGGGTTGGACGCGGGTGGAAAGTCCGGATGGGGTCATTGCATTTGACCTGATTGGCCAGACGCTTGGGTTGTATCCGAGGGCGGCTTTGGCCGATGATCTCGGCATTCCGGTTGCGGATGTCGGCGGTTTTAGCGGGGTGACATTCGGCCATAATGTGCCCCAAAAAGAAGATGTCGCGCCGTTATTGGAACGGGCAAAACAGGCCGGTGGGACGGTGTTAAAGCCCGCAGTTGATGTGTTTTGGGGCGGACACCACGGGTTTTTCGCCGATCCAGACGGGCATGTGTGGGAAATTGCGCATAACCCGTTTTCACCGCTGGGGCCAAAGGGTGAATTCCAATGGAACGGCGTGAAATAGATGCGTAAACCCGCGAGCATGCGAGGGCTTGAGGCCTTTGGGCGCACGCGGCTGTCGAAGTATTTCTTCATGCGCGATTTTCTGTATTCGGAAATTGGCGCGGTGCACGGGTTTTCAAATATTCCCGACGATCCGGAACTTGCGATTGCGGCAGGGCGTGCGCTTTGTACGCAACTGCTTGATCCGCTTCAGGAAACTTTTGGTTCGATCTCTGTGCGTTCAGGATTTCGCGCGGCGGATTTGAACCGGTTTGGCAACGAGAACGCGCTGAACTGCGCCAGAAATGACGTGGATTTTGGCGGGCATATTTGGGACAGGAAAGATCCACGCGGCGCCATGGGAGCCTGTGCGTGCATCGTGATTCCGTGGTTTGCGGACCGATATGAAAAGGGGCGGGATTGGCATGATCTGGCGTGGTGGTTGCACGATCATTTGCCCTATTCCGAAATACGGTTTTTTCCAAAACTCGCGGCGTTCAATCTTACGTTTAGCGAGGTGCCAAAGCGGGATATTCGCGGGTGGATTGGCGGGAATTCTGTTGTTCTGCGCGCGGGGGATGCGCCATCTGAGGAGCAAGCGGTGCGCGCAGCACGGTATTTTGATTTCCCGAAATTTCGCGGGCTAGATTTGCCGCATTAGGCTTTGAGTTTGGTCACTGTTGCAGATTTTTGTACAGGTTTCTCAGCAGCTTTTGGCGTTTCGGGTTTTGCATTCGCATCGATGAAATCAAGGACAAGCGGGCGGATATTGTTGCGCCAGCTTTTGCCTGCGAAAATACCAAAGTGTCCCGCGCCAGGTTCAAGGTGACTAGCTTTTTTGCTATCAGGCAGGCCGGTCAACAAGTCGAGCGCGGCCACGCATTGGCCCGGTGCCGAAATATCGTCGTTTGCCCCCTCGACGGTTTTGACCGCAACCGAAGTGATTTTTCCGATATCGATGGGCGTACCGTTAACAACGAACTGATTCTTTGCGATTTCGCCGTCTTTGAAAATCCGCTCGACAGTCGAGAGGTAGAACTCGGCTGTCATGTCCATCACGGCAAGATATTCGTCATAGAAACGGTTGTGCGCATCATGGTCGCCAGCTTCGCCTTTTGAGACGCGGGTGATTTGATTTTTGAAAGCTTCTGAGTGGCGCTCGCTGTTCATCGATACAAAAGACGCGAGTTGCAGTAGGCCCGGATAGACCATGCGTCCGACGCCCTTGAATTTGAATCCGACGCGTTGAATTGCGGTTTTTTCGAGTTGGCCCATTGTGACACGGCGACCAAAGTCGGTAACGTCGGTTGCAGCGGCATCGGGGTCGATTGGCCCACCGATGAGCGTCAGGGTGCGGGGTTGTGCGGACGGATCGAGCTCCGCGAGGTAGGCTGTCGCAGCGAGCGCTAGGGGCGCGGGTTGACAAACGGCAATCACATTGGCTTCTGGTCCAATTTCTCGCATAAAATCAACGAGGTAAAGGGTGTAATCTTCAATATCAAACTTGCCTTCGGAGACGGGAATGTCCCGCGCATTGTGCCAGTCGGTGATATAGATTTCGGCGTCTGGAAGAAGGCTCGCGACGGTGCTGCGCAAAAGGGTTGCGTAGTGGCCGGACATCGGAGCGACCAACAAGATTTTGCGCGCCTTTTCGGGACGGCCTTGCACGTTAAACTTGATCAAATCGCCAAAAGGACGCGAGACAACGGATTCAACTGAGACCAAATGATCGCATCCGTCCTCGGCAGGAATCGAATGAATGCCCCAGTCTGGCTTGACCGCCATACGGGCGAAACTACGCTCTGTGACGTCGCCCCATGCGCCTATCCATTGCAAAAACGGGTTGGGAACAAGGCCCATGGCAGGGAAGGCAGCGACGGCTTTTGCAGATGCGCCCAACCACTCGTTGGTATTGCGCATTGTTTCCATCATGTCATAGGTGGCCATATACCGCATATTCGCTCCTTCACAGCGCTGATTTCTCAGGCTAAGCTTGATTTGTGCTGCACGCGCGTCCTGCACTATGCTGCACTTGCAGAAAGATTAGGGTAGAAAAAATCATATGACAACCAATCAGAACGATTCCGACGAAAAATCCTCAGATTCAAACGGAAATGTGACATCTGAACGTCTGTCAGAGAATCTGGCTAAGGTGGAGGCGCTTTCGGCGCGCCTTGTCGCCGCCCTTTCGAAAAAACGTAAAATTGATCCCAACCTCCAAGGCCCAAGTAGCGACCTCTTCATGAAGGCCGCTGCCGCTTATATGGCCGAAATGGTAAATAATCCGTCAAAAATGGTCGAACATCAGGTTGCCTATTGGGGGAAGTCGCTTAAGCATTACGTGGATGCGCAGCATACTTTAAGCGAAGGTAAAATTGAGGCGCCCAAAGATTCTGGGCCTACCGATCGTCGATTTGCAGACCCCGCGTGGGATACGCATCCGTATTTCAATTATATTAAGCAACAATATTTGATGGGCAGCGATGCTGTTTCGCAGGCCGTGGCGGACCTTGACGGGCTAGATCCGTCAGATAAAAAGCGAGTCGATTACTTTAGTCGCCAGATTGTGGATATGTTTTCGCCCAATAATTTTCTTGGGACAAACCCGACGGCGTTGGCCAAAGCAGCCGAGACCGAGGGGCAATCCTTGGTGGATGGGCTGGAAAACCTTGTGCGCGATATTGAAGCCAATGATGGCGAGCTTTTGGTAACTTTGGCCGACAAAAGGGCCTTTAAAGTTGGTGAAAATCTTGGGACGAGCAAAGGATCGGTCGTCTTTCGCAATCGCATGTTTGAACTTGTGCAATATGCCCCCCAAACCGAAACCGTCTATAAGACTCCGTTGATTATCTTTCCGCCGTGGATCAATAAATTCTATATTTTGGACCTCAAGACGCAGAATAGTTTGATAAATTGGATTACAGAACAAGGGTTTACCCTGTTTGTCGTCTCTTGGGTCAACCCGAACGCTTCCTATAAGGATGTGGGATTGGCGGATTATGTGAATGAGGGGTACCTTGAGGCCATCGCGACGGTCAAAAAGATTACCAAGGAAAAGAGCGTCAATGTTGTGGGCTATTGCATCGCCGGAACGACTTTGTCGCTAACACTTTCAAAAATGAAAAAGGCGGGGGACAAATCGATAAAATCAGCGACCTTCTTTACCACGCTAACGGATTTCTCGGATCAGGGCGAAGTTGGCGTGTTTTTGGACGAAGGCTTTGTTGGTGGGATTGAACGCGAAGTCGCTGAGACAGGTGTTTTGGACTCGCTCTTCATGTCTAAGACCTTTTCGTATTTGCGCTCCAATGACCTGATCTATGCGCCCGCTATCCGGAATTATATGATGGGGGAGGCGCCGCCAGCGTTTGACCTTCTCTATTGGAACGGCGACGGAACGAACCTTCCGGGCCAGATGACGGTCGAATATCTGCGTAACCTTTGTCAAGAAAATCACTTCGCGCGCGGAATCTATGAAATGGAGGGCGAGGTGCTCTCGATCAAAGATGTGGACGTGCCCGTTTGTGCTATCGCCTGTGAGACCGACCATATCGCGGCTTGGACCTCCTCGTATCGCGGCGTGAGTCAGTTCCAGAGTAAATCCAAAACCTTTATTCTGTCTGAAAGTGGCCATATCGCTGGGATCGTGAATCCGCCCAGCAAGAAAAAATACGGCCATTATACCAATGAGGACATGACCCTTACCGCAGACGCGTGGAAAGAAGGCGCAGAGTTTCATGAGGGCTCATGGTGGGAACGATGGGGAAAATGGCTGTCTGACCACTCAGGCGGGCAGGTTCCGGCGCGAATTCCCGGTGATTCGGGCTATCCAGAGCTTTGCCCTGCTCCTGGAACCTATGTTTTGGCACCAATAAGTGATTGATTTATAAGGATATTGAATAATAATGCTGCGATGCAGCATAAAAAGCTTGAAATGCCGCGCTGCAGTATGCATATTGTTTGTACAAGAGAAATTCAGCGGAACTTCCCGCCTGCACTTAGGAGCGAACACATGACACAAGCACAAGATTTCACCAAGATCATGCAAGACATGGTTGGCGCATTCCCAGTAGACACAACTGCATTTGAAGGCGCGTTCAAAAATTCCGCCGCCCTTGGCGACAAAATGTCCAAAGTAGCTTTGACAGCTGCTGAGAAATCTAACGAGATTTCCACAAAATGGACAAAAGAAACACTCGCGAAACTGTCCGCAGTTTCCGCAGTTAAAACTGAGCCAGCTGATTATAGCAAAGCATTGACAGAATTCGCTTCTTCAACTGCTGAAATGGCTTCTGAAAACTTGGCCGCTTTCGCTGAAATTGCGAAAAAAGTTCAAGCTGAAACCGTTGAACTGATGCTTGCTGCTGGCAAAGACATCACTGAAGAAACAAACGCTGCTGTTAACAAAGCAACCGCAGACGTTACGAAAGCTGCAAAAGCGGCCACGAAGTAATTTGAGGTTCTAACCGCGGGTCTCCTCCTCCCTCCCTCCCGCGCTTCCTCTTAAGGCGAGATCCTCTCGGGTCTCGCCTTTCTTTTTGTTGCTTTCCTTCTGCGCATGCGCAATCCTTCTGCATTGCAGAAGAAGGGGATCCCTGTGAGCGAAGCCGAAAAAACACTACTTATCAAACGTTATGCCAGCCGCCGTCTTTATAATACCGAGACCAGCGACTACGTCACTCTTGAAGACATCGCAGGCTTTATCCGCACAGGGCGTGAGGTCCAGATTATTGACCTAAAAAGCGGCGACGATCTGACACGGCAATATCTTCTACAGATTATTGCGGAGAGAGAAAGCCGTGGTGACAATGTATTGCCCGTCAATGTCCTCATGGATTTGGTGCGTAGCTATACAAACCAAGCAGGCAGCGTTGTCCCTGACTTTCTCTCTGCGAGCTTTGAAATGCTCCGCGAGAGCCAGACCAAAGTTATGGGCGGCTTTCCCAGTCCTTTGGCCGGCATCCCTGGTCTTGACGCGCTAAAAGCGCAACAGGAAGCGTTTTTGAAGACCATGACCGGCGGATGGACCGCGCCTACATCGGAGCAGCCTGCCTCAAAAGACACCGCGAGTAGCGATAGTGATCTGGCTGACATCAAGAAACAGTTGGCGGAACTACAAAGTAAGCTTTCAAAAATGAGTTAAGCCGATTGGCTCTGCGGTAGAAAACGCTCATTCTACCGCAAAAACCCCCTGTTTTCAGCGTGTCACGCGTCAGCGAATGATCTGAGGTCTGAACTGAAATTTGCGTCGGACTTCTTGCGGTAAATGCCGATTGAGATATTTACTGATAGCCCCATAAATCCCAATCACAACAAACGTCAAAAGCACGTAGTACATGGCAAGGATCGGATAAGGGACGAACGGGTTGAACGTTTTATCCGCAAAATAACTGGCGTAATACAACGCATCGCCGCGTTGCTGCCATGCCGGAAAGCCCGAGAAATAGACCAAAGTTGTGGCGTGGAAGAGGAAGATCGCCTCGTTGGTGTAAGCGGGCCACGAGAGGCGCAGCATGGTGGGGAAAATCACCCGCCGGAATTTCTTCCAACCGGTTAAACCGTAGGCATCGGCAGCCTCGATTTCCCCCTTGGGAATAGAGTTCAGCGCACCATAGAAGATTTCCGCAGTATAGGCCGTTGTGTTGAGGAAAAGCACCAGCAATGCCCCGAGCCAAGCCTTTGTTAACATGCGGGTTTCGAGCGTAATCTCGACGAATCCTAGGTTGAGGTCGATGCCGAGTTTGGGCAGGAGCACGAAGGTCTCATACGCCAAAAAGAACTGAATAAACAGGGGTGAGCCGCGAAAGATAAAGATGAAAATCTCGGCGGGACGGCGCAGAATCCAGCGATGTGAGCTTTTGGCCATGGCCACGGCTGTGGCGGCAAAGAAGCCAAAGATGAGGGCGAGGACGCCGAAATAGATGTTCCAAATCATACCCGAACCAATCAACGTGAATTGATCACACAGAGTGAAGTCGGTTTTGGGCAGAAGCCGTTCACCGTATCCGAGGGAGCGCAGGCCGTAGTTTTGGATGGTTTCGAGGCAACTCATGCCGTGGCCTCGCGTCGCTGGGCTTCGCCGCCTGCGGTTGCCTGACCACGGGAAAGTTTACGCGTCAATTTGGCAAAGGCGATTTCGCTCACTTTGGTTAGTGTGAGGTAGAAGACCATCAAACCAAGGAAATACCAAATGCGCCAATCTGGATGCGGATAGTCGAAGGCATTGGTTTTGTGGCCCCCCATTTCGCGGGCCCAAAAGACGATGTCATGAATGCCTAAAAGGAACAAAAGTGGCGTGGCTTTTACAAGGATCAACCAAAGATTGGAGAGGCCAGGCAGCGCGAAAATCCACATTTGCGGCACAAGAATGCGCCAGAAACTTTGGCGGTGCGACATACCGTAAGCTTCGGCTGTTTCCATTTGGGCACGGGGGACGGCTTGCATCGCGCCATAGAGAACGTTGGCCGCAAAGGCGCCGAACACGATCGCAAAGGTAAAAACCGCGATTGAGAAACTGTAGGTTTCATGGACCCATTGGGCCGAGGAGGAGAGGGGCATTTTGGCATCGGGGCAGACAAGGAAATCACTGCCCTGACGAATGGCGTCGGTCCATTCGGGGCATTTTACCTTGTGGCGCGTCCATTCGACAGCTTGGTCAAGGGCGATGACAAAGAACATAAAGAACGCAATATCAGGAACCCCGCGCACGACGGAGGTGTAACTTTTTCCAAACCAGCGCAGAGGGGCGATGTGGCTACGGGATGCTGTCGCGCCCAAGAAACCAAAAAATAAGGCAACGGGTGCGGTCACGGCCAGCAAGAAGAGCACCGTTAAAAACGAACTGTAAAACGCGAAATGTTTTCCTGTCGTGAGATAGCACGACAGCCATGTCAGGCCTTCGAGGGCGGACGGATCGGAGCAATATGAAAAGATCGGACAGTCCCCTGAGTGGTTTGGCCAAAAGGAAAACGCGCGCCTTTTTTCAAGGCGCGCGTTGACTATTAAGGTTTAGAATACTTGGGCGTCTGCGCCGAACCATTCGGTGATCAAAGCGTTCAACGTGCCGTCAGCTTTCATAGAATCGATGGCTGTGTTGAATTTTGCTTTAAGTTCTGTGTCGCTTTTGCGCATGCCGATGCCGATGCCGCCGCCCAAACCAACGGGTTCACCAACGATAAGCATATCGCCACCGCTTTCCGCCGCGATGGGATAAAGGTAGTCGCCGTCTGCGAAGACTGCGTCTGCTTCACCATTTTTGACTGCAGCGACGGTTTCGTCTGGAGTTGCGAATTCAACCAAGATTGCACCGGATTCTGCAATGTAACCTGCTTGAATTGTAGCGGCTTGTGCAGCAACAACACCAGATGTTAGGTCAACATCTGCGGATAAAGCGAGGTAAGCGGAAGCCGCTGGTGGCGTGTAGTTTTGCGAGAAATCAATGACTTCTTTACGCTCGTCCGTGATGGACATGCCTGCAATGATTGTGTCGTAGTTGCCGGAGTTGAGGTTTGTGATGATGCTGTCCCAATCGTTTTGGACCCATTCACATGTCAATTCGGCACGTTTGCAGAGTTCATTGCCCAAGACGATTTCATATCCGTCGAGATCGCCATTATCGTTGACGAAGTTGTAGGGAGGGTAGGCACCCTCTGTGCCCATGCGAACGGTGTCAGCGAAGGCAACGCTCGTTGTAAAAACTAAAGCTGCGGTCGAAAGAAGGATATTTTTCATTTTAGTCTCCGTGAGGTGTAATTACGTAAGTCTTCCGCCAACGGGGAACCAACGCTTGGTACGCGCATTCTTGGTTCCGTCGTTGAGAAACTGGGTTATGCCCGAAGGGCCGAAATTTAGGGCGATTTTGGAATCAAACTCTAATGGGCGATTCACAAATGTGAGCGCAACAAGGGCACTAGGTGCAGGCATTATGCACTCACCGTGGCGCTGAGAAATTGCTGCAAACGAGTGGTTTTAGGGGCGGTGAAAAGGGTCGACGGCGGGCCTTGCTCTTCGATGATTCCCTGATGCAAAAACACGACGTGGTCCGAAACATCATTCGCCAACCGCATGTCGTGCGTAACCAATATCATCGTGCGGCCTTCGTTTGCCAAGTCTTTGATGACTTTTACAACTTCTTGCTCCAGCTCTGGATCAAGGGCACTTGTAGGCTCGTCGAACAGGAGGGCTTTGGGCTGCATACACAACGCACGCGCGATGGCGGCGCGTTGTTGCTGACCACCAGAAAGTTGCGCAGGATAGGCATCACATTTGTCGCCAATCCCCACTTTTGCCAACAGGTCGCGCGCGCGCAACTCAACCGCCTCACGGTCCTCTCCGAGGACGGTAACAGGGGCTTCCATCACGTTTTGCAGGATGCTCATATGCGCCCACAGATTGAACTGTTGAAAAACCATCGACAGGTTGGTGCGAATACGTGTGACCTGCGCGCGGTCGGCGGGGTGCCGCCCCAAACCTTGGCCGCGCCAAGAAATAGGCTCGCCTTCAAAAAGGATATCCCCACTTTGGCTATCTTCTAGCAGGTTCGCACACCGTAAAAGGGTGGACTTTCCTGACCCAGAAGAGCCAATCAGCGACACAACATCCCCACGGTTCGCCAAGATGTCCACACCCTTAAGGACTTCCAGCGGCCCATAGGATTTATGCAGGTTGCGGATTTCTATCACAGGAGTTTGTGTGTCGTTTGCTTTAGGTTTTGTCACGGTATTCCAGCTGTTTGGATTTGGTTCATTATTAGGAAGGATATTCCTTAAAATTGCAAACAGAAAGGACGATTGACGTAAGGGAACGCAATTTGGTGCGAAACGCCCAATTGTCGGGGGCGCCTCGGTCCAGGAAATTGGGGATTATTGATTGGATAAAACACGTTGACGACAGCGCGCACTGTCCATGTCCGTGATACCCAGTAGGTTTGCGAGCAAACGCATGAGTGTGTCTTCGTATGTATTGCGGACACCATCGGCCAAAACCACTTCCCATAGAGCCTCGATAACGGCCTCGCGCTCGTCGTGTGGCACCGAATCCTTGATCGAGCGGGTAAAGCGGACGGTGTCGGGGGCCGACTTCTCAAAGACTTCGGCTTCCTGACGCAACTCGGTGGTTTGCTCGGGGGTGATCTCGTAGCGTTTTGCCAAAATACGGTCGATGCGGGCGATTTCTGTGTGGGAATAATCGCCATCGGTGCGTGCTATGCGCACAAGCAACCCCGCAATTGCAATGCGGTCGTCGAGTTTTTGTGGCTCTGCTTCAGGGGCAAAAAGAGAAAATATTTTATCAATCATTTTAGTTATGTTGCTTCCTTTAGGGAGGTTTTAGCAAAGGCAACGCCGTTCGCCGCGACATAGGATTTGTAACCTTCCGGATCGCCCACATCTACATGCGCGATCCAGTATCCTTTGAGACGGTCTGTCATATGTCCCCCCCAATTTTTGGTAGGTTAGGCATTTCACCACCGTTAGACCAGACGCGAATTGTCCTTGGCAGCTTTTACGAAGCCTTCAAAAAGCGGGTGCGGCGCGAAGGGTTTGGATTTTAGTTCGGGGTGATATTGCACGCCGATGAACCACGGGTGATCTTTCCACTCGACGATTTCGGGGAGTTTCCCGTCTGGGCTCATGCCCGAGAACTGAAGGCCAACGGCCTCCAATTGCTCACGGTAACGCACATCAACTTCATAGCGGTGGCGATGGCGTTCCTCGATGCTGGTCGTGCCATAGACTTCTGCGACTTTGGAGCCTTCTTTCAAAGTGGCCGTGTAGGCGCCCAATCGCATTGTGCCGCCCTTGTCATCAGACAGTCTACGCGCGATTTTATGGTTGCCCTGTACCCATTCCTTGAGGTGGTAAACCACGGGAGTAAAACGCTTTTCACCGGATTCTTGGTCGAATTCTTCGGAACCCGCATCGGTGAGGTGGGCCACATTGCGTGCGGCTTCAATGACCGCCATTTGCATGCCCAAACAGATCCCGAGATAGGGGATTTTACGGGTGCGTGCAAATTCGGCCGCTTTGATTTTGCCTTCGGTTCCACGTTCGCCAAAGCCACCGGGAACGAGGATCGCGTGAAACCCTTCAAGATAGGGGGCGGCGTCGGTTGTGTCGAAAATCTCGGCATCGACCCATTCGATTTTCACTTTCACGCGGTTGGCCATTCCTCCATGCACAAGAGCTTCGGCGATGGATTTATATGCGTCCTCAAGTTGGGTGTATTTGCCGACAATCGCGATTTTCACTTCGCCTTCGGGGTTGAAGGCGCGGTCTGCGACATCAACCCAGCGGGTGAGGTCGAGCGCCGGTGCGGGGTCGATGCCAAAAGCATCAAGGACCGCCGTGTCGAGGCCTTCGCGGTGATAAGCGAGGGGGGCTTCGTAGATCGATTTGAGGTCGTATGCTGCGATCACTTTGTCTTTGCGGACGTTACAGAAAAGGCCGATTTTTTCGCGCTCTTTTTCTGGGATGGGTTGTTCGGAACGACAGACAAGCACGTCTGGGGCGATCCCGATGCTGCGCAATTCTTTGACGCTGTGTTGCGTGGGTTTGGTTTTCAACTCCCCCGAAGCGGCAAGGTACGGCAACAGGGTGAGATGCATAAAAATACATTCGCCGCGCGGCTTGTCTTGGGCGAATTGACGGATTGCTTCAAAGAAGGGCAAGCCTTCGATGTCGCCCACAGTGCCACCAATTTCGCAAAGCATGAAATCGACTTCATTCTCGCCAATATGTAGGAACTCCTTGATCTCATTGGTCACGTGCGGGATGACCTGAATGGTTTTACCCAAATAATCGCCGCGGCGTTCTTTTTCCAACACAGTGGAATAAACACGCCCAGAGGAGATGGAATCCGTATTACGCGCAGCGACGCCCGTGAATCGTTCGTAGTGGCCCAAATCAAGGTCAGTTTCGGCGCCATCATCGGTCACAAAAACTTCGCCATGCTCAAATGGGCTCATGGTTCCGGGGTCTACGTTGAGGTAAGGGTCGAGCTTACGTAGGCGAACAGTATAACCACGGCCTTGCAACAAAGCGCCAAGAGCCGCCGAAGCCAAACCCTTGCCAAGTGAAGACACAACGCCACCAGTAATGAAAATATAACGAGCCATGTGGCGAACGTCTCCCGTGAGTGTTTTAACTGAGATGAAAACGGCGCAAAAAAGCGCAGCATCACGGGAGTTGAGTTATAACGGATTCTCAAGGAAACCGCAACCCAATCGCAAGATGCTGCGGAGCATTTCTGCTCGTTCTCAATTTATAGTAGTTTATTCGGCGGCGGGGGGTGTAAGCGTTTCGTCGCCAGATGACGGCGGCAGCAAAGCGTCACCTTCACCAAGTGAGGAAGCCGGAGCTTCAATCGGCGCAGGGGCCCTTCCACCAACGCGATCCAAAACCGACCCTGCACCAGCATTTTGTGCTGCAATTACAGTCAAGGTGATCGACGTCATGATGAATCCGCCCGCCAAAACCCAAGTGACTTTGCCAAGGGCTGTCCCGCCGGAGCGCCCCGAGGTGCCCCCGTTGCCGCCACCGCCAATACCCAAGCCGCCCCCTTCGGAACGTTGGATTAGAACGATGCCGATCAATGACAACGCAAGAAGTAGGTGGATGACAAGAACGATATTTTCCATGAAGCAGCCTCGCTTGAGATTTGGAGTTATTTAGGCGGCTTTTCCCGTGCTCGCAACCCTATTCGTTGAAAGCCCTTGGTCGGCCCCGTGAAATCCTCGCGGGTGTTGCTGCATTTCTAGGGAATTCTGCAAAAGAAGTACCCCTGTCTTGTGCTTTGGGGGGTAAACGGTGTTTTAGAGGTTCCCTGTAAGTCCATAGCAAGTTATACGGGCGCGGGTTTTCCAATCACCGGGATAGAATAATGGCAAATGTAGTCGTCGTAGGCGCTCAATGGGGCGACGAAGGAAAAGGCAAGATTGTTGACTGGCTTAGCGAACGCGCAGATGTAATTGCGCGCTTCCAAGGCGGTCACAATGCGGGTCACACCCTCGTTATTGACGGGAAGGTCTATAAACTGTCGCTTCTCCCATCGGGAATTGTTCGGGGTGGCAAACTCTCTGTGATTGGCAACGGGGTTGTTCTTGATCCTTGGCACCTCATCGAAGAGATCGACAAGCTGAGGGCGCAGGGCGTCGAGATTTCACCTGAAAACTTGATGATTGCCGAAAATACCCCTCTGATTCTTCCAGTTCACGGCGAACTGGATCGTGCGCGCGAAGGCCACAATACGGTCGCCAAAATTGGCACGACGGGGCGCGGAATTGGCCCTGCATATGAAGATAAGGTTGGACGTCGTGCCATTCGTGTTGCCGATTTGGCAGACGAGGCCACTCTTGAAACGCGCGTGGATCGTTTGCTTCAGCACCATGACGCGCTGCGTCGCGGCATGGGGCTTCCTGAGGTTGATCGGGCTGATTTGCTCGCGAAACTCAAAGAAATCGCCGAGCATGTTCTGCCTTATGCGGCTCCTGTTTGGAAAATTCTTAACGAGAAACGCAAAGCAGGAAAACGTATCTTGTTCGAAGGCGCACAAGGCGCGTTGCTCGATATCGATTTTGGCACTTACCCCTTTGTGACGTCATCTAATGTGATCGCGGGTCAAGCCGCGACAGGGACGGGCGTCGGACCGGGTGCAATCGACTATGTGCTTGGAATCGTTAAGGCATATACAACCCGTGTGGGCGAAGGCCCGTTTCCTGCAGAGCTGGATGACGCGGATGGCCAACGGCTTGGTGAGCGCGGCCATGAATTTGGGACGGTCACAGGACGCAAGCGGCGTTGCGGTTGGTTTGATGCGGTTTTGGTTCGGCAAACCTGCGCCACGTCTGGAGTGTCCGGCATCGCGTTTACCAAGCTCGACGTGCTTGACGGGTTTGAAGAACTCAAAATTTGTGTGGGGTATGAACTCGACGGGAAGCGGGTGGACTATTTGCCAACTGCCGCCGATCATCAAGCTCGCGTCACGCCGATTTACGAAACAATGCCGGGTTGGAGCGAGAGCACAGAAGGGGCGCGCAGCTGGAACGACCTTCCAGCGGCCGCGATCAAGTATGTGCGTCGCGTTGAAGAGTTGATTGAGTGCCCTGTGGCCATCCTCTCAACCAGCCCAGAGCGCGAAGACACCATCCTTGTCACTGACCCATTTGAGGATTGAGCATGGCATTGAGTTATAAAGCCCGTCGGCGGTGGTCGCTGTTTGCACTCCTTGTGGGGCTCCCAGCGTATATCATCGTTGCGGTTAGTGTTATTGGTCTGTTTGATCGGCCTCCGTTCTGGTTGGAGCTGGTGATCTATGTGTTCCTTGGGGTTATTTGGGCGTTTCCGCTTAAGGCCATCTTTAAGGGCATCGGTCAGGCAGATCCGGACGCTTAGAAAAGAGCGAGCCCAATGAGGTAAGAATCAAAAAAGGCGGCCCAATGGCCGCCCTTTTTGTTTTGTGACGCTGATACTACTCGCCAGCAATACGTGCTTCTGGGTTGAACCGAGTCGACTGCGCGATTTTGAATTGCCCGCGTTTTACTTTTTCGATTTTACCTTGACGCAAGAGGAGGCCAAAGGAACGCAGACCTTCTTCGCGTGAGACACCTTGGTCTTCCGCGAACTGCAAAGCACGACGCATGATGTCGGGACGTGTGAAATGCTCTTTTCCTTCGACAAAGGATGCGTAGGCTGCTGCTGCTTCCAGCAAATCTGGCAATTCAATTGCGCCAACGCGCTCGGCGAATTCCGCGAAGGATTTGCTTTCCTCAAGATGCTTCGCCGTTTTCGAATTTGCGCGTCCGCCTTCCGACAGGTCTTCGTTCACATCTCGCAATTCGAGCGCCGATTTGCCTACGCGACGTGGCCGTACTGCTGGCCCATCGTGCAGGTCAATGCGTTGCTCAGACACCAAGACCAAAGGTGCGGGGCGATCATCTTTGCTGCTGCCCGCACGACGCTCGGCACGGTTCGGACGAACAACTTCGGCCAAATCTTTACGGTAGGCACCTGTATCGTCGGATTTTGGTTTCGAACCGCCCAAAATCCTCCGATCGGCAACTGTTGCTGCAACCGCCGCTTTAAGATGCGCGATGGCCGAACGACGCCGAGTTCCATCGCTCTCGGCAAACTTCGAATCGCTCTCCTCCATGAGGCGGTTCACATTGTCTTCGTCTGCTTGCTTGCTCAACGAATGATATTGTGTCACCTCGGGGAGAGGTTCAAGTGTGGGGATGTCGTCTGGTGTTTCATTTGTTACAGCCGCAAGTTCGGCCATCAATTCTGCTTCATCTTCCGCCGATAGAATCGACTCTTCAGCCGTTTCATTTGCATCGTCGGTGTCATCGTCAGTAAAAGCATTCTCTTGAGGTGACGCGGAGACGTCGAGGAATTCTTCAACGGCGTCCTCCTCCAAGGCTTGCTCCAAGTCAGTCTTTTTAACATGAATGACGCGTGCGCGTGCGCGTGCTAGAACATTGGATACGCTGCCTTTTGGCGTGCGAATTGATTCTTCTGTGCTGCTTTCTACCGATGCAGTATCAGGTGCTTCGTCTTGAAGCGCGTCCTGAGGAGCATCGAGCTTGGCCAAATCCGCAAGGTCTTCGTCTCTCTGGGCCTCGGACAAAACGTTTTCTGTTTCCAAACGGGACTCAAGGCTTTCTTCGAAAGTATCGTCCTCTTGGTCTTGGTGTGTGCCTTCTTTGATCGCGCCATCACTATGCGATGTCGAATCGTCTTGGGATATTGTGCCCAAGATGGACGTGATATCCGTTGCGGCGAGGGGCTCATCCCCTTGCTCATTGGTATATTCGTCAATGCTGGCGACAGTTTCAGAAGGTTCAGACTGGGCCATGAAAGCACCAACACCTGCAAGCACTGCCGCATCGTCGTCGCTTGTGGATTCAACGTCCATTGAAACAGCTTCAGGCTCAGAAACATCGACTGAATTTTCCGTCGTGAATTCAAGTTCTTCTTCTGCATCGTTTTCGAGGGAAACCGCCAATTCGGGCATGTCTTCAAGGGTGTCTTCGAAGACATCAGAAACAACAATGTCGGCGTCCTCGACGAGGTCTGCTGTCGGCTCTTCGTCGGTGTCTTCAATTGTTATTTCTAATACTGCTTCAACGACTTGCGAGTCTTCGAATGACTCTTGGGTCGCTTGCTCGTCTGCCACTGGCGCTACTTTAGGCGCAGAAGGGAGGACGATTTCAGCGTCATCTTCAATGTCTTGAAAGGCGCTTGCGATTGGCTTGAAAAGGTCTTCGCTGTTTGCGTCTTCGATGACTTCTGCCGGAGCGTTTGTTGGGGCGCGTGATACGGCGGCCCGAATGCGTTGCAGCTTGGCGGCGACGGATTCTGATCCATCAATTGCTGCTGCCATCACAAAAGGTGCCGTTTTTTGCGTGAGTTGAACTGCAACCGGAGCGGGCATTTTTACCGTTTGGTTGAGGGGGGCGGTGGGATGCGCTTGAGGCGTCTCAGAAACGGGGGCGCTTTCTTTCGTGAATGTAGGGTCTTGCTCGCCCTCTGCCTCACTTTTGCGTAGCACAACGCCGTTGTCGCCAATTTGCGCCTGAACACGACTGCGAACTTCACGTTCTGCAATGCGAGCCAGCATTTCCACGTCTGGAGCGGGGGGTTCCGCACCAAAATAACGGTCTTCTGCCGCTAGTGTCTTAAAATATTCCGCGATGGCCTTCATCGTGGAGAACGAATCGTCGAAACCTTCAAGTGTGCAAGAGAAGGTTCCGTAAGATACGGTCAGGATTTTGCTTTCGCTTATCATGATACTGCTCGCTTTCTCTCTTACTCTGCAACTATATGTTTACCACGTTGCCGATCACACAATTGTTCGGAACTACGTTATTATACGTATCATTTCTGGGCCTAAATATGGCGTGTTTCCAAGAATAAGGCAAAATCACCATGTTTCATCCCATTGTTTCCAAATCCACACCGATCACTTTGCTTGGTGGAGGAGAGGTTACCTCAGACACCCTTTCAGAAGCCCTAACCCGTGCGCCAATTTTAGTGGCATGTGATGGCGGGGCGAAATTTGCGTTAGAAAACAACGTGCAACCCGTAGCTGTTATTGGGGATATGGATTCAATTGACGCGGTTTCAAGAGAGAAAATCGGCGCAGAACGACTGTTTTTAGTAACGGAACAGGACACAACCGACTTTGAAAAAGCACTTTTACGGTGCGAAGCGCCCATTATGCTAGGGGTTGGGTTTACAGGCGCGCGGTTGGATCATGAACTCGCGGCGTTTAATGCTTTGGTTCATCATGATTCGAAAACTGTCATCCTTTTGGGCGGCGAGGATGTGGTTTTCCGCGCTCCCAAGTCGTTGCGGATTGACCTCCCAATTGGATCGCGGTTTTCTCTCTTTCCTATGGGGCATGTGCGCGGCACATCGGAGGGGCTTCGCTGGCCAATCAATGGGCTTGAGTTTGAACCTTGTGGACGGATTGGCACATCGAATGAGGTTTCAGGCCCAGTAACCCTCACGTTTGATGCGCCCCATATGCTTGTAATTTTGCCGCGTTCTGCCCTTAAGGTGGCTATGGACGCGCTTTATTCTGCGGCTTGAAGCGCGGACGCGAGGCGGCTCTCTCGATAGATAATGTAAAGGCCGCTGGCGATGACGATCGTAATTCCCAGTGCCGCGACCCCGTTGGGGAGATCGTTGAACAGTAAGTAACCGTAAACCGTTGCGATTGGAATTTCGAGATATTGCATGGGAGCAAGGGTTGAGGAAGGTGCAAACCGCAACGACCACGTCATTAGAAGATGCGCAACGGTACCAATGCCCCCCATTAGAATAATGATGCCCCATTGGTTGTTCACCGAGGTGGTGATTTGAAAATCCGTCCAGCCGAAATGCGCGCCCACAAACCAAAGCGGCACAACAAGCACGACACCCACGATGCCGTTGAAGGCCTGAAGCGCCATCGGATCGACCTCTCGGGAAATGACGCGGGTAATAATCATGAAGACGGCAAAGGCAAAGGCCACCCCAATGGGCAGGAGCGCAGTCATCCCAACAAGCGCAAAGCTGGGCTGAATCACCAGCATCGTACCAAAGAAAGCAACACCCGCCGCCAAAATCCGCCGCGGCCCAACGGTTTCGTTAAGAAAGAACCAGCCCAGAAACATCATGATGATCGGCATGATGAAAACAATCGCCAGTGTTTCTGCCAAGGGGATATACCGCAGGGCAATAAAGAGCATGATGGTGGAGGCAATATGCAGAGAGGTACGCAGGAACGTAAAGCCCAAGACGCGGGGCGAGGCCCGCATATCCGTCCGCGCAAACAGGACAATGGGCACAACAATTAGGCTTTGGATAATAAAGCGATAGGCCACAAGCTCAATGACGCCATTCGATCCACCCAGCAGTTTTGCCATAGCGTCGCCCAACGGCGCAAGAATGCAAAAGCCGATGATAAGGAGGATTCCAAGGAGGGGACGATCTTGAGACATGGACGAACTCTAGGTGTTCGCAGTGCCCCTGACCAGCGGATTTGCGCGCCTAAGCACGGTCATCTTTGGGCGAACCAATCACCACATAAGTTGTGATCGAATGCACCTGCGGTAGGGTACCCAATTTCTCGGTGTGCAGCACTTTATAACTCGCGAGGTCTTTGGTTTCGACCCGCAGGAGGTATTCAATCGTTCCGGTCACATTGTGACATTCCCGCACTTCGGCGACCTTCGAAATCGAGCGCTCAAAGGCTTCCTGACTGGTCTTGGAGTGATCATTGAGGCCGACGCCAATATAGGCCGTGAACCCCGCGCCAATGGCCGTTTGATCTATGGTGGCCCGATAGCCCGTAATGACGCCCCGCCGTTCAAGGTCTTGGACGCGTCGCAAGCAGGCGCTGGGCGAAAGGCCGACTTTCTGTGCGAGGTCAAGATTGCTGATCCGACCATTCATAGAAAGTTCGCGCAATATCTTTTGGTTAATGGGGTTAGAATCTATCATATGTTGTGAACATTCTGTCATTTTTGCAAATTTAGCAATCACATGTCGCGTCTGATGTGCAATATCTTGCGAATGGATATAGAAAACATCAAACCCCTCATGGTCTTTGCCTTCGTTATGTCGGTGACACCTGGGCCGAATAACCTGATGCTGATGGCGTCTGGCGCGAATTTTGGCCTCCTGCGCACGGTGCCTCACATGCTTGGCGTTGGATTTGGCTTTGTCTTCATGGCGGTTCTTCTGGGTATGGGACTTATGCAGGTCTTTGACGTTTTTCCCGAAATGTTGACAGTTTTTAAAGTTTTGGCAGCCGTCTATATGGCCTATTTGGCTTATAAAATTGCAACGGCCCGCCCCCCAAAGGAGCAGGCGGCAAAGGGCCACCCGATGCGTTTTTACCAAGCGGTTTTGTTTCAATGGGTGAACCCGAAGGCCATCGGCATGGCGATCTCTGCGATGTCGCTTTATGCGGCGGACCAGACTTTGGCATCTGTATTATTAGTAGGCCTTATATTTGGCTGCGTAAATCTGCCGTCTGTCAGTCTTTGGGCCGTGATGGGCGTGCAAATGCAAAAGGTACTAACTAACCCAACCCGTATGCGCGTGTTCAACGGCATCATGGCGTTCTTGCTTTTACTGTCGGTCATTCCGGTCTTGAGGGCCAACTTATAATTCAGCAGTTGGGCACGTTCACCGCGAGGCCTCCAAGTGAAGTTTCTTTGTATTTCTCGTGCATATCTTCGCCCGTTTGACGCATGGTTTCGATAACGGAATCAAGTGGAACAAGATGGTGCCCGTCGCCACGAAGGGCCAGAGACGCCGCCGACACCGCTTTGATCGCACCTAGCCCGTTGCGCTCGATGCAGGGCACTTGAACAAGGCCCCTGATCGGATCGCAGGTCATGCCCAAATGATGTTCCAACGCGATTTCAGCAGCATTTTCGACCTGCTCAGGGGTGCCCCCCATAGCTGCCGCAAGGCCCGCCGCCGCCATCGCTGCCGCCGAACCAACCTCGGCCTGACATCCGCATTCCGCGCCGGAAATTGAAGCGTTATGTTTGACCAGCCCGCCAATGGCCGCCGCTGTAAGGAGGAAGTCGGGAATCTGTGAGGGCGAGGCGTTGGGAACGAAATCGAGCCAGTAGCGCAATGTTGCGGGAAGCACGCCCGACGCGCCGTTGGTCGGGGCGGTCACGACTTGGCCACCAGCGGCGTTTTCCTCATTTACTGCCATCGCAAAGCAACTCATCCAGTCGTTGATGGTATGCGGCGCACTTAGGTTGAGGCCGCGCTCCGCTAGCAAGCTTTCGTGGATCGCTTTTGCGCGTCGTCGTACCGACAAGCCACCGGGGAGGATGCCATCGGTGGCGAGGCCTCGGGTGATGCAATCGTTCATGACGTCCCAAAGGCGCAGGATGTCTTTGTCCAAATCCGCCGAGGTTTTGCGCGCGTGTTCATTGGCGCGTTTTAGGTCGGCAATGGATTTACCCGAAGCGCGGCACATATCGAGCATCTCGACGGCCGTTTGGAACGGGAAGGGGATCGGTTCGCCCGGATCGGTGTTTTTGCCCGCTGCAAGTTCGGCCTCGGTCATCACAAAGCCGCCGCCGACGGAGTAGTAAACATCGCGCAGAATGACGTCGCCTTGGGCGTCAGTGGCCATCAGGATCATGCCGTTCGCGTGGCCCGTAAGGACCGTATCGTAGTCGAATTTGAGGTCCGTCGTTGGGTCAAAAGCAAGCGGCAGGAGACCCTCGGTTTTTATGGTTTTAGTCGCGTGAATTTGTGCCAAGGTTTCCTCGGCTTTTGCGGCGTCATAGGCCTCAGGTGTGAAACCCGCGAGGCCGAGAATGGTGGCGCGATCAGTGGCGTGGCCTACTCCGGTGAAGGCGAGCGAACCGTGCAGGGAGGCGCGTAAACCATGAGCCTTGAAGGGCGACCCTTTGAGACGCTCAAGGAAATGCGCGGCGGCGACCATGGGCCCCATTGTATGGCTTGAGCTTGGGCCGATACCGATTTTAAACATGTCGAAAACGGAGAGAAACATCATGGCCTCGCGTGAAAAGTTTCCTATAGGAAACACGCGCGGAGGAAGGGTGCAAGGGCGCATGCGACACTGTTTGCGCTAAAGGCGGCGAAACCCGTGCATATTTTCGGCAATTGCCTCTCGCCGTGCCGCGTGAGGTTTTGTATAAACACCCCAACTTATGAGGAGTCGCACTATGTCTGGAGAACTTTCCCCTATCGATAAGGCCAAATTCGTCGCCGCCAAACGGGCCGTCGAATATGTCGAGGACGGGATGCGCGTTGGCATGGGCACGGGCTCAACTGCGGCGTGGATGGTGCGGTGTTTGGGCGAGATGGTGCGTGAGGAGGGGCTTAATATTACGGCCGTTCCCACATCGACCCGCACCGCTGAATTGGCCCGCAGCGTGGGCATCAAAGTTGTGTCCTTGGACGAGGCCAAATGGCTGGACGTTACGATTGACGGCGCGGATGAATATGACGGTAACCTCAATTTGATCAAAGGCGGCGGTGGCGCCCTGTTGCAAGAAAAGATTGTGGCCACGGCGAGCGATCAGATGGTCGTTATTGCGGATATTTCCAAGCAAGTTGAGACCCTTGGCGCGTTTCCTTTGCCCGTTGAAGTGATCCCCTTTGGCTGGCAAACCAGCAAGGCGTTGATCGAAGAGACCCTAATTGGCCTTGATGTTTTGGGGCGCACGACCAGCCTTCGGATGAATGGCGATGCGGCCTTTTTGACCGATGAGGGGAACTATATTCTGGACCTCCATTTGCACCGGATCGGCAATGCACGCCAGATGAGCCTAGTGCTTAATCAGATCCCGGGTGTTGTGGAAAACGGGCTGTTTGTTGATATTTGTGACGTAGTTGTGATCGGCTATGGGGATGGAAAGGTCGAAGTGCGCGACATAAATAACGGTACAGTTGAGGAGTCCCGTCTTGATTTCGTCGAGAGTGACAACCTTTTTGCGGATCTAGAGGACTAAATTATGAAATTCGACTTTGATCTATTCGTCATTGGTGGCGGAAGCGGCGGCGTGCGCGCCGCGAGACTTGCCTCCACTGAAGGCGGCGCCCGCGTTGGTTTGGCCGAGGAGTACCGTCTGGGGGGCACCTGTGTGATCCGTGGATGTGTTCCGAAAAAACTGATGGTTTACGCGAGTGAATACAAAGATCTTATGGTCGACGCCGCGCATTATGGTTGGGATGTTTCGGTTGGCGATTTCGACTGGCATACGTTTCATCCGCATTTGACGCGCGAGTTGAACCGTCTTGAGGGGATTTACGGCTCGATTTTGGACAATAACAATGTTCAACGTTTTAATGCCCGCGCCGAACTTGTGGATGCGCATACGGTGAAATTATCGACGGGCGAACAATTTACAGCCAAGCATATTCTGGTGGCCGTTGGGGGCCGTCCCTTTACGCCCAAATTCTCTGGGTCCGAGCACACGATCACTTCGAATGAAATCTTCCTGTGGGACGATTTACCGAAGTCGGTTTTGATTGTTGGCGGTGGGTTTATTGCCTGCGAATTTGCCTGCATCCTTAAGGGGATGGGCGTCGAAGTCACGCAATATTATCGCGGCGAGCAAATCCTGCGGGGCTTTGATCGTGAGGCGACTGATGTGATCGCGAGCGAGATGATCACCAAGGGGATCGACCTACAGCTGGGCGAGAATGTGGAAAGCATCCTTAAGACCGAAACGGGCCTTCAGGTGACGTCAACTTGTGGTCAAGTGGTTGAATTTGATCAAGTTATCTACGCTACAGGGCGGGTGCCCAATACGACAGGTATGGGCCTTGAGGCAGCGGGCGTTGCGCTGGGCGGCAAGGGGGAAATCCTTGTTGATGACTATTCGCAAACCAATATTCCATCGATCTTTGCCGTGGGCGATGTGACCGACCGCATCAATCTTACCCCCGTCGCCATCCGCGAAGGCGCGGCGTTTGTGGATACGGTTTTCCATGGCAATCCAACCAAGCCTGACCACGATTTGGTGGCTTCGGCCGTCTTTACCCAGCCAGAGTTTGGTACCGTTGGCATGACCGAAGATGAGGCCGCGAAAACCGGTGCGGTTGAAGTCTACACCACGAGTTTCCGCCCCATGCAGACGCTTTTTGCGGGGCGTCAGAACAAAGCCTTTATGAAATTAATAGTTTCCGTTGAGACCCGAGTTGTTTTGGGCTGTCACATTGTGGGCCCGAGCGCGGGCGAAATGATCCAAATGGTCGGAATTGCAGTAAAAATGGGTGCGACGAAGGAAGATTTTGATCGCACATGTGCGGTGCATCCTGTCATGGCCGAAGAATTGGTGACAATGAAAACGCCAACACGCGTTGTTCCTGCCGCCTCTAAGGTGGCAATGCCTTGAAATTTCGGTTAGAAGCCGCATCTAAGTAAGTAGCATAGTTAATTCAGACGTTAGGAAGCTTTATGGCGGGAAATAATGGCGGCCCTTGGGGTGGCGGAGGCGGCGACGATGGTGGCGATAAAGATAATCGTCCCAATAACGGCGGTGGACGTAAACCCGGACAAGACGGACCCCAACTCCCCGAACTTGAGGAATTGGTAAAAAAGGGGCAAGAACAGCTTCGCGTTTTGATGGGTGGTCGCGGCGGCGGTGGTCGCAGCAATGGCGGCTCCGGTGGCGGCGAAGGTCAGGGACCTGCCCTCAACGGAACAACGATTGCAATTGGTGGCCTTGTGGCGCTGGGCCTTTGGGCTTTTGCATCGTTTTACACCGTCAAACCGGAAGAGCAGTCAGTAGAACTGTTCCTTGGTAAGTATTATTCAACCGGCGAGCCGGGCCTGAACTTTGCGCCCTGGCCCTTTGTGACCAAAGAAATCCTAACCGTTTCGCGCGAGCAAATCGTGGAAATCGGCACCGGAGCGCGCGATGGTCTGATGCTCACTGGCGATGAAAACATCGTCGACATCGACTTCCAAGTCGTTTGGAACATCAATGATCCCGCGAAATATCTGTTCAATCTACGCGACCCAGAGGCGACCATTTTGGCGGTGTCTGAATCGGCGATGCGCGAAGTTATTGCCCAATCTAACCTGTCACCGATTCTGAATAGGGATCGCGGGTTGATTGCCGACACGGTGAAAGCACTGGTTCAAGACACTTTGAATTCATACAATGCCGGCTTGAACGTCGTGCGGGTCAACTTCAAAAAGGCCGATCCGCCCAGCGAGGTTATCGAAGCATTCCGCGATGTTCAGGCCGCCTCGCAAGAGCGTGATAAGCTTGAGAAACAAGCGGATGCTTATGCCAACAAAGCTTTGGCGGGCGCGCGCGGGGAAGCTGCACAGGTTCTCGAAGAATCCGAAGCATATCGTGCACAGGTCGTAAACCAAGCCGAGGGTGAAGCCAGCCGGTTCCTCTCGATTCTGGCAGAATTCCGCAAGGCGCCTGAAGTTACGCGCAAACGTCTTTATCTTGAGACAATGGAGCGTGTTTTGGGCCGTGTAGACAAAGTTATTATCGACGGCGACTCTGCGGGGCAGGGTGTTGTGCCTTATCTTCCGCTCAACGAGTTACGTAAAACCGGAGGGACAGAATAATGAAAAAGACAGCATATATTCTACCAGTCGTCGTAGCAGCCGTCGTTCTTGGGTTCATGTCCATGTTTATCGTGGATGAAAAAGAAAAGGCGCTTGTCCTTCAGTTTGGTCAGGTTAAAGCCGTCAAGGAAGAACCGGGTCTCGCGTTTAAAATTCCGTTTATTCAAGAGGTTGTCTACTATGATGACCGTATCTTGAGCCGGGATGTCGAAGCCTTGGAAGTCACGCCGTTGGATGATCGCCGGTTGATCGTTGACGCCTTTGCGCGGTATCGGATCACAGACGTGGAACGGTTCCGTCGGGCTGTTGGTGCGGGTGGTGAACGGGCTGGTGAAGCGCGTTTGGATTCAATCCTTGTTTCAATAATTCGCGAAGTCTTGGGGGGCGTAACGTCTAACGATATTCTCTCTGCGGATCGGATTGCGTTAATGTCGGAAATTCGTGCTGGTGCCGTTTTCGAAGCTCAAACCTTGGGGCTTGAGGTGGTTGATGTACGTTTGAAACGCACAGATTTACCGCAAGCAAACCAAGGGGCAACTTTTGATCGGATGCGCGCAGAACGGGAACGTGAAGCGACCGACGAGCGTGCGCGCGGGAATGAGGCGGCACAACGTGTGCGGGCTCTCGCAGATCGTACCGTGGTTGAATTGGTTTCGGATGCGAGACGCCAGTCCGAGATTATTCGCGGTGAAGCAGATGCCAAACGCAACGGAATTTTTGCGACGGCCTATGGGTCGGACCAAGATTTCTTTGAATTCTATCGCTCGCTAACGGCGTATGAACGTGCTTTCCAAGCGGGAAATTCTTCGATGGTGTTGTCACCTGACAGTGAGTTTTTCAAATTCATGCGGTCGTCCACCGGTGAAGTTCCCGCGAAATAAGGGCGCTATAGATCTCAATTTTAGGGCCCATGTTTCGCGACATGGGCCTTTTTTGTTGGCGGAAGCGGGGCTTTCTCGTGGCGGGAGATTTCGTACCCGTCCCTTGAAAAAAAATGAATCGGCCACACCTTCAAATCAATGGTAACATTGCAGTCACGTTCATTTGTGAGTTCGCGATTTGATTTTGGGTTGCAAGTCCGCGCGCAGAGTTAAAGTAATTGCAAGGAATACGGCAACAAAGTGCTGGATGCAGTGTCGCCGCAGGATGATGTGTAAAATAGGAGCTTAAAGTGAAATCTTTGGCAGTTTCAATTGATCGAGACGTAGAACAGAAATCAAACATGGTGAGAGCGGCCTTGTTCGCAACATTGGCTTTGGTTCTGTTTCTCGCACAGAGCATGGTCGCGTTCGCACGCGGTGCGCCCGAAAGTTTTGCGGATCTCGCAGAATCCATTAGCCCGTCCGTGGTGAACATAACAACCTCAACGACCATTGCGCGCGCCACTCAACCGGGTCCTGTCGTGCCGGAAGGCTCCCCGTTTGAGGATTACTTTCGCGACTTTTTGGATCGTCGTGAAGGGGGCGGGGATCAACCTCAGCGCAGCCAAGCTTTGGGATCGGGTTTTGTGATTTCCGAGGATGGTTTTATCGTCACGAACAATCACGTGATTGACGGGGCGGACGAAATCATGATCGAATTTTTCACGGGTGAGGAATATCCCGCCCGTTTAATTGGCCGTGATCCCAATACGGACATTGCGCTTCTGAAGGTTGAGAGTGACACACCATTACCATTTGTGGTTTTTGGCGACAGTGACAATGCACGTGTCGGTGACTGGGTCATGGCCGTTGGCAATCCGTTGGGACAGGGTTTTTCGGTTTCCGCAGGGATTATTTCAGCGCGCAACCGGGCGCTTTCTGGTAGCTATGACGATTATATCCAGACCGACGCGGCGATTAACCGTGGCAACTCTGGTGGTCCCTTGTTCAATATGGACGGCGATGTTGTGGGCGTGAATACGGCCATTCTGTCGCCCAATGGCGGCTCCATCGGGATTGGTTTTTCGATGTCATCGGCGGTTGTCAGCAAAGTTGTAAATCAGTTGCAAGAGTTCGGTGAAACCCGTCGTGGATGGCTGGGTGTGCGCATTCAGGACATCGATTCTGACGTGGCCGAGGCACTTGGACTTCCTGACGCGACGGGTGCTTTGGTGACGGATGTTCCAGAGGGTCCTTCGGCTGATGCTGGTGTCAAAGCTGGAGACGTGATTACATCTTTCGATGGTGTCGAGGTTGAGGATACCCGTGCATTGGTGCGCCGCGTTGGAGAAACGGAAGTTGGTAAAGCGGTTGATATGGAAGTGTTCCGTGAGGGTGAAGCAAAGACGCTCACGATCACTTTGGGACGTCGCGAAACTGCGGAAGGAAATGGCGATACTGTCGTGCCGTCCCCTGAGGCTCAAGATCCCGTTGAGATGGAAATTCTTGGCGTTACTTTGACTGAGCTTACGGATGAGGTGCGCGAGGCACTTGAATTGCCAAGCAGCGTCAATGGTTTGCTCGTGAAAGGCATCGACGAAACCAGTGAAGCCTTTGAAAAAGGTTTGCGGGCGGGGGATGTGATCTCGGAGGCAGGCCAGCAAGCCGTGAATTCGCTTCAAGACCTTGAAGACCAAATTGAAGATGCCAAAGATGCAGGGCGCAAATCCTTGCTTCTTCTTGTGCGTCGTGACGGTGAGCCGCGCTATATGGCGGTTAACTTGTCATAATTTTCGGATCACTAGGGTCTGATCTCGGGGCGTCGCATGAAAATGCGGCGCCTTTTTCAGTCTAGGATGTAGTTTGACAAGCCAAGTTGCTGGCCCGCTTCGAGTGAGACGATAGAGCTGTTGAGGCCCTGAATTTCTTGGTATTTTCGAACGGCTTGGCGGGTCGGCGAATCCATTTCACCGTTGATTGGTCCCGCGTAATACCCGCGCACGCTTAAGGCGCGTTGAAGGTTGAGGATGAAATCCTCGCCGATAGTCTCCGAGCAGGGTGTCTCAAACCAGATTTCATCCCGCTGGCGGGTGATCTCTTGGCGGGTTTCGACGCGATAGATCGCAGGTTTCGTGATCGTTCCGCTCGCATCGACCTCTTCGGGTTCAACGAGAAATTTCTCGGTGGTTGTTTGGATGGTTGCAGGCGTTTCGTCGCGCGCCCAACAGCTTCCCTCGCGGGCATTTGGCGGAGCGCTGGCTTGGCTGACAGCTAGCTCGGGCTCACTCAGGCTCGCCACGTGGACGCCCTTGTCAACGCAAGCGGACAGGCCAAACGCCGCACTCAAAAGCACGGCGGTCGCACGTAAATACCCGCGTTTCGGGTTGGTCATATTGATTTTGCTCATTCTGCTCTTCTCTGCGGCGGATCTTTTGCCCACCTGCAGGCGCAATCTTAGCGTGGTTTGAGCGACGCGAGAACCCGTGTCGACGTGGTTTGTGGCGCAGGTTGCACCGTTGCATCAGCGCGCAGCAGATCGTCGAGCATATAAGAGATGTCCTCCACCACTTCGGCGACCACATGAATGACGGTATTTTCCCGCTGAATACGCCCCGTTACCCGCAGCAAACGCCCCGCCACCACCGCGCGCCGATAGCGTTCGTAGATATTCTGCCAGACCACGATATTGGAAACGCCCGTCTCGTCTTCCAGCGTTAAAAAAATCACGCCTTTGGCGGTTCCGGGCCGTTGGCGCACCAAAACAAGCCCCGCAACAGCCACCCGCGCCCCCGCAGGCGGCTCTTCTAGACGCGCGTGCGGCAAGCAGGCCGGAGGGCGCGGCCATGTATTGGGTTGAAAATGGGGGGCGGGGTTAAATATCTGCATGAGAACAAATATAGAACATTTGTAAAATTTAACAAGTGTTCGTGAGCCAGCGGCAAAAGAGGGTGGCGCAGGGCAGGCACCTTAGATATTCACGTCCCCAACTGTTAAAGGAAAAGATACATGGCCAAAATAACATACATCGAGCACAACGGCAAAAAACACGAAGTGGAGGTGGCCAATGGGCTATCTGTCATGGAAGGCGCGCGCGACAATAACATTCCCGGAATCGAAGCCGATTGCGGCGGCGCTTGTGCCTGTTCCACATGCCACGTTTACGTGGACGAAGCATGGTTAGAAAAAATCCCAGGCAAAGACGCGATGGAAGAAGACATGTTGGATTTCGCCTTTCAGCCAAACCCCACGACCTCCCGCCTGACGTGTCAGATCAAAGTGACGGACGCTTTGGACGGGCTTGTGGTGCAAATGCCAGAAAAACAAATCTAATGGTCAGGGGCGCGCTCTTTGCACTGGCTTTTGTGGCGACACCTGCTTCGGCGGATGTAATCACCAAAGCCGAATATAGCGCCCCAACACAGCGCTATGATCACGGTATTCTTGGGGATTCCACGGAATACGGCGCGCTTGTTCTAACGATGTCTTCGGGCAAAAAAATGCGCCTCACTTTGCCCGAGGACCACGTGTTCGAAGATATCGCGCCCCGACTCGTGGATGTCGATAACGACGGTGCGCCCGAAGTTGTGGTTATTGAAACCGATGTGCATAAGGGGGCTGCTTTGGCCATTTATGACGCGTCGGGCAAAGTGGCTGAAACGCCGCATATCGGCCGCACGCACCGTTGGCTTGCCCCCATTGGCGGTGCTGATTTAGATGGTGATGGCCTCGTTGAACTGGCCTATATCGACCGCCCCCATTTGGCGCGGGTGCTTACGATCTGGCGCTTCCAAGATGGCGCATTGCACCCCGTTGCGACGCGCGAAGGTCTTACCAACCACAGCATCGGCCAAGACTATATTTCAGGTGGCATTCGCGACTGTGGCGATGGTCCCGAGATGATTACAACGACGAGTGATTGGTCGCAAATTGTAGCTTCGACTTTGGTGGGTGGCCGCATCGAAAGCCATGTATTGGGCCCGAATTCGGGCGCCAATTCTTTTTCAAATGCAATGAACTGCCGCGATTAACTAAAGCGCGCGATACCCAATATCGCGGCGGCAGAACCCTTCTGGCCAATCAATCTGATCCACCATTTTATAGGCCCGTTCCTGCGCTTCTTTGAGGCTGGCCCCGCGAGCGGTGACGTTCAACACGCGCCCGCCATTGGCTGTAATTTTGCCATCAATCTCTTTGGTTCCCGCATGGAAGGTCATGTTCATGCTGTCTTCGTTCAGGGATTTGAGGTCGCGAATTTCGGACCCTTTTGCATAGGCGTTCGGATAGCCGTTGGCCGCTAAAACAACCGTCAAAGCGTGATCATCGGCCCAGTTGACCTGTGCTTTGTCGAGTTCACCGCGCGCACAGGCGAGCAATAAATCGAGAGCTTGAGCCCCCAAGCGCATCATTAAAACCTGACATTCAGGATCGCCAAAGCGGGCATTGTATTCCACGAGGCGTGGCTGGCCATCTTCAATCATGAAGCCTGCGTAAAGCACACCTTGATAGGGCATGCCGCGCTTCGCCATTTCGGCGACTGTGGGTTTGATAATCTCGTCCATGGCTTTTTGCGTCACAGCGTCGGTCATGACGGGCGCGGGAGAATAGGCACCCATGCCGCCAGTGTTGGGGCCTGTGTCGCCTTCGCCCACGCGCTTGTGGTCTTGGGCCGTGCCGATGGGCAAAACATTCTCGCCATCGCAAAGGATAAACCAGCTGGCTTCCTCGCCCGTCATAAATTCTTCAATCACAACTTCCGCGCCCGCAGCGCCAAATTCACCACCGAACATGTCGTCGATGGCGGCCAATGCTTCGGCCTCGGTCATGGCAACGATAACGCCTTTTCCTGCGGCCAAACCGTCGGCTTTGACCACGATTGGTGCGCCTTGTTCCCGGATATATGCTTTCGCGGCCTCGGCTTCGGTGAAATGCGCATAGGACGCAGTAGGAGCACCGGAGGCCGCGCAGATTTCCTTGGTGAAGTTTTTTGACGCTTCAAGTTGCGCCGCTTTTGCCGAGGGGCCAAAACACAAAATTCCCGCATTGCGCAGATCGTCGGCAACGCCAAGGGCAAGCGGTGCTTCGGGGCCGATTACCACGAAATCAATCGCGTTTTGCTCAGCAAATGTCACGACTTCGACGCCGTCACAGGGATCAATCGCGGCGCATTCCGCCATTTGTGCGATGCCCGCATTTCCGGGCGCAACGATCAACCGATCACACTTGGGGTTTTGTTTTATCGCCCATGCCAGTGCATGCTCGCGCCCACCGCTGCCTAAAATCAAAATGTTCATTGCGTCCCCCGCTTGGCCTTTGTTACGGGGCGTTCTAAGGTGCCTCACACCAAGAAACAAGCGAGCAGACATGTCCGACCTCATCGATGACCCCGAACCCGGCCAAAACGCCCCAGAATTCAGCGTAACCGAGATTTCGGGCGCCATAAAACGCACGATAGAGGGCGAATTTTCTCGTGTACGTGTGCGGGGCGAAGTGGGGCGGGTGAGTCGGCCTCGGTCGGGGCATATTTATCTCGACCTAAAAGACGATCGTTCTGTTTTGTCTGGAATTATCTGGAAGGGCGTTTCCGCCAAGCTTGCAACCCAGCCTGAGGAAGGCATGGAGGTTGTCGCAACGGGCAAGCTCACAACGTTTGGCGGGCAATCCAAGTATCAAATGGTGATCGAAGACATCGCCCCCGCCGGTATGGGCGCGTTGATGGCGATGTTGGAGAAACGCAAAGCGCTGCTTATGGCGGAAGGGATTTTTGATCCGGGGCGCAAGCGCGAGTTGCCGTATTTACCAGAGGTGATCGGGGTTATTACCTCACCTTCAGGGGCGGTTATTCGCGATATTCTGCATCGTTTGCGCGACCGTTTCCCGCGCAAAGTTCTGATTTGGCCGGTCGCGGTTCAGGGCGCGAAATGTGCACCGGAAGTTGTGGCCGCGATCGAAGGTTTCAACGCTATGACACGGGGCGGGGCGATTCCCCGTCCTGACCTCATAATTGTCGCACGGGGCGGGGGCTCGATTGAGGACCTCTGGGGCTTCAATGAGGAGGCCGTCGCACGGGCCGCCGCCGCTAGTGAAATACCGTTGATTTCGGCCGTAGGGCATGAAACCGACACAACATTGATCGATTTTGCCTCTGACAAACGCGCGCCGACACCAACGGCGGCGGCGGAACTTGCGGTGCCAGTGCGCATGGAGCTTTTGGCGCATATCGATGCTCAAGGCGGGCGGCTTTTGCGGGCAATCAGCCAAGGAGTTTCTCAGCGGAGGCAACGATTGTCCGATGTATCCCGCGCACTCCCACGGCCAGAAAGTTTGCTCGAAAATGCAAGCCAGAGATTGGATCGTGCGAGTTTACAATTGGGGCCAAATCTAACCAAAGCTGTTCAGTCTAAACGTTTGAAGTTGCAGCAGGTATCGGCTCCATTGCAGCCCGCCGTTCTGCGCAGCCAAATCAAAAGCGCACAAGATCGACTGGCGCGCTGGAGCCTTGGGCTTGCCCCTAGCCTTGCCCGTGGAACATCGCACAAACGGCAGGGGTTTGATAAGGTGGCTGTGCGCTTGCGGCCGGAAAATATTGAGCGCGAGATCCTGCGCAAGAAAGATCGCTTAGAGGGCGTTTCCAAACGATTTGTCGCGCTTGCTCGAACGCAAACCGATGCGCGGCGTGAGCGTCTCGACGGATATGAGCGGATGCGGCAAAGCCTAGGATATACCGAGACGCTTAAGCGGGGCTATGCCGTTGTGAGGGGCGAGGATGGAACCCTTGTGACCACTGTGACCGCGGCAAAATCCGCAGGGGTTTTGGAGGTTCAATTCCAAGACGGGCGCATGTCTATGGGGGCGGCTTCCTCCAGGCCGAAGTCTGAAACAACTCCCCAAAAAGCCAAAAAGAAAACCAATCCGCCGGGCGGGCAAGGGACTTTATTTTAGCACCCTTTAAACGCCGACGTCCGGCCCCTTGCAATACAGCGGGGTGGAACTGCGCGCGGTTTCATAAAGCTCGTCAGATGTGGGCGCATTTTCATAATGCGCAATCAAACCGTTGCTCCCCACTGAAAACGACCAACATTGCGGCACCGTCGGCCCATCGTAAATAAAGCATATTTCGTCATTTTGCGCGAACCAAGTACCGTCCTGGCATTCCCCATCATTGAACGACCAGCGCACGTGATTGTCCGGTAAATACTCCTCGACTCCAAACACTTGCCCGTTTTTTGAATAGGTCAACGTCTTGCCCGTTACGTAGGCTGAAAAGCTTTTTTCCCCAAGAGTTTCTAAATCCAAAACATCCGTCGCAAGGGCGTGTTTTGGAATAGAAACAAGAGCTAGTATGGCAAGGGTACGCAACAACATTCAATTCACCAGTTTGGTAATCGGATGTGCGAACTATGCCAGAAAATACTGAAGGGCTCCAGAAATATTCAATTTGATTACAATCGTAGTTAATCCGGGCCGATGTGAAACAAAGCACAACGTTTCCGAAGTGTTTTGTGTCGCTTTTGTTGTGGTGCGTGCCCAATCGAACCTTATGATGAGGCAATAATATGGGAGAACGGTGTGGACCAAAAAACAGGCGTGTGGAAGTCCGCTAAGGGCAAGGGGCGCACGACGCCCAAGGGCCGTCAATTGGACGATGCTGCTTTGAGCGAGGTTCGGACACTTTTGGCAGATGTGCCGCGTCGCCGCGATCTGCTGATTGAATTTCTACATCTTATTCAAGACGCGTATGGCCATCTTTCTGCCCCTCATTTGCGGGCGTTGGCCGAGGAAATGCGCGTTTCAATGGCGGAGATTCAAGAGGTCGCGAGTTTTTACGCGCATTTTGATGTTGTGCGTGAAGGAGAGGCCGTTCCGCCTGCGCTGACAATTCGAGTTTGCGACTCGCTGTCTTGTGAAATGGAGGGCGCGCAGCAATTGATGAGCGCCCTGAAGGCAGGAAGCGATCCCGCTTCTGTGCGGATTTTGCGCGCGCCCTGTATGGGCCGTTGTGACATGGCACCGGTTGCCGAGGTCGGGCATAATCACATTGATCATGCGACGCCCGAGAAGGTTTTGGCGGCTGTGGCTGCGCGTGATGTCCACACAAAAATTCCCGAATATGAAGATTATGGCGCCTATGTTTCAGGCGGTGGATATCGCGTTTTGCATGCGTTGCGTGAAAATGGTGACCCAGAGGCGACGGCGGAAACCGTTTTTGAATCTGGGTTGCGTGGCCTTGGAGGCGCGGGCTTTCCGTCAGGTAAAAAATGGGGGTTTGTCTTCGCGGAAACTGGGACCAAGTATTTGGCTGTGAATGGCGACGAAGGGGAACCGGGAACGTTTAAGGATCGTGTGCATCTAGAAGCCGAACCACATCTTTTCCTCGAGGGGATGTTGGTTGCAGCGTGGAGCATTGGTGCGAAAAAAGCCTTTATTTATCTGCGGGATGAGTATCCTGCGGCGTGCGAAATCCTGAAACGGGAAATCGCAAAACTTGTCGAGCAGAAGATTGTTCAAGAGGGCTATATTGACCTTCGCCGCGGCGCTGGTGCCTATATCTGCGGCGAAGAAAGTGCGATGATTGAGAGCATTGAGGGCAAGCGTGGATTGCCACGCCATCGTCCGCCTTTTGTTGCACAGGTTGGGATTTTTAACCGCCCCACATTGGTTCACAACGTGGAAACCCTCGCTTGGGTGGCGCGTATTCTGCGCGAAGGGCCGAAGGTTTTTTCGGGAGTTGAACATAACGGGCGGGTTGGACTGCGCAACTACTCCGTTTCGGGGCGGGTCGCGAAACCGGGTGTTTACCTTTTGCCTGCAGGATCGACCGTAACCGATATTATTTCTGCGGCGGGCGGCATGAAACAAGGCCACATTTTCCACGCGTATCAACCCGGCGGGCCGTCGTCGGGGTTGCTTCCCGCGCACTTAAACGACGTTCCACTTGATTTTGACACACTTCAGCCGCACGGAACGTTTATCGGATCCGCCGCAGTTGTTATTCTCTCGGATCAAGATCGTCCGCGGGATGCCGCGCTCAATATGTTGCGGTTTTTTGAGGATGAAAGTTGTGGGCAATGCACGCCGTGTCGCGTTGGCTGTGAGAAAGCAGTGAAGTTGATGCAGGCGGATCATTGGGATCAACCATTGCTAGAAGAACTCTGCCAAACGATGGTCGATGCGTCGATCTGTGGTTTGGGCCAAGCCGCGCCAAATCCGATCCGACTTGTGATGAAGCATTTCCCCGACGAAATTTAGCGTTTCACGGACGTAAAAAAGGTGAAGAACGTGTGATTTCGCTGCTCCCCTCTTTCATAGGGCGGGGCAATGGCTTAGGTGAAGAGGATCACCAAGAGGCCGCTCAATGTCGTTTTTTAAAAAGCTCAAGAACCGTCTGGTAAAATCTTCGTCAAAACTTGACGAGGGTTTGGATGCAATCGTCGCCGAAACCGTTGAGGCACAGCCCGAAGTGGTCGCTTCCCCAGAAGTGCAACCCGCAAGCCCGCAAGAGGTTGAAGCACCAAAAATCGAAGAAGTCGTCGTGAGCGCGCCGGCCAAACCAAGTCTTATGGGGCGTATTCTTGGACGCGAAAGCGAAAAGAATATACCGCGCCGTGAACTTGATGACGAGATGCTTGAGCGGTTGGAAGAATTGCTGATATCGGCGGATATGGGGGTCGATACGGCCCTGCGCGTGACCGCGAACATGGCCGAAGGGCGCTTTGGCAAAAAGCTTTCAAGTGCCGAGATAAAATCGCTTTTGGCGGATGAAATTACCCGCATCATGGAACCCGTGGCCAAGCCGCTACCGATTTATACCAAAAAACCACAGGTCGTTTTGGTCGTTGGGGTAAATGGCTCTGGCAAAACGACGACCATTGGAAAGTTAGCGAGCCAATTCAAAGCGGCGGGCATGAATGTTGTCATCGCTGCGGGTGACACATTTCGCGCGGCGGCCGTGGAGCAATTGCAGGTTTGGGGCGAGCGTGCAGGGGTGCCCGTTTTGACGGCACCAGAGGGAAGTGACCCCGCGAGCCTTGCGTTCGATGCTATGACCAAAGCAGAGGCCGATGGGGCCGATCTGTTGTTGATTGATACCGCTGGGCGTTTGCAAAACCGTGCGGATCTCATGGAAGAACTGGCGAAAATTGTGCGGGTTATTCAGAAGAAAGACCCAACAGCGCCCCATAATACGCTCCTCGTCCTTGACGCGACAACGGGGCAAAATGCCTTGAACCAAGTGGGGACCTTTCAACAGCTCGCCGATGTCTCGGGACTTGTGATGACAAAACTGGACGGTACTGCAAAAGGCGGTGTTCTTGTTGCTTTGGCCGATAAATTTGGGCTGCCGATTCATGCTATCGGTGTCGGAGAGCAAATCGACGATCTTGCCGCATTTGACCCCGAGGAGTTTGCCCGTGCCCTAACTGGGGCGGATATTTAGGTTGACTGAATGGCTTATTTCCCTTGAGGGAACCGAAATGGGGCATAGGGTTGCCCTTGGTTTGGCCCTTTTGGCTGCCGTTTTACATGCTATTTTCGGTGCGCTTCAAAAGGGTGAGCACGATCCGTGGCTTTCGCGTGGGGCGATTGATTTTAACTACGGCGTGATGGCTGCTCCCTTTGCATTGTTTGTCGTTCCGTGGCCCGAGCCGCACATGTGGCCCATTTTTTTCGGCATGTTTGTTATCCATATTGGGTATAAGGCCATGCAGGCGCAAACCTATGTTTTGGGCGCTTATACAGTGGTTTACCCGGTGGTACGCGGGATGGGGCCGCTGTTTACGGTTCTTGGGGCGGGGCTGGTGTTTGGTGAACATTTCGCGTTCGGTCAGTGGATCGGTGTAGTGGTTTTGTTATGCGGGATTTTTGGGTTGGGGCTCTACAATCTGATGTATCTAGAGACCAATCGCGAGACCCTGAAAGCGGCGCTATTGATGGCGACCGGCACCGGAATGTTTGTCGCGCTTTACACGACCTATGACGCCTATGGAATTCGCGCAACGGCCAACCCATTCACCTTTCTCGCGTGGTTTTTCTTTATTGATAGCCTTGCGATCCCGCCCTATGCTGCGTGGCGTTATTCAAAAATGCAGGTAAAACCGCGTTTGAAGCCTTTGATGAAACGCGGAATATTGGGGGCATTTGTTGCCTTTTTTAGCTTTGGGTCGATCATGATGGCGACGCGGCTTGATAGTGTCGGCGAGGCTGCCGTCTTGCGCGAGACGTCAACAGTATTTGCCGCCCTTATCGGTTGGCTGGTGCTAGGGGAAAAGGTTGGGCCGCGACGGCTCATTCTTATGTCATTGATTGCCGTTGGTGCAGTCATTGTTGAAATGAACGGTTAGGAAGAATGATGACGGAAAAAACGGTAAACCCCTTTGTAAAGCTTGGCTTGGAGCTTGGTCCAGTCGTCCTGTTCTTCGTTTTCTATGGCCGCATCAAGGATGAATTCTTCACAATTGGCGGCGTGGAATACGCTGGGTTCATTGTTGCAACGGCGCTTTTCATTCCCCTGATTTTGGCTTCAACGGCAATTTTGTGGTGGCTGACAGGCAAGCTGTCAAAAATGCAGCTAATGACAGCCGTTTTGATCGTGGTTTTCGGTGGAATGTCCGTTTATTTCAACGACGAACGCTTTTTCAAAATGAAGCCCACCATGATCTATCTTTTGTTCGGCGGTATTCTCGGGATCGGCCTTTTACAGGGCAAAAGCTACCTTCGTTCGGTCATGGAAGAAGTCCTTCCTATGCAGGATGAAGGCTGGATGATCCTCACGAAACGGCTGACTGCCTTCTTTGCGGCGCTCGCAATTACGAATGAATTTGTCTGGCGCACGATGAGCACGGACGCGTGGGTGAATTTTAAAACCTTCGGCCTCACGGCTGCTGTATTCGTGTTTTTTATGTTTCAAAACAAACTCATGCAGACCTACGCGGTAACGGTCGAAGATCAAGATACATGACGGTCGCCCTAGGCCTACGCCTAGGGTTTTTTCTTGAAGAGAAGGTCGTGGGATTTTTTGTCACTTTGAAGATTTGACCGCTTTTCAGCGGCCAATGCCCGACCTTTGATGACGCCTTTACGCGCGCTGACTTGGTCCAGCCAACGGGCGAAATGTGGTTTGTCTTCTAGGGTTTGTTGCTGGCCTTCCCAAAGGCTGGCCCAGCCCCAAATCGACATATCAGCGATGGAATAGAAGTCGCCAGCAACATATTCGTTCTCTGCAAGACGCCGATCCAAGACGCCATAAAGACGTGCGGTTTCATTGCGATACCGGTCTTTCGCATAGGGCAGATCATTTGGCGGTTCCATTGCGGGCGCGTATTTTAAAAAATGATGCGCTTGCCCTGCCATGGGGCCAAGGCCGCCCATTTGCCACATAAGCCATTCGGTTACAGCGATTTTTTCACGCGGAGTCTCGCCCCCGAACTGTCCGGTTTTCTGAGCAAGATATTGCAGAATTGCCCCACTTTCAAAGATCGAAATGGGCGCACCATCGGGCCCGTCAGGATCGATAATCGCGGGCATCCGGTTATTTGGGGCAATTTTAAGGAAGTCGGGTGCGAATTGATCGCCTGCACCAATATTAATCAGATGAAGTTTGTAGGGCAGGTCCATCTCTTCGAGAGCGATTGAAATTTTCCAACCATTTGGGGTCGGCCAGTAATATAGGTCTATTGGGATTGTCATCATTCGCTCCTTATCCTCGGAGCAATGATCATCTTTTGGGACTAGATAGCAAGGGGGCGCGGGTAAAGAGACGAGACCATCGACGGGATTGCGAACGCGCGCAAGCCGCGGATAAATCGGATATTGATAGACTGTCTGGCGCGTGGAGAAATTGGCGATAGAGTGGAAACATTCCAGGTCGAAGGTAGGTTGACCAATGACAGATACGCCGGAGCGGAGGCGCAATCGGAAACCCTTGGCGTCTCAAAGCGGCAAGGGTGTTTGCACAGTCAAGTTGAAGGTCCAGCCAATTCGCGCGGGCAGGGGAGAGGCCATGCCCCAAGCTACGAGAAAAGGGGCGATGCGGTGCAATGGCCGTTTCAATCAGCAAATCGTAGAGATCATTTTCGCGACTGGTAATGTTTAGAACTTCGCAACTTTTGCCCGCTGGAGTCTGCATCGCAATTTGGGCCACGGAACTTAGCTCAGCCCCAGCCATTAAGACAATACGGTTTAGGGCGTTTTCCGGGAGTTTCGCAAGCGCAGCCAAGAGAACACGCGCTCCAAGGGAATGTGCCATCACGTTGATTTTGCGGTTGGGGGCAAGATGGTGCAGAGTAGTAATCACAGCAGCCAACGTATCTGCCGCAGGGATCGCTTGCTTGTAAGCTTGCCAAATTGTGCCGCGCGCATGCCACCCAAAGGCGATGCACTGCCCCTCTTCCTTTGTCGCTCTGCCAAATCCGAGGTGATGGGGCCAAGAGATACAGGTTCGTTTTTCATGACGCGGTCTTAACGCAAAAATCTGGGCATGCGGATCATGCTTCTCTTCAAATGGCGAATATCGAAAACCATGCAGCATAATCGTTATGGGGCCCGTTGATGGGCCTTTGAGCATGTTCTCGACAGATTTGCACGCCGTTGCGCACACTGGGTCAGCAGCTCCAAACGGAGCGTTTATTCGCAAAACGGGCATAGCGTCCTCGCGTCGTGGTCTATCATTGGGATAAATCCACTGTATATCAGGAGCATGAATTTCTCGTTACGACTGCGTGACGGGCTTGACGAAAGCGCCGCAGGCCCCTATTCAGGCGTCCTGTGGCGATTTGTTCTCCTGATTGCGGGCCACGTTAAATATGCCGCTAAAGAGGTCTGGGACGTACCCCCTCGCTTCTTTTTGCGCAGGGGGTTTTTTTGTGTTTTCACGTAAGTGGAGACAGGCACAAAGGGTTGAGACAATGACTAAAGACTGGAACGCGCGCACGAAAATGGTTCATGCTGGAAGCCGCCGCAGCCAATACGGTGAAGTTTCCGAGTCGATTTTTATGACCCAAGGCTTCGTTTACGACTCAGCCGAGGCCGCCGAGGCCCGCTTTGTAGAGGTCGGAGATGACGAGTTTATTTACGCACGATATGGCAATCCGACCGTTCGGATGTTTGAGGATCGTATCTCCGCCATCGAGGGTGCAGAGGACGCATTTGCAACGGCAAGTGGTATGGCGGCCGTAAACGGCGCATTGATGTCTATTCTCAAATCTGGCGATCACGTGGTGAGTTCGCGGGCGCTTTTTGGCTCCTGTCTCTATATTCTCGAGGAAGTTTTGCGTCGTTTCGGGGTGGAAGTGACCTTCGTTGATGGTGCGGATTTAGCGCAATGGCGTGCCGCTGTGCGGAAAGACACTACCGTCGTGTTCCTTGAATCCGTGAGCAATCCGACCCTAGAAGTCGTAGATCTTAAATCTGTTGCCGAGATTGCCCATGCCGTTGGGGCGACCGTCATCGTGGATAATGTTTTTGCGACGCCTGTGTTCTCTCGCGCCATTGAATTCGGCGCGGATGTCGTCGTGTATTCTGCGACTAAGCATATTGACGGCCAGGGCCGATGCCTTGGCGGTGTTGTGCTTGGGAAAAAGGAATATGTCCGCGGCCCACTAGAAACGTACCTAAAACACACTGGCGGTTCGATGAGTCCTTTTAACGCTTGGGTTATGCTCAAAGGGTTGGAGACTTTGGATTTGCGGGTCCGCGCACAGGCTCATTCCGCAGAGGTAATCGCCGAGGCCTTAGAAGGGCACGAAAAACTGGAGCGCGTATTGTTCCCGTTTTTAGACAGCCATCCCCATCAAGCGATTGCCAAAGCGCAGTTTGAGAAGTGCGGCACAGTCCTTTCTATTGATCTTAAAGGCGGGAAAGATGCCGCGTTCAAATTCCTGAACGCGTTGGAAATTTGCATTATTTCCAATAACCTAGGTGATGCAAAAAGCATTGTGACGCATCCGGCGACCACAACCCACCAACGTCTTCCTGACGATCAAAAGGTGCTTTTGGGAATTTCCCCAGGTTTGGTGCGTGTCAGTATCGGCATTGAAGATACCAATGACTTGCTGTCCGATATTTTGAACGCACTGGATGCCGTTTAGGCCGCAATTTTTGTCGGCATAGGGTTGGAACTCTTGGGTAAAGCCGCGTAACGTTGCTTTACCTGAAGGGGGGGGAAGGAATGAATACGGACATGCAAAAAACGCTTTTATCGCGCGATCAAGCGAAGGCTGCGCTCGAGACCTTAAGGGAATGGGCCGCACATGTATCGCCAGTAGAAGTGGCCGAATTGGACCCCGCGATTGGACGGCTTCTTCCAGAGAGGGCGTTGGAGAATTACCCAGCGCTTGCAAGAGCTTATCCAGAGGAGTTCACAACGGATGACGCGTATCGTGCGACGCTCCCTGATCTACAGAACGGCCCTGAAAGCCTCATTCGCGGCTCTCGGCGCCCCATTCAACACGTGGGAATTTCGAATTTTCGTCTCCCCATCCGCTTTCAGGCACGCGCAGGCGGCGATCTGGCTCTAGAGACCTCCGTTACAGGCACGGTCAGCCTAGAGGCTGGTAAAAAAGGCATCAACATGTCGCGCATCATGCGCACGTTTTACAAATACGCGGAAAGTGTCTTCAGTTTTGACGTTATTGAAGCCGCTCTCGCGGATTACAAAACCGATCTTGAGAGTTTTGACGCGCGCATTCAAATGGCGTTTTCTTTTCCTGTAAAGAACAAGAGTTTGCGGTCAGGGCTGGCAGGTTATCAGTATTACAATATAGCATTAGAGTTGGTCGAGACCGCCGGTAAAGTTGTGAAAATCATACATTTGGACTATGTCTACTCGTCCACTTGCCCCTGTTCGCTTGAACTATCCGAACATGCGCGCCAAACACGCCACCAATTAGCTACCCCACATTCACAGCGGTCCGTCGCCCGTATCTCCGTTTTGCTTAACTCTGAAAAACCACGTCTTTGGTTTGAGGATTTGATTGATTTGTGCCGTGTTGCGGTGCCGACGGAAACCCAAGTGATGGTGAAGCGAGAAGATGAGCAGGCCTTTGCCGAACTCAACGCGGCAAACCCGATTTTTGTCGAAGATGCCGCGCGTCTGTTTAGTGAGCAACTTCAGAATGATGAACGCATTTTGGACTATAGAATCGTCGCGAGCCACCAGGAAAGTCTACACAGCCATGATGCTGTGAGTGTTCTGACAGAAGGGCAAACGTTCGAGGCCCAAAGCTTCGATCCGAAACTGTTTTCGACGTTATTCCACGTTGGCTGATGACACAGGCCCAGAAAAGAAAAAGGGCGCAGCCAAAGTATTGGGTGCGCCCTAAGTTATTGAATTTTATCCTTTAGTTCCAGCATCGCACCAAGACGGTCATGTCAGACGCGCGTGCCGTTAGGTCCACTGGGTGGAGCGCTCCGCCTTCTGAGGACGTCGTCGAGGCGATGCCGTTGTCAGCCAAAATCTTGAGGATCGCATTCGCTGAGGTCGAGAAACTTACGTTTTCCGGCAAAGCGCGGCCGTCCTTAACTTCGGTTGAGCGCAACATGCCGATGACCGTTCCGCCTGCATTAACTACAGGGCCCCCTGCGTCGCCCAATAGGGACACTAGATCTAGCCGCTGGGTGTTCACCTCTCCGTCAAGGCCACGAACGTCTGCTAATGCGCCGAACGTCATTGTCGGAGCCCCCAGAGCGCCCTCGTAAGAATAACCAGAGACGGCGACTTCCGATTTCAAACGGGGGGAGGCATTGGCGAAAGTCGCGAAGCCAAGCGGTGCTAGTTTTTTCTCAGGTTTCAAAATAGAAATGCCGAGAGCCGGGTCAGTGAAGATAACGTCAGCAAGTGTTAGGTCATCCAATGTCAGTTTCGCGCAGGTTCCCGCAAACTCGCTCGTGGTCAAGACTGTGCCTGTTGCGTCCAGATAGAAACCAGAGCGCGACAGGATTGGTTGACGAATTTGGAGGCCAGACAGAAGGTCAATCTTCTGCTCGTTTTGATTAGTACCAGCGAAGTCATCAAGCGCCGTGTCACCCATTGATAGGAGGCTCGTCATCATCACACCGATGATGCGGTTCATATTTGCCTTGTCGCCAGCAGGCCAAACGAGGGTGAAGCCCTTAATTGTGCCGTTTTCCAAGGCAGCATAGGTATAGGAGTTGATTTTTGCATTGTTGCCTCGCAAAACAAAGCTCGCATCCTTGCGCTCGCGCTCTCCTGTTAAAGGAACAATTTCAAGAGTTTGCATGATTTCATACAGGCCAAACAACGTCGCCTGATCGCCCTTTTGCGAGATCAGAGAAACGGAAACGCCACTGTCGCCTTTTGGCACGAAGTGAACGAAAGGCGCGGTGTAGCCGTCAAATTCGACCAAACCCATTGGCAGATCTATAGAAATTCCCGCTTTGGGGTCGCTATAGTTTTCCATCCCTGCATTTGTGAACACTTCGTTGAATTTCGCGCGTAATTCGCCGCGTTGGTATGTCGTCAGGATACCCGTCGTATCATAGCCCATCGCCGCTTGATATTCGGCCATCGCACGCCGCGTTCCGGCACCAAAGGAGCCGTCAATGGCACTGGTGTAAAAGCCTTCCCATTGCATGGCTTCCTGAAGTTCCATTTTTTCTTCACGTGACAGGGCGTTTTCATTTGCGCGCGCCTGACCCGGGGTTTCGTCTGGAAGGGTGATGATTTGGCCTACGGGCTCGGTCGGAGTTAGTTCGGTGCTTGTGGTGGGTTCAACGGTTGTCGTGGGTTGAGTAAGGGTGGTGCCTCCAAGGGGCCAAAACTGTTGTTGATAGCTGCGGCTGTCTGCCAAATAACTGTCCCTCGGGATCAAATTTTCCTGCTGCAATCTTTCAAGTTCCTGCGCCGCAGCCGCTGCCGAAAACGGGCCGATCGAAATTACATACCAGCCAGAGCTGACCCGAAACCCGCCCACATTCGGAAAGGCACCTGAAAAGGCGCGCACACGTGTCTGTGCCTCGTTCAGGGTCGGATGGGCTTCAATCTGAATCCATGTATTTTCTTGGGCCTGTGCCTGATTTGGGGCCGCGAGAAAAACGAGAAGGGTCGAAATAAGAAATATTGAAATGGCTGTAACCAGTGGCCGGGCATGAGTCATGGCGGTCGGGTTTCCCTTTGTTGGATATCTGTTGCGCTATTTGTCTTGTTTTGCGCATTGCGAGCCAATAATGCAAGAGCAAGCAATTGACCCTTCGCGAAGGGTTGCGTATTTGGAACGGGAATTTTCATAAGGATCCGCCATGTCCGCCGCTTCAAACTCGAAAACCAAACCTAGAAGCTTTCAGGAGATCATCCTGCGTTTGCAAAACTATTGGGCGGAGCAGGGCTGTGCCGTTTTGCAACCCTATGACATGGAAGTCGGCGCGGGAACGTTCCACCCCGCCACGACGTTGCGCTCGCTTGGCAGCAAGGCATGGGCCGCGGCCTATGTTCAGCCGTCGCGCCGCCCGACTGATGGGCGTTATGGGGAAAACCCAAACCGCTTGCAGCATTACTATCAGTATCAAGTCGTGATTAAACCAAGCCCCCCCGAGCTTCAGGAACTCTATCTAGGATCCCTCGCCGCCATCGGGGTGGATATGGAAATCCATGACATTCGTTTTGTTGAGGATGATTGGGAGAGCCCAACCCTTGGCGCGTGGGGCCTTGGCTGGGAAGTTTGGTGTGATGGGATGGAAGTCAGCCAGTTCACCTATTTCCAACAAGTTGGCGGCCATGATTGCCACCCAGTAACAGGCGAGTTGACCTATGGGCTTGAGCGTTTGGCGATGTATATTCTTGGCGTCGATCACGTGATGGACATGCCGTATAATGATCCGGCGTCGCCCACAGCCTTGAGTTATGGCGATGTGTTCCGTCAAACCGAGCAAGAGTACAGCCGCTGGAACTTTGACATTGCCAACACAGATGTGCTTTTGCAGCATTTCTTGGATGCCGAAGCTGAGTGCAAAACGATTTTGGATCAGCCCTATGTTGATCCCAAAACGGGCAAGCGCATTGTCATGGTGCATCCGGCCTATGATCAAGCGATTAAGGCCAGCCACTTGTTCAACCTTCTCGATGCGCGCGGCGTGATTTCGGTAACCGAACGCCAGGCCTATATCGGACGCGTGCGGACCTTGTCCAAAGCTTGTGCCGACGCCTTTGTGCAAACCGAGGCCGGTGGCTGGGTTGCACAAGAGCAGGCGCAATCATGATCGGGAAACTCATTGCAGGTGCAATCGTGATTACAGCATTGATCGCCGGTGGTGCGATGTATTATTTGCAGGAATATGGCTTTTACGAAACCGTTGAGGCTTCGTCCGAGAATGCCAATATCCAGATAACCAACCTCGTCACCCAAGCTCCCGAACCTATGCTTATTGCCGGGTTCGAGGGTATAGACGCCGACAGTTCCCCGATCCGATATCGCGCGTGTTTTACAACGCCCATGTCGAATGCCATGATGACAGAAACATTCCAAACCTATCCCGCAGCCGAACCGCTGGTAGCTCCCAAACAGTTTTCCTGCTTTGACGCCCGCAAACTTGGTGCCGACATCGAAACGGGCACCGCGACCGTCTATTTGGGCCAAGCAAATATCATTTATGGCATTGATCGTGTGATCGCCGTTTACGACGATGGGCGCGCCTATGCGTGGCACCAAATAAACACCTGCGGCGAGCATGCTTTCAACGGCGATCCCGTCCCCGCATCCTGTCCTCCCGTACCTTCTGAGAAAGAATAAATCATGGCCGACCTACTGATCGAACTCTTCTCCGAAGAAATTCCCGCACGCATGCAAACCCGCGCTGCGGCGGATTTGAAGAAACTTGTAACGGACGGGCTGGTTGACGCGGGCCTGACCTACGCGTCAGCGGGGGCCTTCTCAACGCCACGACGGCTCGCGCTATCCGTCGAAGGCCTCCTCGCCGAGAGCCCCGACACCATTGAAGAGCGCAAAGGCCCGAAAGTCGGTGCGCCGGAAAAAGCAATCGAAGGCTTCCTGCGCGGCGCAGGGCTCACGATGGACGATCTGCAAATTCGCGATGACAAAAAAGGCCGAGTCTATTTCGCGGTGACCAAAAAGGCGGGGCGGCCTGCGGCTGAGATTGTCGCGGAAACGCTCGAAGCGGCAATCCGCAATTTTCCGTGGCCAAAATCCATGCGCTGGGGAACAGGGAGTCTAAAATGGGTGCGTCCGTTGCACTCTATACTTGGTATTTTGAGTGACGAAACTGGCACCACGGTCGTATCATTGGATGTCGACGGCATCAAAGCGTCAGACGTTACATTCGGCCATCGTTTTATGGCACCAAAATCACTCAAAATTGCTCATTTCGACGATTACCAACGCAAGCTGAAATCGGCATACGTCGTGCTCTCATCTGAAGAACGCGCAGACCAGATTTGGAACGATGCTACCAACGCGGCCTTTGCTCAGGGATTTGAAATCGTTGAAGACAAAGGATTGTTGGCAGAGGTCGCAGGGCTAGTGGAATGGCCTGTTGTCCTGATGGGCGATATTGCCGAAGACTTCCTCGGGTTGCCCGTTGAAGTCCTGCAAACCTCGATGAAAGAGCACCAAAAGTTCTTCTCTGTGCGCAATCCAAAAACAAACCGTATCGAGAAATTTGTCACCGTGGCAAATCGAGAAACCACGGATAACGGCAAAACCATCCTCGCGGGGAACCAAAAGGTTCTGTTTGCGCGGCTCTCGGATGCCAAATTCTTCTGGGAAAATGATCTACGGATCGCCAAATCTGACATGGCGTCGTGGACGAAGTCGCTCGCGAATGTCACCTTCCATAATAAGCTTGGAACGCAGGCCGACCGGATCGACCGGATTGAAGCACTCGCGCGGGATTTAGCGCCAGTCGTTGGTGCTGATGTCGAAATGACAGCCCTTGCAGCACAGGTTGCCAAAGCCGATCTTTCGAGTGAAATGGTCTATGAATTTCCGGAACTTCAAGGGCTTATGGGACGTTATTATGCCGAGGAAGCCGGACATCCGCAGCCCGTCGCGAATGCCTGTGAAGCGCATTACTCGCCCCTTGGTCCCAGTGACGATGTCCCAAGCGAGCCTGTCTCTGTGGCTGTTGCCCTCGCCGATAAGTTGGACACTTTAACTGGGTTTTGGGCGGTAGATGAGAAACCAACGGGGTCAAAAGATCCGTTTGCCCTGCGCCGCGCCGCACTTGGTGTGATCCGTTTGGTCTTGGAAAACAACGTGCGTTTGCCGTTGGAACGCTTTGTGGACGCGCAACTCGCACGTCACGAAAATGCGCTCAATTCAGGTGAGGCCGCCCCGACAGAGAGCCTACTGGCTTTTTTCCATGACCGTTTGAAAACATACCTCAAAGACCAGGGTATTCGCTTTGATGTTATCGACGCTTGTTTGGCGATGCCTGCAAATGATGATCTTACACTTCTTGTGAAGCGCGCTGATGCCTTGGCTGCGTTTTTGAAAACTGATGACGGTGAAAATCTTCTTCAAGGGTTTAAGCGAGCCAACAATATTCTCTCGCAAGCCGAAGAAAAAGATGGTGTGGAGTACTCCTATGGGGCGGATGTGAAATATGCCCAAGCGGACGAAGAGAAAGCGTTATTTGCAGCACTAGACACTGGCGAGGCTGCGATCTCTCCGGCCATCGAGGCCGAAGATTTCGCGGGCGCAATGAGCGCCATGGCCGGGCTCCGAGCGCCGATTGACGCATTCTTCGACTCGGTTCAGATTAATACCGACAGTCAGATCACACGGCGCAATCGTTTGAATTTACTAAATCGGATTCGCACGCTGTGCCTTACGGTTGCGGATTTGGGTAAAATCGAAGGTTGAAGATCGCAAGAAATCCGGTTTAGGGCGCAAATTTGGCGTCCTAAGCGGCAAACGGTACGTCAAAGCTTGCCAGCCTTCGTTCAAACGTTATGGTCTGGGAGACAAGGAGTGCTGCGGTGCAGAAAAATGCGAAAACTTTAGAGTACACACAGATCACGACAACTGCGCCGATAGCTACCAAACGGCACGGCGGGCGCGCTAAATGTCTTCAGAGACTGGTGCGATTGGATATGCCAATTCCTCGCACACTTGCGCTTTCCTTTGATGCTGTGGCCGGAATTGCAGTCGGAATATTACCCGATACCACAGCCATGATGCGGGATTTTGGCGACGGTACCCTTGTTTCCGTGCGACCAAGTTCCGAAGATCCCGATTGGGGCGGTCCGCGCGCCGTTTTAAACATTGGAATGAATGACGCACGCCATGCACAGATGGAATTGTCGGTAGGGAAAGCGAGCGCGAATGCCCTTTATTTGCGCTTTATTCAAGCTTATGCCGTTCATGTCGCACGCCTTGATGCCGACATGTTTGAGGATCAACCCTTTGACAAGAACGACCCTGATGGGGACAGCGCCTTGCAATCTGCTCTGCGCGCCTATGAGGATGAAACGGACGAGAAGTTTCCACAAGACCCAGCCCAACAGCTCGCCGAGGTGCTCCGTTCGATGGCGCGCGCTTGGTCTGGAACCACGGCACGTCTTCTGCGCAGCGCAAAAGGTGCCCCGGAGGACGCGGGTCTTGGGTTGGTCGTACAAGAAATGGCCTTGGGTGTTGGTCATGACAACAGCGGCTCTGGCGTTATTCAATTTGTCGACAGCGAAACGGGCCTTCCGCAGATTACAGGACGTTATAAATGCCAGAGCCAAGGCCGTGATGCGCTTGGAGGTCAAAGGGACGCGTTGTTTTTAAACAAAGACCCGCGCGGGGATTCGCTTCAAGATATGTTGCCTGAGCAATTTGATCGCCTTGTTGAATTGGGCGGAATGGCGCGGCGCAGTTTGCGAGAAGAAATGCAAATCGAGTTCACGATTGAGGGCGGTGTTTTGCATATTCTGGATGCAGTGCGGGTTAACCGGCGCGCCAGAGCCGCGTTGCGCATTGCCGTTGATCTTGCGCGTGATGACGTCATTGCGCGTGAAGAAGCGATCATGCGGATCAACCCACATTCGCTGACAGAACTCTTGCACCCTCATGTGGATCCTCTTGCCGAGCGCGACATCCTTGCGCGCGGTATTGGTGCCAGCCCCGGTGCGGCGCTGGGGCGGATCGTGTTTTCAGCGACGGCAGCACAAGCGGCTGCGGCAAAGGGGGATGCTGTGATCCTCGTCAGACGTGAAACCTCCCCCGAAGATATTCGGGGCATGCACGCTTCTGTTGCTGTTGTGACTGAAAAAGGTGGGATGACCAGCCACGCGGCTGTGATTGCACGCGGATTGGGTTTGCCTTGTATCGTTGGTGCGTTCGATCTTGTGATAAATTCCAAGGATAAAACACTCACCACACCCAACAATCGCCGCTTTGTCGAAGGCGATCTTCTCACGGTTGACGGTTCTTTAGGGGAAGTGCTGGCGGGGGAACCGAAGTTGCTCGACGCCGCCTTGGACGATGCATTTACAACCCTCCTCGACTGGGCGGATGATGCCCGTGATATCGATGTGCGCGCCAACGCAGACACCCCCGCAGATGCGAAAACGGCCCGCCGATTTGCCGCGCAGGGCATCGGATTGTGTCGAACGGAGCACATGTTCTTTGAAGACGACCGGCTAACAGTGATGCGTGAAATGATTTTCGCCAACGGGCCAGAAGACCGCCGCGCAGCGTTGGATCGCTTGATGCCTATGCAACGCGCTGATTTCATAGAGCTTTTTGAGATTATGAAAGGACAGTCGGTTTGTATTCGCCTTTTTGATCCCCCCCTACATGAATTTCTCCCTTCCACACGCGAAGGTATTCATGAACTCGCAGAAGCATTGGACTTGCCGTTGTCGACGGTGACCGCGCGGATTGAAGCTTTGACGGAGTTCAATCCGATGTTGGGGATGCGGGGCGTTCGGTTGGGGATCACAATTCCCGAAATCTACGATATGCAAGCGCGCGCTATTTTCGAAGCCGCCGTTGAAGTGACACGACGCGGGGATACGGTTGTTCCTGAAATCATGATCCCGTTGGTGTCCGCGCAAAAAGAAGCGGAATTGGTGAAATCACGAATTGATTCCGTGGCTGCGGCAGTGCGCTTCACGGAAGGCGTGGATTTCACCTTTCGCTTGGGCGTGATGGTCGAAACCCCTCGTGCAGCGTTACGCGCTGGGGATATCGCCCTAAACACCGATTTCTTAAGTTTCGGAACAAACGATTTGACACAAATGACCTATGGGTTGTCGCGGGACGACGCCGCACGGTTCATGTTTGATTATGTCCGTCTGGGTGTTTACACTGAAGACCCTTTCCATGTTCTGGACACGGACGGCGTTGGCGAGCTCCTGACAATCGGTGCGGAACGCGGCCGCGCTGCGCGTCCTCAGATCGTTCTGGGCATCTGTGGCGAGCACGGTGGGAATCCAGAATCGATTGCCTTTTGTCGGCGTGCGGGATTCGATTATGTGTCGTGTTCACCCTATCGCGTTCCGGTTGCGCGCCTCGCTGCTGCACAGCTAGCGATTGCAGGCAAGTGGCGGTCCTAGAGGCGTTTCTTTAGCTAAGATATTGTTTTAATTTATATAAATTTGAGCGAAACTGATTGCCGACAGTTGTTTCCATATTTGGGGGTAATTGGGGGTTTCTCGCACGTTTGTCGCAGTAAAGATTCAGGTGTAGACAAGCCCACCTTTTTTGCCTACATCACCTGCCGGTCGGGGCCGTGGGGGCTGCTGATCCACAGGTGTGGGTTGAAAATGGGTGAAAATATGTTTTTCCAGATGATAAAAACGACGCTTTCAAGGGCTGCAACCAAGTCGGTTCGCGGCCCTCTATTGCGCGGACTCGTCCTGTGCGTTGCCATGGCTGGTCCCGTTTGGGCAAGCGACACGGTGACCGGAACAAAGACCCTTCCACACAGTACACACCAATCTGAAAAAAATCCCAACTCCTTTCTCAAGTTTTTTATTGGCCGCAGTCAGAAAACAGCAAAAACCAAAAGTTTTGAGTATAGCAAATCCTGGTTGGCGTCCCAAAAGCCCGCTTCGGGCGACGATCAGTGGGCGTGCTTGAGTGAAGCGCTCTATTTTGAGGCGCGTGGCGAAAGTGTTAAAGGGCAATTTGCAGTGGCCGAGGTTATTTTGAACCGTGTCGAAAGTGCAAAATACCCAAATTCTGTCTGCGGTGTGATTAAGCAGGGCACAGGCAAGAAATACCAATGCCAATTTACCTATACTTGCGATGGGAAAAAGGAACTCTATAACGAGGCCTCCGCGCGAAAAAGCACGCAGAAGATAGCCGCAGCCTTATTGTCTGGCGCTGTGCCGCGCTCCTTGACCAAGGGCGCGACCCATTATCACACTAAGGCCGTCAAACCGTCGTGGTCCAAGAAATTCCCTCGCGTCGCAGCGATTGGTGTGCATTATTTCTATCGCCAACCCGGGGCTGGGACGAATAAATCCTAAGCTGCGCTCACATCCGCCGTTAACGATGATTTTACTGGTTTGCTCGCTAGTCGCGCTGTACATATCCGACAACAATCGGGATTACACATGACAGTTGAGCCTAGCGCACATTTTTTACATCCAATTGAGCGATCCTCGGTGCTGCGCCCCACGGGTGTTTTGGATCGTATTTCCCTGCGCGATCACATTGTGGCCGTTGAAATTGGGGCCTTTGAAGTTGAGCGCGCAGTCACACAGCGGTTGTCCTTCAACGTCGTGGTTGAAGTTTCGGATGTCCAAAAGCCGCTCGATGATGATGTCGATAAAATTCTTTCGTATGATCGTGTTACGGACGCTATTTCAATTGCTCTCACACGGTCTCGCGTAAATCTGCTTGAAACATTGGCAGAAGATATTGCCACTTTGATTTTGGCCGCCCCCCAAGCACAGCGGGTTTTCGTACGCATTGAAAAACTGGATCGTGGCGCAGGGAAGCTTGGTGTCGAGATTGTCCGCGAAGCTCTTACCGTGGGGGAAGCGTATTCGGATTGGTCGGGTTTGGCTCCGCTGATCGTTGCCGTTCCAAATCACCTGTCACTCTCTGAATGGGTCTCGATTTTTCACACCCATGCCCATCCGGTTCTTCTCCTGCCAGAAATGTGCCTTGAGTTTGGGGCGACACAAGACGAGATTGCCAACCAACGGCTGGCGTTATTGGCGTGGGACAGCGCGGCTTGGGTCCTATCATCGCGCAATGAGCACGTCGGTGTCGTTGGGAGTCGTACGGAAATGGAGTGGGGGTTCGGGCAGGGGCGTGTCAACGTTTGGGCGCCAATGAAGCAAGTTCTCGATAGCCCTCATCCGCCCCAGAGCTTTGACGCTGAGAGGTTGGCCTTTTGGCTGGCAAAGCAGCACGCCGGGCAGGTCGTCGGATTGGACTGCCCGATTGGCGTTGAAATTACGGATCCCACGCAGTTTTTGGACCTGTCATGACGTTTTACTACCGCGCCATTCCGCGAACCGACCAAGCAAAGCCAGAAGGCGCTGTTGCCCTTGCGGGTGGTTGGTGTTGGTTTGACCAAGTGGAAGTCCTACAAAGGGGGGGCGCAGCGCACCTCATTCCCGCGCGTGAAACCCCACATGACATTCTGCAACGCATGACCTCTCCGCGCGCTGATATCGCGTCCTTGGACATGGGGAGCCCCAATATTATGGGCATTTTAAACGTGACGCCCGACAGTTTTTCTGATGGTGGCAAATTCGCCTCAGCAGCAGCGGCAGTTGAGCAGGCAAAGCGAATGATTTCTGACGGCGTCAACATCCTTGATATTGGCGGGGAATCTACGCGCCCCGGGGCGCTCGACGTTTCGATTTCCGATGAGATCGCGCGGGTGGTTCCTGTAATTGCGACCATTCGCGCTCAAAGTGATATTGCGATTTCAATTGATACACGCAAATCAGACGTCGCGCAGGCGGCCATGCACGCAGGCGCAACATTTGTGAATGATGTGTCCGCGATGGGTTTTGACGCCAAGATTGCGACTGTCGCTGCGCAGGCGAAAACCCCGATTTGTTTGATGCACGCGCAAGGGCAACCAAAAGACATGCAAGTCGACCCGCGCTATGAGAACGTAGTTCTGGATATTTACGACTATCTTGCTCATCGGATTGAAATTGCCGTTCAGGCAGGTGTCGAGCGCGCGCAAATTGTTGTTGATCCCGGCATTGGTTTTGGCAAAACTCAAGGCCATAACCTTGCGATTTTACGCGGAATTAGCCTGTTCCATTCCCTTGGTTGCCCCGTTCTGTTGGGCGCGTCGCGGAAAAAATTCATCGGTGATATTACGCAAGAACCAATTGCAGAACTCCGTGTCGGTGGGTCACTTGCTGTAGCGCTCAAAGCGGTATCACAGGGGGTTCAGATTTTGCGCGTCCATGATACAAAAGAAACAAAGCAAGCCATACGGCTCGCACAAAAAATCTAATGTAAAAGGTGACTTATGGGCGATTTATTTGGAACGGACGGTGTGCGTGGTCAGGCAAACTCCTACCCGATGACAGCAGAAGTGGCGCTGAAATTGGGTGCGGCGGCCGGTCGGTACTTTCGAACAGACGGCCAAAATCGCCACCGCGTTGTGATCGGCAAGGACACACGGCTTTCGGGATACATGCTCGAAAACGCCCTGACGGCGGGCTTGACGAGTACGGGAATGAATGTCCTTCTTTTGGGGCCGGTGCCCACGCCCGCTGTAGGCTTTTTGACCCGCTCTATGCGGGCTGATATTGGTATCATGATTTCAGCAAGCCACAACCCGCACCAAGACAATGGGATTAAGTTTTTTGGGCCCGATGGTTTTAAACTTTCTGATGGCGCGCAAAACCAGATTGAAATGATACTTAAAGGCGAAATTGCCCCCGTAAAGCCAGAAAATATTGGCCGTGCGCGTCGTGTAGAAGACGGCTTAGGCCGCTATATTGAGTATGCGAAAACAACATTCCCATCCCGCGGAAGACTCTCTGGTCTGAAGGTCGTCGTGGATTGTGCCAATGGCGCAGCCTATCGCGCAGCACCCGAAGTGCTTTGGGAGCTCGGCGCGGAAGTTATTCCCATTGGTGTTTCTCCTAACGGATTTAATATTAACGATAAATGTGGTTCAACGCATACTGAAACAGCCGCGCAAGCTGTCGTGCAGCATGGTGCCGATTTAGGCATATGTTTGGACGGTGATGCTGATCGGATCATGATTATCGATGAGAACGGGAAGGTCGCAGATGGCGATCAAATAATGGCTTTGTTGGCAGACCGATGGGCGCTCGACGGACGTCTTTCCGGGGCGACGTTGGTGTCGACAGTCATGTCTAATTTGGGGCTGGAACGCTTTCTTTCTGCACGGGGTATAAACCTCCTGCGAACGAATGTCGGTGACCGCTATGTCGTTGAGGCGATGCGCGCAGGGGGCTTTAATCTGGGTGGAGAGCAGTCGGGGCACATTGTGATGACAGACTACGCCACCACCGGTGATGGGTTGATCGCAGGTCTTCAGTTTATGGCAGAGATGGCGCAGTCTGGAGACAAGGCGAGTACCCTGACGCAAAACTTCACTTCCGTGCCTCAAATGTTGAGAAACGTCAAATACAAAGGTAATATTGACCCATTATCACTTGAAAAAGTTGCATTAGTGATTGCCGATGGTGAAGCCAAACTGGCAAAAACGGGCCGTCTTGTTATCCGTAAATCTGGCACTGAGCCTCTTATTCGTGTTATGGGCGAGGACGAAGATCTCTCGAGGTTGACCAATGTTGTCGACGAAATCGTCGGGGTTATTGAATCCGTCTGCTAGGCGCGCCATTTTTGGCTAACGGCGACACCAAATAGGATAAGCCCCAGAGCTGGCAACAGTTGTGGGGGCATTGTTTCACCTAGCAATGTGACGCCGAAAACAACCGACCAAATCGGGACTTGATAATTTGAGAGGCCGAGAAAAGACGGCCCCGCCTCGCGAATGACAGAAACGAGGAGGAGGGTGGCCAAGGCCGTCGGGAAGAGTCCCAAATAAAGGGTCGCGAGAACGGGGCCAATGGGGAACTCAGTCGGCACACCGTCAAACCAAAGCGCCAAACCCACGCTGACAGCCGACGCCATCAAAAGCGCCGCGGCACTAAAGCTTTTGTGGGAAACAGGTGGGGCGCGCCGCGTGATAATGGAGCTACACGCATAGGACGCGGCGGCGAGGAAGCACGCCAGCCGCCCAACACTTTCTATTTGGGTTCCCGACGAGACAAATGCGTCCTTTCCAACAAGCAGCGCAACACCCGCAAAGCCGATCAAAAATCCAATAGCTTTTCGAACTGTCAGTCGATCACTTGGTACAAAAATATGCGCCAGAGGTAACACAATCAGAGGAACTGCAGCCATGGAAACACCTGCAAATCCGGAAGTAACATAGCCTTGGCCCCAAGATAGAAGCGCAAACGGCACCGCATTTGCAAAGACACCAAGCCCTAAGGCCGAAAGCCAAATTTGCCGTGTGTTCGGGCCTCGCGTCGCTGGCAATCCGGTGCCCGCGACGTAAGTAACGGCGCATAGAACGCTGGCGGCAATGGTGATGCGAATGGCTGCGACCCAGAGAGCAGTAAAGCCTACAATCGCAAACTCAATGAACATAAAGGATGCACCCCAAAGCGCGCCAAGGAGAAGAATCCGTCCCCAGTTTTTAAGTCCTGCTTGGGCAAACATAGCGCGTCCTCTCAACGAAAAAAGGCGCCGCGATGGGCGCCTTTTCCAAAGTATTTAAATGGTTTAGTTCTTTTCGTGGTCGACAAGTTTGCCTGCGGAAATCCATGGCATCATGCCACGAAGTTTCGCGCCAACTTCTTCGATTTGGTGCTCGTCGTTCATGCGACGTGTCCCCTTGAAGAAGGGCTGACCAACAGCGTTTTCAAGCATGAAGTCGCGTACAAACTTACCAGTTTGGATGTCTGTGAGAATGCCTTTCATCGCCGCTTTGGTTTCAGCGTAAGGAAGAACGCGTGGGCCTGAAACATACTCACCATACTCAGCAGTATTGGAAATCGAGTAGTTCATGTTGGCAATGCCGCCTTCATAGATCAGGTCAACAATGAGCTTGGTCTCGTGAAGACACTCAAAATAAGCCATTTCAGGAGCGTAGCCAGCTTCAACAAGAGTTTCAAAGCCCATGCGGATAAGCTCAACGATACCACCACAGAGAACAGCTTGTTCGCCAAAGAGGTCAGTTTCGCATTCTTCGCGGAAGTTGGTTTCGATAACGCCAGAACGACCGCCACCGATTGCGGAACAATAGGAAAGACCGATTTCGAGGGCTTTGCCTGTCGCGTCATGGTCGACAGCAACGAGGCAAGGAACACCGCCGCCTTTAACGTATTCGCCGCGAACCGTGTGGCCTGGGCCTTTTGGCGCCATCATGATGACGTCGATGCCTTCTTTGGGTGTGATCAGACCAAAGTGAACGTTCAAGCCGTGGGCAAATGCGATGGCTGCGCCGGGTTTGATGTTGTCGTGCACGTATTTTTTGTATGTTTCTGCCTGAAGCTCGTCGGGCATTGTGAACATGATAACGTCACACCAAGCAGCAGCTTCGGCGATTCCCATAACTTTCAGGCCTTCGCTCTCGGCTTTTTTCTGGGATGGGGAGCCTTCACGGAGGGCAACGACGAGGTTTTTCGCACCCGAGTCACGCAGGTTGAGCGCATGCGCGTGGCCTTGCGAACCATAGCCGAGGATGGCAACTTTTTTGTCTTTGATCAGGTTAATGTCGCAATCGCGATCGTAATAAACACGCATGTCGGTGCTCCTTTTGTTAAGCAATGTAGTGTTGTGGTGAAAATAGCGAAATTCGCATGGTATTCTTTGTCGAAATGAATAAAATGTCCTCGTGTTTGGTGTTTTCTATTCGCCAAATTTTTGTTTTTAGGAAATTTCATGCTTACCGATGAAATATCACGCAGAATTCTTCGGCATATGCAGGCCGAACCTGATTTGCCGATGGCCGAACTCGCTCAAAGGTCGGGACTTGCGGCCGGAACTTGTGCGCGGCGGCTTGAAAAACTGCGTGAAGCAGGAATTTATCAAGGTGTTCAGGCCATTATCAACTGGGCGGCCCTTGGATATAGCGTTGAGGTTTCGCTGCGGGTGACGTTGGACAAAACTCAGTCGCGGGCATTTGACGAATTTATTGAAGAGGCACGTAAAATACCGGAGGTTTCGGAAATTCACACGTTCCTAGGCCGTGTCGACGTGAGGCTTGCGGTTCTTGCACGGGATATGGCGCATTATCAGGAAATATACAAAACGCGCATCCTGACCCTGCCACATATTGCGGATATTGAGGCGCTTATGCAGGTCGCTGCGATTAAGATGTCGGAGGATTTGCCCCTATGATTGACCTTGATGAAATCGATCGTAGCTTGCTGCGCGCTTTGGCGAAGGATGCCAGTCAATCCGCTGGAGCCTTGGGGAAACGGTTCGGCCTGTCCCAACCCGCCACATGGCGCCGGATTAAACGTCTAGAAGACGCCAAAATTATTGTCGGACGTCGGCTTGTGCTGAATCGAGAAGCGCTGGGATTTGGAGTAACGGTGTTTTTGGGTGTAAAACTGGCCACCAAGGGACGGGTTAGTCTTGAGGATTTTGAACGCGCGGTCACGGCGATTCCTGAAGTTCAGGCCGTGCACCACGTGTTGGGAATGTATGATTATCGCTTGCGGGTCGTGGCCCGCGACCTTGCCGATTTTGAGCGTGTTTTGCGACGGCGCGTGATGACCCTTCCGGGAATTGGCAATGTTGAGGCCAATGTTCTTTTGAGTGAAGAGCGATGTCCGGGGCCGATTGGCTAGCTTAACGCATGCCCAGGCCAGCTTTCATAAGGGTTTTCCGAATGGGCGCGACCGAATAGAACGTGTTCAAAGCGCCAGCCCGTAAGTCGCGTAACCCCTGCGCACCAACCATTGAGGCGCGGTTCAATAGATCGACGCCTGTGACGCGTATTTGGGCTTCCCGATGGCGCAACCTGTTATATTTTTCGAGCATTTTTGGGGTCCCAAGGGCCGTTGGATCGGATGTCGCGAGGTCGAGGAGGACGCGTAAGTCGCCTAAACTCATGTTTAAGCCCTGTGCACCAATCGGTGGAACAACGTGGGCTGCCTCGGCCATCAGCGCCGTGCGTTGGCCATACATTGTGGCGGCGATTTGGCTGATGATCGGCCAACTGCTGCGCTGGCTTTCAAGGGTGAGAGGGCCGAGAATACCTGCTGATCTCAAGGTGATTTTCTCTTCGAACACCTCTATTGATAGGGTTGCAAGGCTGTCGATCTTCGCGGCTTTTTCCATCCAAACAACAGCGGAAAAGTGTTTTCCATCGTGATCGGGGAGGGGCACGAGGGTAAAGGGGCCTCCGCTTCTGTGTACTTCGGTCGAAACATTTTCGTGCGAAGGTGCATGCGAAACGGAAAAAACAAGCGCCTTTTGACCGTAACGAATTGTTTTTACAGGGATATTTAACGCCGCGCGCACATTTGAACTTCGTCCATCCGCCGCGATAAGGAGCTTGGTCGAAATAGACGACCCATCCGTCAGGCGAACAATGGCGGAAGTTTCGCGGGTTACAACATCTTGGGTTCCAACCCCTGCGCGAAAGTTTACATTCGCAAGCGTTTCAATTTTCGCCAAAATCTCACGGCGCAGAAGCCAATTTGGTAAGTTCCAGCCGAAAGGTAAGTCACTGATATCGCTGGCGTTGAAGTCTTTGATAAGGCGCGCTTCTGGCAATTCTCCACCCGCATCGACGATGCGCATCGTTTGCAAGGGGGCCGCATAGGGCGCGAGCGAATCCCAAAGGCCCGCATCGATCAAAGTCTGGCGAGCCGGTTGCAAAAACGCTGTCGTGCGCAGGTCTGCTTGTGGGTTAGACGATTCAGTTATCGGTGGCGTCGGGTCAACGCAGATGACGGAAAAACCCGCCGCTCCAAACGCCGCCGCGGCCGTAAGACCGGCAATTCCGCCGCCCGAAATTAAAATATCTGTGTGGGATCTATTCATGCCTTAGATGTAAGCTTCAAAAGGGCGCACGAAAACCCCTCCTAGACCAACTGCGACAGAAAAGTCGTTAGGTCGGAAGTATGATAATGAATGTGATCTTGGGGCGATTGCTCGGGGGCCACATGAATCGTGCGCATTCCCATCGCATGGGGTGCAATGAGGTTGCGCGTATCATCCTCAAACATTGCGGCGGAGGCGGGAATGGTGCCATCCTTTGAAAATATGGTTTCGAACGCAGCGCGCTCGGGCTTGGGGCGAAAATTTGCGTGCTCCACGCCGTAAATTGCATCGAAAATACCATCGAGGCCTCGCGCCTTTAGAACCCGTTCGGCATAGGGCGCGGTGCCATTTGTATAGACGATTTTACGTCCGGGAAGTGCTGCAATCCGCTCTGCTAACGCCGGAGCAGGGCGCATATGTGACACTGAGATGTCATGGACATGGGTCAAATAGGGCGCGGGATCGACGCCATGTTCATCCATTAATCCAGTCAAAGTAGTTCCGTATTTTTGCCAATAGTGCTGGCGAAGGTAATTGGCCTGTTTTTCGTCAACGTTGAGAGCGGTCATAACAAAATCGGTCATGCGAACTTCGACTTGGTCAAATAGCCGATCTGACGGCGGATATAGCGTATTGTCGAGGTCAAAGACCCAATGTTTGATGTGGGAGAATTCAGGCATTGGAGATTTAGTTTGATTTTGCATAACCGCATTGTAGGGAGTTGTGATTGAAGCAGCAACGGGGTTGATCGCGATTGCCGCACGGGAGTAGGGTGCGGATACGCGAGGGGAAGCACATGAGTGAACACAAAAATGGCCAAAAAGATGCGTATGCGCTGGTTTTAGGCGCAATCGACGTCGGAATTTATCGGCCAGGGGATCGATTGGTTGAGAGCGAATTGGCCGAGCAGTTTGGCGTTTCCCGCACGCCCATTCGAGAGGCCCTTCAACGGCTTGAAACACAATCCCTTTTAACCCGGGATGGTCGCAGTTTGATTGTGGCTTCCCTTGATCACAATCAGTTAGCGGAATTATATGTGGTGCGGACTGAGCTTGAAGGGCTTGCTGCCCGTTTAGCAGCACGCCATGCCGCGCCCGAGGAAATCCGTGTTTTACGCGAAATGGTCGAAGAGGATCGCGGTTTTTTAAGCGATCCGGAAGCGCTGTCGTTGGCCAACAGAAGATTTCACAAGCAAATTCACCTCGCTTCGCACAATCGCTACCTCGTTCAGCAGTTGGATTTGGTGCATCGCACGATGGCTCTCCTTGCGACCACCTCCTTGGCGGTCAAAGGGCGGGGCGAAACGGCGCTCAATGAGCACGAAGCCATTGTCGCAGCGCTGGAAAAACGGGACGGTGAAGCCGCACATTTGGCGCTCAAAAGCCATATTTCAAAGGCCTTTGAGACGCGCCTCAAACTTGATGCCTTGAGCGTCCGGATTTAATTATGGCGTTTATTTCAAACTCTATTTGACGATTTCACTACCTTTTCCGCGTAAAGGCCATGCTCTGTTTTATCCCAATAGAACGGGCGAACAATAAGTTCATAGATGCCTTTGTAAGACGCTAAAGCTCCTAGCGGAAAATAAAAGTGAAGCGTCGGAACCCACCACAGAAGATGTCTGTGTCGTGGGCCCGAAACCGCCATCATTCCAACAGAAATTGATAGGATCTCAGATAGGAAAAAAATAATCCCGAGCGCGATTATCGCGTTGCTAGGGAGGATCATTTTAATCGGGTGATGATCGAAGAAAGGAACGAGCCAAAAAGACCACAATAGGGGGGCCAAAATATACTGGCTGAGGGTGCCTAGAAACAGGAGTTGGACGCCAAGAAAGCGCCATGGACCCAAGTCCTTTAGTAGTTTCGCAGGATTGCGCATGTGGACCGCCCATGTGATTGCATAGCCTTTAAGCCACCGAGAACGTTGCTTAACCCACGGCCAGTAGCGGCAATTCGCTTCCTCATAGGTGACTGTTGGGAGAACTTCCGTTCGATATCCGTGCCGCGCAAGGCGAATTCCAAGGTCCGCATCCTCAGTGACATTATGTGCGTCCCAACCCCCAAGTTTTTCAAGTGCTTCGCGTCGGAAAAAAAGCGTCGTACCACCAAGTGGGATAGCAAAGCCAATTTTTTGAAGCCCTGGCAGAATAACGCGAAACCATGTCGCATATTCGACCGTGAAGCACCGAGCCAGCCAGTTGGTTTGTGCATTGTAAAAATCTAAAACGCCCTGCAGGCAGGCAACGTCTTGTCCACGTTCGTGAAATCTTTGAACCACAGTATGGATTTGCCCCCCTTCGGGGGCGTCTTCGGCGTCATATACTCCGATGATTGTCCCTCGACAGAAATCCAACGCATAGTTCAAGGCCCGCGGTTTGGTCCTTACTGCCCCAGTTGGGACGGTCACGACGCGGGCCCATTTGGGCAGGTAGGCTTCGGCGAGGGCCTGTGTGGTTGTGTGGTCATCGGCCTCTACGACGAGGCAAATGTCCAACAATTCCTTTGGATAGGACAGTTTGGATAGGCGTCGGATGAGCTGGCTTGCAACTTTTCGTTCTTTGAAAAGAGGGACCATGACGGACACCACGGGAAGGCGCGCAATTGACGTTGACTTATGGTGTCGAAACCCTGGCGTTTCCTTTTTTCTAAAGTTTGAGACTTGGGTTGCCGCTGCTGCGAGTTTTAGCGCGGAACACGCAATCAGAGTAAGAACCGCCCAGCCAAAAAATAAGGAAATAACGAATTTTGGAACTAACAATATTCCCATGATAATAAAGAGAATAAGGGCAGTTGCGAACCGCTTTTTCTGTGGAGTGTGCCAGTTGCGGCAACTCTCTTCTTCGCGAACGCAGGTCTCTGCACTATGCGTTAAGTAGGTTTGCCGAACCCGCTCTAAGGCACTAAAAACTTGGGCCTCTGAGGCGATTGCCATGCGTACAGGACCAAAATTTTCAGGGAGGTTGCGGAGCACCTCAGCAAATTCTGCAGGGCGGGCTGTGCAGATAATCGTCACGATCCCGACCCGTTTCCAAGGCAAAAAACGCCCTTTTAGGCATACTTTTGCGCCAATGGCGTCAATAAGTCGGGCGTCCGGCTGCTCAAAGTTTAAATCTACGAATTGCGCCCCCCATTGCTCAGAGAGGCCGCGATAAAGGTCTTGGTCAGTCACTAGGTCGTGGGCGATCAAAATATCGCCTATTTGGACTTCTTGCCGTGCCTGCAGTGCCAGCGCTTTCACGAGGTCACCAGGCGAAAGAGCGCCGTTTTGCACGAGGATTTGGCCAATAGGAGTCCGTCCACGCTCGGCTCTTGGCTGATGTGGAGCAACCGTAGCGAACGGTCGCACAGTACGAAGTTGGGTCAGTTGCATGGTGCAGGCGACGTCCTATGAGGGCACGCCTACATTTACTGGGAATGGTTAATGTGCGATTAACCGACGCGTAAAGAGTGCTACTTTTCCATCGCTTTTACAAAACGCTCAAAGAGGTAATAGCTGTCTTGCGGGCCGGGAGAGGCTTCGGGGTGGTATTGGACCGAAAATACCGGTTTTCCGTCGACTCGAAGGCCGCAATTGGAGCCGTCAAAAAGGGAAATATGGGTTTCAACGACGCCTTTGGGAAGGGATTGAGAATCGACCGCGAATCCGTGGTTCATTGACGTTATTTCAACTTTTCCGGTGTCTTTATCTTTAACAGGGTGGTTTGCACCGTGGTGGCCGTGGCTCATTTTGACTGTTTTTGCACCCAAGGCCAAAGCAAGCATTTGGTGGCCAAGGCAAATACCGAAAACGGGAATGTCGGCCTTGAGAATACCTTGGATCATTGGCACGGCATAGACGCCCGTTGCCGCGGGATCACCGGGACCGTTTGAAAGGAACACACCTTCGGGGGCGTGGGCCAAGATTTCTTCGGCGGTCGCGGTGGCGGGAAGCACTGTGACGTCGCAGCCAGCTGAGGCGAGGCAGCGTAGAATGTTGCGCTTGGCGCCGAAATCAATCGCAACGACTTTGTGGCCGGGCTTCGTGGCTTTTGAGTATCCGTCAGGCCAAGCCCAGCGTTGCTCATCCCAGGTATAGGACTGCGCGCAGGTCACTTCTTTGGCGAGGTCGAGGCCTTCTAGGCCTTTGAACGAGCGCGCTTTTTCCACGAGATCGGCGATATCAAAAACGCCGTCCTCAGAATAGGAAAGAGCCACATGCGGCGCACCTTGCTGGCGGATTGCGCGGGTGAGGCGGCGTGTATCAAGGCCACCAATTCCGATGCGCCCGCGCCGTTTGAGCCAGACGGTCAATTCTTCGGTTGCGCGCCAATTGCTGGCGTCGGTGGGGTCCCATTTGACCACCATTCCGGAGGCAAAAGGATCGGCAGTTTCGTCGTCTTCGGGGGTGACGCCAGTATTGCCAATATGGGGGAAGGTGAAGGTGACGATTTGGCCCGCATAGGAGGGGTCGGTCATGATTTCCTGATAACCGGTCATGGCTGTATTAAAGCAAAGCTCTGCGATCTCGGTGCCCTCGGCTCCAAACCCATAGCCGTAAAACAGAGTGCCATCCGCAAGCGCAAGGCAGGCAGTGGGATGTGGTGAAGCGGAAGGTTTATACGATGTGGCGGCAGACATGGGCGACTCCTTAGGCAAATCGGGCGCAAACTTGTCGGAAACTAATGGCGGACGGCAACAGGGTCAAGGGGGCAAAAGAAAATAGATTAGTGTTAATATTCAATATGTTACCAATATAGACGGAGGTTGAAAGCTTAGAGATCACAGAGTATTGTCCTAGGTCTTAACTTTTCGGAAACCAGGGGATGGAAACCGATGGACATGAGAACAAGAATTACGACGGCGATGAAAGAGGCGATGAAGGCAAAGGAAGCGGCTCGGCTTTCCACGCTACGTCTTATCAACGCTGCAATTAAAGATCGTGACATCGCTTTGCGCGGTGAGGGCGACGATTCTGGGGTGGCGGGAGATGAAATTCTCGGAATTCTGGGAAAAATGGTCAAACAGCGTCAGGAAAGTGCGCGCGCCTATGAAGAAGGTGGTCGTCTTGAATTGGCGGAGAAAGAGCTGCAAGAGATTGTAGTTATTGAAGAATTTCTGCCGCGTCAACTTGATGCGGATGAGAGCGAAGCCGCTGTTGTGGACGCGATCAAATCGGTCGGGGCTGAGTCTATTCGTGACATGGGCAAGGTCATGGGCGTGTTGAAATCCAAGTATACAGGGCAAATGGATTTCGGACGGGTTGGACCGCTGGTCAAGGACAGACTGGGCTAAAACAGCCGTAAGTTTTCCATATGATTTGCATATGTTTTTCATATGCGCGTTTCTTAAAAAGGCAGGGCTCCGTTTGGGCCCTGCCTTTTGAGTCTGCGGTGTAGATAAATCCGCTAGAGGCCGAGCTGTTGGCTCAGCTTTTTGAAGTCCTCCCAACGGGGAAATCCTCGGTACTTGGTGGAGCCATAGGTGGTGCCGTATTTATAGGGAAGGAAAGCGACAAACTCGCCAGCTTCATCGAGCATATCCAAACCGTAGACCGAACCAATATGATATTGATAGCGGACGACTTTTTCTTTTTGGGAATAGAGCTGGCCGTTCCACACCCATTTGCAGGTGAGGACGTTGATCTCCTCGGCGCCGTCAACCTTCCACACCCCCTTGCACACACGCGGCCCTTCGGGATGGTAGCTGAAGGACAGCAGTCCGCCGTTTCGAGCCTGATAAATTTGGCCGTTGGCATGGGTGTCAAAGCTGTTACCGGAAAGCATCCGTGCGATCTGAAGCTCATTGGCGAGGGGTCCCGAACCGGGAACATCGTTTCGCCCGCCAGAGCAGGCCGCCATGAGCAGTAGGCTCAAGGCGCCGGTTTTCAGAATGAACCTCCAATTGGCCGAGACGAACAAAGGTATTCCTTTAGTGGGGCGCACGACCCTCTTGCCGTGGACGCCATCATCACATCCCTTAGGTTAATGTGAGGTTATTGCGAGAGGGGGGGGAATTGGGTTCAAAAGGCGACCGCGGCGAATTTCTGGGTTGTTGACAGAACAAATGTAGCCGTGCTCTTGTATTGCCTCGTATGCGTCTCAAAACCAAGAATGGAACAGAAGAAGGAAAACATAAGGAGATTGAAATGAAATTTGCAGTCTATTTATTTGCCGCGACTATTGCCGCACAGAGTGCTTTTGCCTCTTGTCCTAGTTCACCACCAGAGACCGTTTGGAATACCCACGATGGAGATCAGCACGTTAACGCGGAGTATCTGCAAAAGATACTAGCGGGTAACTCCGTCAAATATGGTCGCGAAGGCACCGAGTATTACAACAACAATGGAACATATATTTTTAGTACCTCGGCGGGCGAACTCAGAGCGCCCAGCTACAAGTATTATGAAGATGGCTCGCGCTGCATCAATACAGTTACCCCGCGGTTCGATCTTTTTGTTGTCAACGATAGACGCCTGATTTTGATTACGAATGACGGTACGCGCTTGGAAGGCCAAATAAGAAGATAGCTTCTTCAGGGTGAAGGAAGGTTGAATTCAAAACCTTCAAGAGGTTGCCGGAACGCGCGAGAAGACCGCCTTTGTTTGACGGTATAAAGTGACAGAATCGAAATTTGACAACAAAAAAGGCCCCACCAAGGGAATGGTGGGGCCTTTTTATTATGGGGTCGGCGATCTTAGTGTGAGTGGGGTTTGTCCCAGACGCTTTGATCAACCAGTTGCTCGAATGTGTGCTCTGGGGGTGGGCAAGGAAGGGTCCATTCCAGAGTGTCGGCGTATTCATTCCAGTAGTTGTTCACCGTGATTTTTTTACCGTAACGCAGCGAGTAGACCATGATGCCGATAAAGAAGATGAACGAAGCGAAGGAAAGGAACGCGCCGTAGGAGCTGATTTTGTTCCAGTAAGCGAAGGCTTCAGGATAGTCGATGTAGCGACGTGGCATGCCCTGACGACCCAAGAAGTGCTGTGGGAAGAAGGTCAGGTTTGCGCCGATGAACATCATCCAGAAGTGCAGTTTACCGGCCCATTCAGGATACTCACGGCCTGACATTTTACCGAAGTAGAAGTAGACGCCGGCGAAGATACAGAACACGGCTCCAAGGCTCATCACATAGTGGAAGTGGGCCACAACATAGTAGGTGTCATGATAGGCACGGTCGACGCCCGCTTGGGAAAGAACGATGCCCGTTACGCCACCAACGGTGAAGAGGAACAGGAAGCCGAGCGCCCAAAGCATGGGGGTTTTTAACTCGATTGAGCCTCCCCACATGGTGGCAATCCACGAGAAGATCTTGATGCCCGTGGGCACCGCGATCACCATTGTCGCCATCATGAAGTAGCTTTGTTGGCTAAGCGACATACCCACGGTGTACATGTGGTGTGCCCAAACAACGAAGCCCAGAACCCCAATGGCGACCATCGCGTAGACCATTGGCAAGTAACCAAAGATCGGTTTCTTGGAGAAGGTTGCGATGATGTGGGAGACGAGACCAAAACCGGGAACGATGATGATATACACTTCGGGATGCCCAAAGAACCAAAGGATGTGTTGGTACAGGATGGGATCGCCGCCGCCTTCGGGTTGGAAGAAGGTGGTGCCGAAATTCCGGTCGGTGAGCAACATGGTGATCGCGCCAGCCAGAACGGGTAGGGCCAGAAGAATCAGCCATGCAGTTACAAAGATCGACCACGCAAAGAGCGGCACTTTGTGCATTGTCATGCCGGGGGTACGCATATTGAGGAAGGTGGTGATCATGTTGATCGCGCCAAGGATCGAGCTAGCGCCCGAAACGTGGACCGCGAAGATCGCCAGATCCATCGAGTAGCCGCCCTCCGAGGTGGAGAGAGGTGGATAAAGCACCCAGCCAACACCAGAACCGCTTTGACCGTTGCCACCCGGGGCAAACAGTGAGGCAATACCAAGGCATGTGCCAACGACATAAAGCCAGAACGAAAGGTTGTTCAACCGCGGGAACGCCATATCGGGCGCGCCGATTTGGAGCGGCATAAAGTAGTTACCAAAACCACCGAAAAGGGCGGGGATAACCACGAAGAACATCATCAAAACACCGTGATAGGTGATCAAAACGTTCCAGAGGTGCCCGTTTGGCGTACAGAGTTCAGATGAATCCGCGAACAGACGTGCGCCTTCTAGGCACATATACTGAACACCAGGGTTCATGAGCTCTAGGCGCATATAAACGGTGAAAGACACCGATATGAACCCGACCGCCGCGGCGACGAAAAGATACAGTAGTCCGATATCTTTGTGATTTGTAGACATAAACCAGCGGGTAAAGAAACTCCGCTCGTCGTGGTGTTCGTCGCTAGTCATAGCTGCGTCGGCCATGTCCTGCCTCCCAGTGCTTTTATAAATTGGACGCGCAGGGGCAGGCCCTGCGCGACGTGTTCCGCTCATGTCTTAGAGCGCTTCTGTTTTGTGGGCAATCATCTAGACGTCCCGACGCCCTTTTTTTTTATCGTTTCCGACGAAATACGGAATTTATTCCGATGCGGGACCCATTGTTGCAAGGAAGGCCGCAACATCTTCGCCGCCCTTTTTCAATTTAAAGGTCATTTTTGTTTTTGCGCCCGAATCGCCTGTGACCTCTTGGAGGTAGTCTTTTGGGTTTCCAGCATACTCAGCGATGGCTTCTTCGTCCCAGACGATGCCCGCTTCATTTGCTGCAATAAGGCCGGAACCATATTTGAAATCTTCTTCGGACCCCATAACACGACCGACGATACCATAAAGATTTGGACCCGTTTTGCCGCCTTTGAGGAGCACTTCATCGCCATTTGCGATCATATGGCAAGACTTACACTGCTTGAATGTTTTCTCGCCTTTTTCGATATCGCCTTCAGCAAACGCAGGGGATGCGATTGCGAGGGATGCGATCGCGGCCAAAATATGAAATTTTGTCATTAGGAACCTCTTTAGTGAGTTAAGTGTTCGCGCTGTGCCCGCATATCATAGGGAATCGACGCCGAATTAAAGCGTAAAAAACCTTCTGCGACCATTTTGTCGTTTTATTTCGACGAACAGGGCGGCCTTAGGCTTCATAGGGCGCGACGCACCGCTCAAAACAGCGCTTGAGGGCCACATCGACATCGCCCATTTCGACGGGCAGCCCTAAATCTACGAGGCTTGTGACCCCGTGTTCACGTATGCCACAGGGGACAATGCCGTCAAAATGCGACAGGTCGGGTTCAACGTTGATCGAGATGCCGTGAAAGCTGACCCATTTGCGCAGGCGCACACCAATAGCGGCGATTTTGTCTTCTTGGAGGGATCCGTCGACATTGAGGGGGCGATCAGGGCGCGTGACCCAAACCCCGACTCGGCCCGCGCGGCGCTCGCCTGTTACGTTGAATTCCGCCAAGGTGTCAATCACCCATGCTTCGAGCTGATTGACGAAGCAGCGCACGTCATGGCCGCGTTTGCCGACATCAAGCATCGCATAGGCCACCCGTTGGCCAGGGCCGTGGTAGGTATATTGTCCGCCGCGTTTGCTCTCGTGAACGGGGAAACGGTCGGGATCGGTGAGGTCTTCGCGTTTTGCGCTGGTGCCTGCCGTATAGAGGGGCGGGTGTTCGACCAGCCAGATGGCTTCCTCGGCCTCGCCACGGGCAATCGCGTCGGCGCGTTGCTCCATGAAGGTTACGGCCGCCTCATACTCCGTGAGACCCTCAGATAGAATCCATTCAACCACCGAAGTCTCCTCATATGCGTTTTCTGCTTTTTCCGGCCGCTTGCGTGGTCAGAAAAGGTACGGTTTCAGACGGACAAAACCGCGTGCCCTCTGGTTAAAGGTTTCCCATGGAATCGTGCAAGAGTGCAATGGTTCGAATTCTGGGGGCGATGGGAGGGATTTCGTGGTTCTGCGGGTAGGGGAGGCTTTGTCGCGCCCTCATTTTTAAGGGATTTGTACAGAGGGGGAAGCAGAGGTGGAAGTTTTCTGACTATTGCCGCGTTTTCCTACTTCACATCCCCGAATCCCTTGGCTATACCCCGCCCCAGACTACCAGAATATCACGTGCGGTCGTGGCGGAATGGTAGACGCGCAGCGTTGAGGTCGCTGTGGGGTAACACCCGTGGAAGTTCGAGTCTTCTCGACCGCACCAATATTTTCCCCTTAAACAGTGATATCCCTTGTTTATATAAGGTTATACAGGGGTTTATGGTGGGCGTTTCGTACTGAAATGCACTAAAAACCATTAAAATTGACA